>NZ_MQTS01000042.1 GCF_020532825.1 Arthrobacter sp. SO3
CGGGCCCCTGCTTGCCGTCCATGGAATCAGACTATCGGGCACCTGCGACATTAAAAGCGGCCGCGGAACATGCGAAAGAATAGCCCAATGAGCGAAGCCGGTGAATTCATAGACGTGGCACTCCAACGTGAGTCGTCTTGGAGCCGCGCCGAGGAAGCCGAGGCGAGGCACGGGAGCGATCAGCGTTTCTACGGGGCATCCGTCGGCGCCGTGCGCGGAACGGTCCGCGATGCCCTCCGCCGCCATCCTGGACTGACGCACGATGAGATCGCTGCCCTTAGCTCCGAGTTGTGGGAGGTGCCCGTCTTCGAACGCCGCCTCGCCGCGGTCGTCCTCCTCCAATCCAGGGTCGGTCTGCTGACCAACACGGACCTGACCCGGATCGAAGGCTTCGTGCGGAGCGCGCGGATGGGCGCGCTGGTCGATCCGCTCGCCATCGACGTCGTCGGCCCCCTGATCGCAGGACTCGACGTCGTCGGCAGGGTCCGCGCTGACAGCGTCCTGGACCGTTGGGTTCGGGATCCCGATGGCTGGCTGCGCCGCGCAGCCCTGCTGTCGCCGCTGTGCGGGCTTCGCGCCGGCGCGGGGGATTGGTCCCGGTTCGTGCGCCACGCCCGCTCGGTGCTGGCTGAGCCGAACCTGACGGAGGACGGCGGTGCCGCGGTTGCCGCCGACGCGGTCACGCTCGTGCTTGCCGAGATGGCCAGGCGCCGGCCGGAGCTGGAATTCTGACCGGGCGGCCCTGATCAGCGGGCATTCTCCTGGTGCGGCAGCCCCCTGATCAGCGGGTATTCTCCTGGTGCGGCACCCGCCGCTCCACGACGGCGTAGGCCTTTTCGTCGAAGAACTCCCAATCGGTGATCACCATAAAGCCGAGGGCGTCCACCCGGTCGTTCAGGACGTGCACGTCGAAGCCACCGTCGCGGGGCTCGGCGTCCCACGTGGACACGTGAACCTCCCCGGTTTCCAGCACCAGCAGTTCGGTGTTGACGTTGAAGTCCTCCTGCGGCTGATTGCTCAGCTGACAAATTGCGACACAGTGCCTGGTGCCTTCGGGGCTGTTCATGGTCGGGCCTCCGCTTCGGGGGAACGGTGATGGCATCATCCTATGCCCGGGGCCGATAAATCAGCCCCCGTCCGGCAGGGGCGCTGTGCCCCGCGAAACCCACCCGGCGTTATCCCAATGTGACTTGTCGTAATCATTCCGTTACCGTTGTTAGGTGCCTGTTGTTTCCGAGACAGGCTCTCCCCTGCCGATTGCCTAACTCTGCCGCGGCGTGGGGATAACTCGCAGCAACGTCCGGCAGAGACGGGGAAACCACTTTTGACCCGCTGTTCTCCAGGGGTCTTGGGGTGAAGCCGCACGGCCCCGTCATGATCGGGCCAGCGTGCGGCCGGGTGCCTCCCATCCGAATCCGACAGCTCACCTCGCAGGCATTGGGAGAGGCTCCTTTAATGACTTTCAGTAATACCCGTGCGCCCAAACGCGCCGACCTTCGCAGCAAACGCCGTACCGCTGGCACCATCGGCCGCCAGGCCGCAGTCCTCGTCGCCGCATCCGGAATGGTGCTCAGCGGCGCCATGGCCGCCAATGCAGCCGACGCACCGGCCGAACGTGACTCCGCGCCGGCGTCGTCCGTTGACGTCCAGGGCCTGGTCTCCGCGCCGGTCATGGCAGATTCCGCCGTCCAGATCACTTTCGAGCGCCCGGCCGTTGAGACTGCCCCGGCTCCCGTGGTCGAGGCGCCCAAGCCCGTAGCCGCTCCGACGGTCCCCGCCGCACCGGCCCCGGCAGCCCCTGCCGCCGCCAAGGCGACCGTGAAGGTCCAGGCCGCGCCCGCCCCCGCCGCTGCCCCGGCAGCCGGCGGAGTCAACGCCACCCTGCTGTCCATGGCGTACGGCCAGATCGGCATCACGCAGGACTGCACCGCCATGGTGGAGAAAGCCCTGAATGCTGCCGGCATCCCGGTCGGGGACATCGGACCGCAGGCCTTCCTGAAGTACGGCAAGGTAGTCGCTGACCCCCAGCCCGGCGACATCATCGTTCAGTCCGGCCACGTCGCCATCTACGCCGGCAACGGCCAGGCCATCAGCGGCGGCATGAACGGGGTCAACGCCACCATGGCGCACCCGCTGTCCTGGCTCACCGCCACCGGACCCGTGACGTTCGTCCGCGCCGGCTAGCAGCACCGCCAACAGCGCACAGCAGGCCGGTCGATCGGTTGCCTTGGGGGCATCGGATCACCGGCCTTCTGCGCGCCCGGTGTCCGGCTCCACCGCGTACCGCAGCAGCACCACGCCGTTGCCGAAGGCCCGGCTCTCCAACAGCCGGAGCGGCGTCAGCGCCTCCGCCTCCTGGAACAGGGGCTTGCCCCGGCCCACAAGGACCGGATGCACATAGATCCGGTACTCATCAATCAGCCCGAGCCGCCGGAAAGCCGCCGCGAGATCGGCCCCGCCCAGCGCAAGGTCACCGCCGGGCTGCTCCTTGAGCCTGGCAACGTCCTCGGCAACGACGTCGCGCACCACCTCGGTGTTCCAGCCCGCCTTCGCCAGGGTCCTGGAGTAGACGATCTTCGGCATGTCCCGCCAGATCCCCGCGAACTCGGCTATCGGCGCGGGGGCCGACGAGTCCCGGTCCGCCGTCGGCCAGTATCCGGCCATCAGCTCATAGGTGACACGGCCGTCCAGGAAGCCGCCCATGGCGCGGAGCTCGTCGTTGAAGTGCCTGTGCAGTTCCTCGTCGACCCGGTGCCAGCCCAAGTCCCGCCCGGGGCCCTCCATATATCCGTCCAGGGACACCTGCATCATCACGATGATCTTGCGCACGCGGGGCTCCTTCGCTGGGCTGCCGGGGTTCCAGCGTACGCCGCGCACCACGGCTGTGGCAGGGGAAGGAAGGCCCGACCTCGGGCGGCAGCATCTTGCCGGAACGCACCTCCCAGCGGCGCCAAAGTAGCGCACTAAGCGAGACCGGCAGCATCTTGCCGAAACTGTGGAATCGCGGCACGATGGGAGTACTGGATGCCTCAACCGGCAGCATCCTGCCGACTGGAGCCGATCACTATGGAGCCGACCATTATGGAGGCGATAGATGGGTGATATGGGGTCCATTGGGGCCAGCATCCGGAGCGCCCGCAAGGATGCCGGGATCACGCAGGAGGACCTTGCCCACCTCGCCGGGGTTTCGGTGCGCACCGTGCGGGCGATCGAGACCGGGACCGGCAACCCCTCGCTTCAGGCCGTGGCGGCCGTAAGCGGCGTCCTGGGCCTGCGGCTGACAGCGCGCTGATGCCGGCTGAACTGCAGGACCTGAAGTTCGTTCGTGCTGCGGACGTCTGCAAAGGCGGCACTCTGGCCGGGCACCTCAGCAGGACCGGCTTCGGCGGGGTCCGGTTCAGCTACACCATGGACTACCTTGCCGGCGGCGGCCCGGCCGTGGCGGTGTCCCTCCCACTGTCCGGGGCTGCCGTGGAGACTCCAGGGGGTGCGCTTCCGGCGTTCTTCGCCGGGCTGCTTCCGGAGGGTCACCGGCTCACGGTTCTGAAGAATGCGACCAAGACCAGTTTTGACGATGAACTGACCCTGCTGCTGGCCGTGGGCGCCGATGTCCCCGGCGACGTCCAGGTGGTCCCGGCCGGCGAGCTCCCGGTGGAACCGCCCACCCTTGCCGATACCTCGAGGCCCGAGACGCTGGACTTCTCCGTCCTGGTCAACACCGTGGATCTCCACGGGCTCCCGGGAGTCCAGCGCAAGGCCAGTGCCTCGATGCTGACCACCCCACTGGCAGTGAGGGGCCACCGCTACCTGCTCAAACTGGACCCGCCGGAGCATCCCCACCTCGTGGAGAACGAGGCGGTTCACCTGCACGCTGCAAAGGCGCTGAAGATTCCGGTGGCCAAGTGTTCTGTCATCCAAGACCGGAACGGCCTGCGTGGGCTGCTGGTGGAACGGTTCGACCGGGTCAAAGGCCCTGCCGGGACATGGGTCCGGCTGCCGCTGGAGGACGGGACCCAGGTTCTGGGCCTGCCTCCCGCTTCCAAGTACGGTGTGAGCTCCGAGGACGTGGCCGCGGCGCTGGCGGCCACGTGCACTGCCCCCTTGCTTGCCGGCCGCAACCTGTACCTGCAGTTCGTCTTTGCCTGGCTGACCGGCAACGGAGACCTGCACGCCAAGAACCTTGCGGTGCTGGGCAGCCCGCGGGGGTTCGTGATGGCCCCCGTGTTCGATGTCCCGTGCACCCTGCTGTACGGGGACGAAACCCTGGCGCTGCCGGTCTCCGGCAAGACGCGTCACCTTAAGGCCAGGCACTGGGCGGAGTTTGCCGGTTCACTGGGTCTTCCGCAGCGGGCCGCCGCCGCGGCAAACCGGACGGCGCTCGCCGCGGCCGCCGCGGTCCGGCTTGAGGACCTGCCCTTCTCGGGTTCCCCGCTGCACGGGGCGCAGCAGGAACTCCGCTTCCGGCGGCGGGAGTTGGCGGGCTGAGCCACGCTCCAGCGGGCGCGGCCCCTTGCGCTGGGACCGTGTCCGGGGCAGAATGGCCGGATTTGAAGCCGCACCGCGGTTCCTCAGCTGAGAAGGACAAGCATGCCTGCGAACCTGACTGCGACATCAACCGATACTGCGCCTCCGTCGATGCCCGGGCGATGAGACCTGATGGATTCCTGGGGGCCCGGCCGGCATTACAGCAGCGGCCGACATACTCGTAAGTCAACCCGGGGCGCTGGTTGGCGCCTGCTGGGACTCATGGGCGGGATCCGCCCGCAGTTCCTGATCGTGCTGGTCGCCGTCCTGGGCCTGGTCTCGACGGCGACCGTCTACGCCGCCATCCAGGCCCGGGTTCCGGTCGATGCTGCTGCTCCGCCGGCAACGCCGGCGTCCGCGTCGGCGTCCCCCTATGCATCAGCGGACGCAGGAGCAGCCGGCCCGCTGGCAGCCGCCGCAGCAACGCCGTCGGCACTACCCAGCGCCCCGGCGCCCACCCCGGCACCCGTCCTGGCTCCTCCGGCGCCGGCTATCGGACCCGCACTCGACGCCGAAATCAATGCGGTCCTCACCGCCAACAGCGGGTACCGGGTGGGTGTCGCCCTGATCGACGTGCGTGACGGGGCGGTGCATGAGTACGGGGTGAAGACCAAGTTTGTGGCGGCCAGTACCGGAAAGATCCTCGCCGCTGCCGCCTACTACCATCTTGTGGAAACCGGCAAGGCCTCGCTGGCAGCCAGGATGGGGGCATCCACTGCAGGCCAACAGATCCGGCAGATGGTCCAGCAAAGCAACAACGAGTCGTGGGCGTTGATTTTGAACGCCGTTGGTTACAACGGCCTGACCGACTATGCCGCCTCGCTCGGCATCCCCTATGACCGGACAGTGAACAGCCTGACTCCCGCTGAGATGGCGAAGATACTGGCTGAGCTGTACAGCGGCCGGCTGCTCAACCCCGCGAACACCGCCCAGCTGCTGTCCTACATGCAGAAAACCAACTACGAAAGGCTCATCCCGGCCGCGGTACCAGCGGGGGTCAGCGTCTTCCACAAGTACGGGCTGCTCAACGGCTACCTCCACGATGCCAGCATCCTGGTCCAGGGCGAGCGGGCCTTCGTTTTTGTGGTCTACACCCTGGGCTGGGACGGCCCGGAGGGGGCCGCCCGGAGGAACGTCTTCCACGAGCTCACCGGCAAGGTCACCGCCGGGCTCTTCTGACAGGCATCTGTTCCCCAAACGGACACGGAACCGTACGCTGAGGCATGGAGGTGAATGCCATGAAAGCAGCCCAGGGAGACCGCATCATCATCCGTGGCACCACGGTCGAGTCATCTGACCGACACGGGGAAATCCTGGAGGTCAAGGGGGCAGACGGCGCCCCGCCGTATCACGTCAGGTTCGACGACGGCCACGAGACCATACTGTTCCCCGGCGGCGATTTCGTCGTCGAACACAGCAAGACCGCCTGATCCCGCTAGAAGCTCGATGAACTGCCCGAGCCGGAGAAGCTGCCGCCGCTGGCGCCGTAGCCGGTGCTGCTGCCGCCTCCGCCGCGGGCACTGCTGACACTGCTGACGCCGGTGTTGAAGCCGGAATTGAAGGTGGGCACGGAGAAGAAGTAGTAGGCGGGGTAGACCGTGCCCAGAATGCTGGGCTCGTAGGTGCGCCCGTACTTGGACTTGCTTCCGGCCTGCGCGCTCTCCATTTCCTGGCGCATCAGCGAGGCTTCCTTCTCGTTCTTGGCGTATCCGTCGATGACCGTATCGGCGTGGTTCTTGAGCAGCTCGGACAGGTGGGTGCGGGCGTCGCGCAGCCGGTCAAGGGCGGTCTCCGGCGTGATCGTGCCGTCCGAGAGTTCCGCGGTCCACCGTTCGAGGTCCCGATGGCTCTGGTCACGGAAAGAGCGCAGTGCCGCCGCGGTCGCCGAATCGCCCTGGGCGTTGCGCTTGCTGAGCATCTGCTCGATCGCGGCCAGGTCGGCGCGGAACGGGGCCAGCTGCCGGTCCCAGGCAGGCGCCCACGCGGAGCCCCGGTTGAGCAGGGCGTTGGTGTCCGCGATGACGTCGTCGAGGGCATCAAGCTCGGCGGCGGCGTCCGCGTAGCTCCTGACCAGCTTCAGGTTCGGGCGCCTGCTGAGGTTCCGGGCGGAAAGTGCATGGACCTGGTTGGAGAGGCCGGTCGCGGTGTTGTACTTCGCCAGGAAGCTCCGGTGCTTCTCCAGCACAGTGCTTCCGTAGCGGGAGGCATCCGGGATGGTGCTGGCATTGAGCTCAGTGACCTGGAGGTCCAGGCTGACGTTGGAGTAGCTGGCGTCGCCGCGGGCGAGTTCCTTGCGGCTGCTGACCCGGGTCCGCCAGCGCACGATCAGCCACGCCCCGGCGCCTGCGACGGCGGCCGCCACCGTGGTCCATGCCGTGACGAGGAAGGCAGTGGACCGGTACCACGGCTGGTTAATCAGTTCGGCGCCGCGCTGGATTCCGGCGATGGTGCCATCCGTCCACTGCGCATCGCGAAGGAGGTCCTTGGATGCGTTCTGGATTTCCTCGCGTTGTTGCAGCGAGACTTTCCGGTCTTCACCCATATACGTCCCGACATGTCGGCCCACGGGGTCCAGGGCGAAGATGAAGAGCCCGTTCGCCCACTTTTGCCCGTCCTCGCTGATCCACTCCGGATGTTCGGCCCGGGCGAAGCGCAGGACCTCCTCGTTGAGGTTGTCCGAGGCCGAGCCGTTGTAGGTGTAAACGGCCACCTTGGTGGGCTGGTAGAAGTCCATCGCCCGCACGGCCGGCAGGAGCTTGTTCTGGTCCAGCACCCCGGCCCGGTCCGCCACGACGACGTCGACCGGCGTGACGGCAACTGCCGCCGGCCCCGAGCCCACCAGCCCGATGGCCACCAGCAGGAGGAGGCCTAGGATTTTCCGCACGAATCTCATTTCCCGAGCGTAATGCCTGCCGGGGGCAGCGTCGACGGACCCGCGCCGCCCGGGCAGGCTGTTTTCGGCTAGGCTGGCCACCACCGGCGGGGAAGGGAGCAACAGTGTCCGAGGATCCTGTACGGCTCCGGCAGCCGTGACATCCGCCACCCCGCTCGACGGTATGGGCGGCCTGGTCGGTTTCGCCGCGCGGGGCGTCGACGCGCTCGGCGAGTGGGGTGTGGGGCTGTTCACCCTGGCGGAGACGCTCTTCCCGCCTCTTCCCAGCGAGGTCATCCTTCCCCTGGCCGGATTCCTCACACAGCAGGGGACCATGACGATGGCCCTTGTGCTGCTCACCAGCACCTTGGGTGCCTATCTGGGCGAGCTGCTGCTCTATTGGCTCGGAGCCCGGCTGGGGCTGGAGCGAACGGCCTGCTGATCGGATTGGGGGCCCTGCTCGGGGCGCAGTACCGGCTCATCGACGAATACTCCCGGGTTCTGAACTTTGCCGTCTATGCCACCCTGGCCCTCGTCGTCGGATCGCTCATTGTCCGGGGCGTCCGGCGGCGGAGAAACCGCAGGTCAGCGGGGAATGGGGCCTAAAGACACCATGACGGCGCGCCCTGCCTGCCACATACTGACCTCATGAGTCCAGTGTCGCAGGAACCCGAGCCGAACGAACCAAAGCCGGCAACAGGACCGGCCGGACCGCGGGCCGCAGAACCGGCCGCGGCTCAGCACCGGCCGGACCGGACGCTGCTCGCCATCCTCGCAGCCATCGCCGCCCTGGTGATCGTCGCCCTGATTGTCGTGTTCACCCGGGGCGAGCCGGCCCCCTTGGACGCGGCGACCCCGGCCGGTGTCGTCCAGCGCTATTCCGCCGCCGTGATTGCCGGAGACGAGAGTGCCGCGGCCGCCTACCTGACGGATGCAGCCAAGACCCGCTGCAGCTCCGGCATGCCACAGGCGGGAGCGGACAGCCTCCGCGTCACGCTCGTCTCAACGACCGAGCGACCGGAGTCCGCGGACGTCAGGGTGCTGATGACCGTCTCCGAGGGCGGCGGCCCGTTTGGCAGCGCCGAGTATCAGATGGATGACTCCTTTGACCTGGTCAAGACGGGGGACAAGTGGCTGATCGACAGAGCCCCGTGGCAGCTCACGGTGTGCCAGAACACGGCGGTGAAGTGATGAGCACGGCATCCGCCGCGGGCTCGGCCCAGCGGACCGTCCGCCGCCTGATCACCTACCTGCTGCTGTTCGCCCTCGTGGTGATCGCAGCCATCGGTCTCAGCGGACTCCTGGAACGGCTTCTGGTGGCGGGCACCACGCTGGCAACGGGGGATATTGCCGGGCTGGCGCGCTCGCTGGCCTTCACGCTGATTGGCGGACCCCTCGCGGCGGTCCTCTGGTGGGTTGTCTGGCGGCGCCTGGGTGATGAAACGGAACGGGCGTCGGTCGGCTGGGGCCTGTATATGACCGGGGTTTACGTGCTCTCCCTGATCCTGGCGACAACCAACCTGCTGAGTACCCTGACCACCCTGATCGGCGGTCGGTCGCTGCAGTGGCGCCCCTCCCTGGCCACGGGCCTGGTGTGGGCGGCCGTCTGGGTCTGGCACCGCTGGATGTGGCGCCATCCCCGGAAGCGGCCCCTGGATCTGACGGACGTCCCCACGGTTCTCGGCAGTTACATCGGGCTCGTGATGGGGGTCAGCGGCACCGTCACAGCCTTGTCCATCCTGCTGGATGCCGCCATCCGGGGGGCTATGGCCGCCGGTATCGTGGGGAAGCCCTGGTGGATTTCCGCGCTGCAGTCCCTCGTCTGGGCCGTAGGTGGCGCCCTGGTCTGGTGGTGGCACTGGAAGCACGACGGCGGCCGGCTGCTGCGCACCGATCTCGCCAGCGTTGGCCTGATGCTCGTCGGCGTCCTCGGCGCCGGGGTGCTGACACTCGGCGGAGCCGGAGTGACGGTGTTCACGCTGCTGCGGCTCGCTTTCGACCGCACCGAACCGACGGAGCAGCTGCTTGAGCCGCTGGCGACGGCGGTTGCCGCCGCCGCCATCGGTTCACTCGTCTGGGCTTACCACCGCGGGCTGGCCCGCGGAAGTTCCGAAGGCGTCCGGCAGGGAAGCCGGCTGATCACCTCCGGTGTCGCACTGGTCGCCGCTGCGTCTGGAATCGGCGTGATCGTCAATGCCGTCCTCGCCATGGCGGCCACCCCGTTCGTGGGATCCGGGATTCGCACGCTCCTGCTCGGCGGCATCAGCTCGCTCCTGGTCGGAGGTCCTGTCTGGTGGGTTGCGTGGAAGCCGCTCCGACGGACGCCCGCGGCGAAGCCTGGCGCTGCCGGCGATTCCGGGCGCTGGCAGAACGCCCGGCGGGTTTACCTGGTGGTGGTGTTCGGCCTCAGCGCCGTGGTTGCCGTCATCACCCTCCTGGTCATCGGCTACCGGGTGTTCGAGTTCTTCCTGGGCGACCTCTCGGGCGGCAGCGTGGTGGAGAGGATCCGGGCCCCGCTCGGATTGCTCGTTGCCACCGGGCTCGTGGCCGGCTACCACTTTGCGGTGTGGCGCGACGAGCGTGCCGCCGGCGCGGCGGGACCAGCCCGGAAGCGGACCATCGGGCACGTCGTGCTGGTGACCGGCTCCGATCCGGCGCCGCTGCACCGGGTCATCGAGGACGTCACCGGGGCCGGTGTGACCGTCTGGCGGCGGGCCGACGTCGGGGCTCTTCCTGTTCCTGTCACCGTCCCGGGCCCCGGGCCAGCGCCAGCGCCCGGGGCAGCGCCCGGGCCGGGGCTGGCCCCTGGCCCCGGTGACGACACCGGACAGCTGGCCGGCCGGCTGGCGGCGGAGCTCGAGGGTGTGACCGGAGCGCGGGTGCTCGTGACGGTCAGCCCGGACGGCAGGATCGATGTGATTCCGCTGCTGGGCTAAGGAGCCCGGCGTCCGCCCCTACTCGAGGTCGAAGGTGCCCTTGTAGTTCCGTACCGCGTTGGTGACCGTGGGGAAGAAATGATCCGGGCCAAAGCGGCTGCTGACCCCAAACCGGATCAGGCGGTCCTTGATGGGGCCTTTCATTTCGGCGAAGACGAGGCTGATTCCGCGTTTCGCCAACTCGTCGTCGAGCGCCACGAGATCGTCCAGCGCGGTGGTGTCCAGGCCGGTGATGGCCTCCGATGCCACGATCACCCACCGCACCGGTTCAGGGGCGCTGGCCACGAGGTTCCTGATGTGTTCGGTGAAGACGGCGCCGTTGGCGAAGAACAGCGGCGCGTCGAAACGGGCGATCACGAGTCCCGGGACGCGCTGGCCCTCGGGGTGCCGGCTCAGGTCGTGGTAGCCGGGGACGTCCCCCACACTGCCCAGTTCGGTGCGGTAGGGGTCCAGGGCGCGGCTCACGAAGGCGATCAGGGACAGGCCGATGGCGACCACAATGCCTTCAAGCACGCCGACAAACGCGACGCCCAGGAAGGTGGCCACCAGCAAAGCGGCCTCGATCCGGCTCATCCTGAGCAGCCGGAGAAGCGTCTTCAGGTCAAGGATCGACGTCGCGGCAACAATCACGACACCGGCCAGCACACTGGACGGCAGGAAGGTCGTCACCCCGGGCGCGATCAGCATAAAGGCCACCACGAGGACGGCGGCAACGACTCCGCCCAGCGGGCTCTTGGCGCCGGCCTCGAGGGCGATAGGCGTGCGCGAGGTACTGCCGGAAATCGGAAATCCGCTGAAGAGTCCGCTGGCCACGTTCGCAACCCCAAGGGCCCCCATTTCCTGGTTCCCGTCCACCTGCCCACCTCTCCGGGCGGCGAGGCTCTTGGAGAGCACGGAGGTATCCGCGAAGGCAATCAGGGCGATGCCGGCCGCCGGGCCGAGCAGGGCGAGGACATCGTCGAGGCTGACTCCGCCGAGGGCGGGCACCGGCAGGCCGCGGGGCAAGGCGCCCACGGTGGGAAGCGCCGTCGTCAGGTCCAGGGCGGCGGTCAGCGCCGTGGCTGCCACGACGGCGATCAGCACGCCGGGAAGTTTCCACGGCAGGAAACGGCAGATGACGATGACGGCGATGGTGCCCGCGCCGAACAGCAAGGCGAGGGGATTGGTGGCCCCCTGGGCCACAGCCCGTGCGGTGGCGGTCGCGCTGTCGACGAGTGAGCCGCCGGCTGCCGGAATGCCGAGCAGTTTGGGCAGCTGGCTGAGCATGATGGCGACGGCGATGCCGTTGAGGTAGCCGACACGGATGGGTTTGGACAGCAGCCCGGTGACGAAACCCAGTTTGAAGACCCTGCCGGCCAGGAGCAGTCCGCCGATCAGCAGCGCCAGGACGCCGGCGAGGGCCACCGCATGGTCCGGATCCTTGCCGGCAAGGGGCAGGATGGCGGCGGCAATCATCGGTGCCAGGCTGGAGTCCGGGCCGATGATCAGGACCCGGGAGGGCCCGAAGACGGCGTAGGCGAGCAGGGGGATGACCGAGGCGTAGAGGCCCGTAACGGCCGGCAGCCCTGCGGCTTCGGCGTAGGCCATGCCGGCCGGAATGAGGAACGCGCTGAGGGCCGCGCCGGCGGTCAGATCAGATTTAAGCCAGGGACGTTGGTAGTCCCGCACCATGCGCAGACCCGGCGGGACTTTTAGTCCCCACGTTCCGCGCACGGTGGCCCTCGCTACGCAGCAGGGGACGCGGAACCGCCGGCCGCCGGAGCGTCCTGACCGTACTCCGCCGAAATGAGGATGGGGAGGTGGTCGGAGGCGCCACGCGGGAGGGTTTCGACACTCTCGATGTTGAGGCCCTGAGAGGTGGCGAAGTCGAAGTGGCCTTTGAAGACCTTGTACCGCGTATAGGTCCGGCGGTCGCTGAGCGTCAGGTCGTAGCCTGCGCCCTTCATCTCTTCGGTGAGGTACTTGGTGAAGAACGGATAGTTGAAGTCACCGACCATCAGTGACATGAGGCCGCCGCCCATGCTCAGCAGTTCCGCGTGCGCGGCGTGGATCTGGTTCCGGCGCAATGAATTTGACGCCGTGAGGGGGGCCGCGTGGAAGGAGGCGATGACCAGGTCGTGGTCCGTCTCATTGTCGATCACCCGGGTGCCAATGAGCCGCTCGTGGGCGGGGGACAGGACGCGGTCATGCAGGGATTTCTTCAGCGCAAAGGTCTTCGTTTCGTACGCCGTGAAGCGGTCCTTGCGGTAGTAGATCGCCAGGCCCAGCCGGTTGCCCTTGGTGGAATTGGCCAGGTGCAGATCGCCAATGGTGTCCGGGATGTCGTTGGTGTCGCACTCCTGGAGGCACAAGGCATCAATGTCAAAATCGCGGACCAGATCAACCAGCTCACCGCTGGCATGGTGCTTACGCAGGTTGTAGCTGATGACTCGAATCAGGGGAGCACCTCTTCGGTGGGTAGTCGCGGAAAGTCTCATTCCGAGTCTACCCAGTCTGGCGAAGCCGGTGGGAACTGAGACCGCGCGCCCGCCCCGGAAGAGCGGAATCATTGGGCTGGCCCGGACGTTGATCCAGTAACGCGCGGCTGCGGCCGCCCTTTTGTATGCACTTCCCGGCAACGAGCAGGAGACACCACCATGGCAAAGGCAATGTGGAACGGCGCGGTCATCGCGGAGAGCGACAACACGGTCATGGTGGAGGGAAACCATTACTTCCCCCGCTCCTCGGTCAACGCCGAGTACCTGGAGGACAGCAGCCACAGCAGTGTCTGCCCCTGGAAAGGCCGGGCCGGCTATTACAGTCTCGTGGTCGACGGCCAGCGGAACCAGGATGCGGCCTGGTTCTACGCCGAGCCGAAGTCCGACGCCGGGCACATCACGGACCACCTGGCCTTCTGGCGCGGAGTCCGCGTGGAAGCCTGAACGCAGGCACCTTAGGGCTCCGGGGAAGCGATAGTGTGTTCTGGAATCACCAGCCACGCGAAAGGGCAAACCTTGACTGCTGTACTACCGGTGCTTGCCGAAGGCGATTACTACTACGAGGTGCTGGGCAACGGGCGTTTCCGCTCCACCATCCACGCCCAGGGAGCCTGGAATGTGCACGAGCAGCATATGGCCCCCGCCTCCGGCATCATGGCCGACTGCCTGGCCCGGCACGAGCCGCGCGACGACATGCGGATGGCGCGCCTGAGCTATGAGATCCTTGGCCTGATTCCCGGCGGAGAGTTCGAGGTCGTCACCACCACCCTGCGCGCCGGCCGGACGATCGAACTGGTGCAGGCCGAGCTGACCGCCGGCGGCCGCACCGCGCTCCGCGCCACGGCGTGGCGGATGATCACCTCCGATACCTCGGCCATCGCGGCCTTTGAGGATCCGGTGATTCCCGCGCCGGAGCAGTGCGAACCGTACGACGCCGCGAGTGTGTGGCCGGGCGGTTACATCGCGTCACTGACAATGAAGATTGCCGACGGGCACCGGGCCGGTTCGGGCACGGTCTGGCTGCACACCGAACACCCGCTGACGGACCGGGACGACAGTAGCGACCTGGCCAGGCTGGTCGGTCTGGTGGACACCGCCAACGGGATCGCCGCCCGCGTCCCGCCGGGCAAAGGCAGCTACTCCTTCCCCAACCTGGACCTCCAGATCCACATGTACCGGAAGCCCGCGGGGGAGTGGCTTGGGCTGGACAACGAGGTCTCCTTCGGCACGGACGGGATCGGCCTGACCTCGACCGTGCTGCACGACCTCAACGGCCCGTTCGGCCGGGCCGAACAGATCCTGACGCTCCGGAAGTCCTAGGGGCCGGCAGGTCCGGCGGCGGAACCGCCGGCGGGGCCGGTGGAAGTCGGGCCGCTGGTGGGCGAGGGGCTAATGGAAGACAAGCCAGCCCACCACGGTGGCCAGGCCGGTCAGCACCGCGCCCCAGGCGATGTCCGCCACCACGATGACGAGCGGCCAGTTCTTCAGCGTGGCGGCGTTGGTGAGGTCGTAGGTGGCGTAGGCGAAGGTGCCCAGCGCGGCGCCGTAACCGAGCGCCGTGAGCCAACTGCCCCCGTGGAGCGCGGGCTGGAGGGCGAAGAAAACGATCCCGGCGATGTACAGGACGTAGAAGGCGACGGCGTACCCTAGATTGGGTTTGTCCGCCATGAGGTGCCCCAGATGGCTCCGGTAAAACTTGCTCATCGACTTGAGCCAGACGGAATCGATAACGGCGAACGCGGCGGCTACGACGAGGAACTGCAAGATGACCATAAGGGAGCATAACAAGATGCCGGAGGCCGCGGGCGCACCCCGGACGCTGACGATATTCCAGCAGGAGGCATCCCTTGGCGCCGCCGCGGACCTGGACCTCGCCCTCGAGCTGCTGCGGAAGGTCAAAACCGGCGGGGTGGGCCCCATGCTCCGGCTCTACCGTCCGGCGCCCACCGTGGCCTTCGGGCAGCGCGACACGCACCTGCCGGGCTTCGACGCCGCAGCGCAGGCCTGCCGCGGGCTCGGCTTCGAACCGCTGATCCGCAAGGCCGGGGGACGCGCCGCGGCCTACCACGAGGGGACCCTCGTGATCGATCACCTGGAACCGGACCCGGATGCGATCGCCGGGGCCAAGCGGCGCTTCTCCTTCTTCGGCGAACTGCTGGCCCACGCGCTGCGGAGCGCCGGCGTTGACGCCGCGGTGGGGGAGATCCCGGGAGAGTACTGCCCCGGCGAATTCAGCGTCCACGGCCAGGATCCTGAGTTTCCGCAGCACCGGCTCAAACTCATCGGCACCGCCCAGCGGGTGGTGGCCGGCGGCTGGCTGTTCAGCTCGGTCATCGTGGTGGAGAACTCGGCCCCGATCCGCGCGGTGCTGGAGGCCAGCTATGCCGCCCTGGGCCTGGACTGGGACCCGGCCACGGCAGGCGCCGTCAACGACCTGGTCCCGCACCTGGACGTGGACGCCATCGAGGCGGCAGTAATCGGCAGCTACGCCCGCTACGCCGCCCTGAACTTCGGGGACTTCGGCAGCCTGCTCTGCTGAGACCGGAGCAGGCGTGAAGAAGGCCGGGAACCAGCGGTTCCCGGCCTTCTTCACGGATTGGCTGTGCAGCCTGCTGCCTAGTGGCCCCGGACGATCCATTCCTGAAGCTGCGGCGCCTCGGCGCCGACCGTCGTCGGATCCCCGTGACCGGTGCGCACCACGGTGTCCCCCGGGAGCGTCAGCAGCCGGGTTTTGATGGACTCGATGATGGTGGGGAAGTCACTGTAGGACCGTCCGGTGGCGCCCGGACCGCCCTGGAACAGGGTGTCGCCGCTGAAGACGGTGCCCTCGCCCGCCAGCGAGAAGCACATGGAGCCGGGCGAATGCCCCGGCGTGTGCAGCGCCACGAGCCGTGCGCCGGCGACGTCGAACGTGTCCCCGTCCTCGATCGCGTGGTCCGGCTCGGTGCCCGGGAACACGCGCTCCCAGAGCATCCAGTCCTCGCGGTTCAGGTACACCGGGGCATTGACGCGGCTGCGGAACTCGCCGACGGCCGCGATGTGGTCGTCGTGGCCGTGGGTCAGCAGGATCGCCTTCACTGTCCGGCCGGCGACAGCGGCCTCGACCGCGGCGGCGTCGTGCGCCGGATCAATCACGATGCATTCCGCGTCGTTGCCCACGATCCAGACATTGTTCTCGACGTCCCAGGTGCCGCCGTCGAGCGAGAACGTGCCCGAGGTGACCAGCCGGTCGATCCGCAGACCGTTCACGGGGCCGCTCACAGTTCCACAACCGAGCGCAGCAAGGCGCCGGAGTGCATCTTGTCGAAGGCTTCCTCGATCTGGTCGATCGTGATCCGCTCCGTGACGAAGGCGTCCAGGTCCAGTTTGCCCTGCCGGTAGAGGTCGATCAGCATCGGGAAGTCGCGCGAGGGCAGGCAGTCGCCGTACCACGAGGACTTGAGCGAGCCGCCGCGGCCGAACACGTCCAGCAGCGGCAGTTCCAGGGTCATCTCGGGGCTGGGAACGCCGACCAGGACCACGGTGCCGGCGAGGTCGCGGGCGTAGAACGCCTGCTTGTACGTTTCCGGGCGCCCGACGGCGTCGATCACGACGTCGGCGCCGAAGCCGCCGGTCAGCTCGCGGATGGTCTCGACGGGGTCGACGGCGGAGGAGTCGACGGTGTGGGTGGCGCCGAGGTCCTTGGCGCGTTCGAGCTTTTTCGGGTCAATGTCGACGGCGATCACGGTGGTGGCACCGGCGAGCGCGGCACCGGCCACGGCAGCCACCCCCACGCCGCCGCAGCCGATGACGGCGACGGAATCGCCGCGCTTGACGTTTCCGGTGTTGATGGCCGCGCCGATGCCGGCCATCACACCGCAGCCAAGCAGGCCGACGGCGGCGGGATCGGCGTCGGGGTCCACCTTGGTGCACTGTCCGGCGGCGACGAGGGTCTTCTCGGCGAACGCGCCGATGCCCAGGGCGGCCGTGAGTTCGGTGCCGTCCTCCAGCGTCATCTTCTGGGCGGCGTTGTGGGTGTTGAAGCAGTACTGCGGCTGGCCCTTGGCGCAGGCACGGCACTCGCCGCAGACAGCGCGCCAGTTCAGCACCACACGGTCGCCGGGGGCCACCTGCGTGACGTCCGGACCCACTGCGCTGACGACGCCGGTGGCCTCGTGTCCGAGCAGGAACGGGAAGTCGTCGTTGATGGCGCCCTGTTTGTAGTGCAGGTCGGTGTGGCAGACGCCGCAGGTGAGGATGTCCACCAGGGCCTCGCCGGGCCCGGGATCCGGGACCAGAATGGTCTCCAGGGTGACGGGTGCTCCCTTGGAGCGGACTACTGCGCCTTTGACTTTATGGACCATGGAAATAGCTCCTCTGCTCTTGTCGCGGCTTCAGCCGCAAAACTCGTTGTCACAAACTTCTCAGGCAAACTTCTCTCGCACAACGCAACACGGCGCGGCCACCGGGGTGGCCGCGCCGTCGTCGTCATCGGGAAAAGGAACTGCCTTAGGCCGCGAGACGGCTCTTGACCTCTGCCGCGGAGGGATTGGTGGCCGCGGTGCCGTCCGGGAACAGCACGGTGGGCACGGTGCGGTTTCCTCCGTTGAGCTTCTCCACGAGATCTGCGGTGCCTTCAACTTCTTCGATGTTGATCTCGGTGTACCCGATGCCCTGGGCGTCCAGCTGCTTCTTCAGGCGGTTGCAGTAGCCGCACCACGTCGTCGAAAACATGGTGATGGTGCCGGATTCGGGGGTGAAATCCACGAAGTTCTCCTTCAAGCTGTTTGACGGCGCTGGGTGGCAGCGCCGGTTGCCGACAAAAAGTCGTACGTCATTTCCAACAACCGTAACCCGCAGGCCTCTATTCCCGCACAACGGGTGGGGTTACGCTCGGACGATGGTCTCGCCCTCATCCGCAGGGGCTTCGAAGCCGGCTAGAAACTTGTCCAGGTAATCCGGTCCGACCGGCGCTGAGTTCGGCCCCGGGTCACGCCGACGCAGCGCAAGACGCCGGAGCAGTTCGTGCCGGGGCACGTCCAGGTACACGAGTTGCCACGTGGCGCCGTGGGCGGTGATGAGCGCCTTGTATTCCTCGCGCCGCTGGCGCGACCAGAAGGAAAGATCAACAACGACGTCACGGCGCGATGCCATTAAGTCCACGAGCCGGGCCCGCACCTGCCGTTCCACCGCGACCGTGAATTCGAAGTACTCCGGGGTGCCGAAGCTCGCCGCCAGCTCCTGGTCCAGACGCCACATCTCCTCGTCAACGGAGAGACGGACGTACCCGGTCCGTTCGAGCTTCTTCGCATAGCTGGTCTTGCCCGAGCCCGGCACTCCACACATCAGCACCACGGTCACTGTCTTTGCCATGCCCGGAGTCTATGCGGCCGGCGAATTCGGCGAGTGCACACGCAGGAATCTCAATGTTGTTGTCAACGGTGGCGCGCCTGTGGGGGTGTCCCGGCCGGTGGCGGCGCCGGGCCGGGACCTGACCGCGGCGTGCTCTTGACGCGGTCCGGGCCACACGGGTAAACAGGGGCCATCCCGGTGTCGTCGCGGGGGTCACGACCGCAGAACAAACGCGGGCAGCGCGGGGACCGTCATTCTGAACCATGGCGGAGCAGCGGAGTGGGGTGTGAGCGATGACCGGATTAGTAGCCCTCCGCTTCGTGGCGCTCGGCTGGGCAGGCTTCGCCGCCGCGGAAGCAGGGATTGCGGACGAGTGGGGGTACTACTTCGGGGTCTTCGTGATTGTGCTGGCCCAGTGCGCCGGTGTTCCGCTTCCCGCCGTGGCCGTCCTGCTTGGGGCCTACGCCTCGGCGCGCCACGGAGATCTGAACCTTGCTGCGGTTATCGCGGTCGGCAGCCTGGGCGCCATGCTCGGGAGCACCGTTGGCTACGTATTGGGGCGGGTGGGAGGCCGTCCGTTGCTGCTGCGACTTGCACAGCGCTTCCACGCCGACGAGAAACGCATCGCCCAACTGGAGTCGTTCTTCGATCGGCACGGCGGCGCAGCGTTGTTCTTCGGCCGCTGGGTCATTGTCGTCCGGCTCTGGGGCGCCATTGCCGCGGGGGCTGCCAGGATGCCGTGGCCCAAGTTCCTGCTGTGGAACATCACAGGGTCCATTGCCTGGGTCGCGAGCCTCAGCGTTCTCGCCTACCTGGCCGGGGCGCTGGCCCAAGCCATCGGTGACGCGCTCGACATCGGCGGCTGGGTGCTGGTCCCCGTCGTCGTGCTTGGCCTGGTGGTCCTCTGGCGCCGGCGCAGACGCCGGAAGCTCAAGTCAGCGGAAGGCTCAGGGGACGGTGTGCCCGGCGCCGAATGAAGCCCGCCGGATGACAGGGGTTGGGCACGGTGGCATGCTGGTGCCATGTGTGGACGCTACGTGATGGCCCGGGCCGTCGGGGACCTGCTGGCCGAGTTTGACGCCGAACTCGAGGACGAGGTTGCGATTCCGCTGTCGTGGAACGTGGCTCCGACGGCGGATGTGCCGATCCTGCTGGAACGGCTGGTGGACGGGGAACCGGTCCGCCAGCTCCATATTGCCCGGTGGGGCCTGGTGCCCTCCTGGGCCAAGGATCCGGGAATCGGTTCGAAGATGATCAATGCCCGCAGCGAGAGTGTGCTGGAGAAGCCGGCGTTCCGGAAGGCCACCCGTTCCCGGCGCTGCGCCGTCCCGGCCGATGGCTATTACGAGTGGAAGGGTGAAGGCCGCGGCAAACAGCCCTATTACGTGCACCCAAGGAACGGCCACCCGATGGTCTTCGCCGGACTCTACGAATGGTGGAAGGACCCGTCCAAGGCCGAGGGCGACCCGGAGCGCTGGCTGCTCTCGACGTCGATCATGACCACCGACTCGCCGCCGGAGGGTTACGCCGGGGGAATGCTGGCCGAACTCACGGCCCTGCACGACAGGGTGCCGCTCCCGATGGACCGCGGGACGATGCAGGCGTGGCTGGACCCGCAGGCCGACGATGCCGCCGGACTCGTGGACCTGGTCCGGGCCGGGGCGCATGATGTAGCGGAGGGCTGGACGATCGACGCCGTCGGCACCGCCGTCGGGAACGTCAGAAACGACTCCCCGGAGCTCATCCAGCCGGTGGGGAGCCTGTTTTAGCCTGGTGCCCATCGCGCCGGGCGGCAGCGCCGCGTTGAGGGTGAACGGATGTAACGGGCGGTAACCCTTGGTGGTACGGGAGTCCTCGGCCGCGCCATCGCCGCGGGCCCCGCGTCGCTGCGGATCGGACCCTGCGGGAATGTTCGTACGTTGTTGCGGATGCTGCGTGGTGCCGCCGACAGACGCCGGCACCACCGCTGCTTCCTGGCACACCGGCTCGAATAGGCGTGCCGCCGTGTACTCCAGTCACGTTAGCCGCGCGAACGGGAACCTCAACAGGGTCGTTGTGCCCTAGGTCACACCGGGTGCGGCATTGTTGGGTGACGGCGATGGGGCTGAGCTGATCAGCGGAGAGCGCGGGAGCCGAGCAAGCCGCAAACCTACGCTTCCCCGAGCACGGCCCCGAGTTGGGCACGCCGGCCGTGCAGATAATCTTCAATGTCCACGATCCTATGGAGTTCGATCGTCTCGGGCTCCACGACGCCAGTATGGCAAACCCCTGGGGCCGGACACGCCGACCGCTGGTCAGAGCGTGACTTTGCCGCCGCCGTCGACCGCCCAGCTGGGATTGAAGGCAATTTCCCAGCGGTAGCCGTCCGGGTCGGCGAAATACCCGGTGTAGCCGCCCCAGGGCTGTGTCTTCGGCGCGGCGACAATGGCGGCTCCGGCGGAACCGGCCTCGGCCATCACCGAGTCGACTTCCGCAGCGCTGCCCAGGTTGTGGCTCAGCGTGATGGACGGACTGGCGGTAGGGGGATCGGTGGCGGCTTCGGCCTGCATCTGCCCGGTGTCCCAGAGCGAGAGGATGAGGCCGTGATTGGCCTGAATAAAGAGGACCTCGCCCCGGACTTCACGTTGGACGGGCCAGCCCAGGCCATCGACGTAGAAACGGCGCGAGGCATCGACGCTGTGGACACCCAGTGAAATTAGATCGACTCGTGGCTGCATCTTTCGATACTGTCATGGACATGTCCTCAAATCACCAAGACGAAAAAGCTGCCAAAGCCGACCGGGAACAGCTCGCCGCCGTGCGAATTGCTGTTGACGAGGTGGACGAGCAGATCGTGTCGCTGATCGGCCGCCGCGAGCGCCTGATCCGGATCGCCGGAACCCTGAAAGCGGACAGCGCCGAGGTGCGGGCCCCCGGGCGCGTGGAGCGCGTTATCGAACACGTCCGCGCCACCGCGGAACAGAAGGACATCGACGTCGACCTCGTTGAGAAGACCTACCGGGCAATGATCGACGCGTTCATCACGCTCGAGCTGGAAGTCTACAAAGCCAGCTCGTAGGGCCGGAGGCCTAGAGGGCTTCCTCTACCGGGACGTTGGCCTGGTAGTCGCGGCCGTCGCAGTCGCTGAACGCCGTCATGAGGTGGCCCTTGGCCAGGCCCATGACCGTGCTGAGCGGAAAGTTCCCGGTAATGGTGCTGCCGGAGTGCTCCACACCCTTGAGGTCAAAATTCTCCTCCGTGCCGTCGTGGCTGAAGCAGTAGAAGGACACGGCCTCCCCGTTCATGAACTCGATCCCCATTCGTCGCTGGTGGGAATGATCCGGGGTTGCTGCCAACAGCCCCACCACGTAGGCGCCCTGGCCGGGGATATTTCCGTCTATATCGAACTTCGCCACCAAGGACGTGTCCTCGGCGGCGATGCTTACGTGCTTGAGAAGTGCGTTATGGGAGCTCATGGCTCAATCCTGCTACCTGTGCCTGCGTCCGTCCACCCCTGATCTAGGTTTTGCCCCGGCACCGTCGTAGACTGGAGTTGTTCGAATATGTGTTCGAATACTTGCCTGCTGTTTTGGTACAGCGGGTTATTTCAGATGGTGTGGTCCGGGAGGCACGATGGGCATGTTCAGCGAGTCGGTGGACGTCGCCTGCACACCTGCCGGCCAGCCGCTGGAGCTCGACTGGGCCGGCCGCCGTTACACCGTCTGCGCGGAACCGGTGCGCTGGTACGAGCGGCGCCAATGGTGGGCGGAAGAACAGCGGGCGCCGCTGGGCAGCGGCCCTGGGCTGGTGGACCATGAGATCTGGCGGGTCCAGGTGCGCCCGGCGGATTCCGCCAACACGGAAAGTCCCCTCACCCTTGATCTCACCCGGCATGTGGGCAGCGGGCGCTGGCGGCTGCTGCGGATCCATGACGCCCTGCTACCAGTCCGGAAGCCCGAATCAGCATGAGCTTCACACATCTCCATGTCTCCACCGCCTTCAGCGCCCACTACGGGGTCTCCTGGCCGGAGGAGCTGGCGGCCGCCGCGGCCGCGGACGGGGCGACGGCGCTCGCCTGCACGGACCGCGACGGTCTCTACGGCACGGTCAAGCACCTGAAGGCCTGCATGGCCGCGGGGCTGGACCCCGTCGTCGGGGTGGACCTAGCGGTCTTTGACGACGACGGCGACCTCCGCACCCAGGTGGGGGGACGCGTCGTCGTGCTGGCCCACGGGCACAACAACGGCGCAGGCTACCGGGCGCTGTGCCGGTTGATCTCCGATGCGCATGCCCGCACCACGGGCAAGGCCGGGGGAGCGGTGCCCGTGGCCGTGACCCGGGCCGAGCTGGCCTCCCGTACCCTGCACCCGGAAACCCTCAAACCGGTGCTGACCGTCCTGGTCGGGCCGGACTCCGACGTTGGACGGGCCATGGGCGGACGTCGCTACCTGCGCCCCCGCACCCTGTTCAAACGCTGGCTCGACACCATGCCGCCCGGAACCATCGCCGCCGAGGTGGTCAGCCAGCTCAGCCCGCCCGGGGAACCGCTCAGCACCGCCCACGCGGTGCGGATGCTCAAGCTCGCCGCCGAACACGGGGTTCCGGCAGTGCTGAGCAATGCCGTGCGGTATGTCGCCGAGGACGGGGCCGCCACCGCGGACGTGCTGGATTCCGCCCGCACCCTGAAATCGCTCCCCGAGCTCTCCGCCGCCCCGCTGCTCCAGCCCAACGGGCAGGGCTGGCTCAAATCCGCGGCGCTGATGCTCCAGCTGGGCAAGGAGATCATGCATTCCGCCGGGTACGGCGCCGCCGACCTCAAAAGCCTGATGGCGCAGACCGAGGCGCTCGCGGACCGTTGCCGGGTCGATCCGGTGACGGACATGGGCTGGAAACAGCCCGTAGTGCCGGAAGCCTCGGTGATCGGCATCGCCGGGGACGCCCTCGTTGAACTCACGCAGCGCTGCGAAGCTGGCATCAGCAGGCGGTTCCCGGGGATCATCGGAAAGCCCGCCGAGGAGCTGCGCTCGCGGCTGGACCACGAGTTGCGGATCATCGACAGCCTGGGCTTCGCCGCGTACTTCCTGACCGTGGCGGAAGTTTCCCGGATGATCCTGGACATGGGGGTAAGGGCGGCGGCCCGCGGCTCGGGGGCCTCCAGCCTGGTCAACTACCTGATCGACGTCAGCCAGGTGAACCCGCTGCAGCACGACCTCATCTTCGAGCGCTTCCTCTCCCGGGACCGCGCCACCCTGCCGGACATCGACATCGACGTCGAAAGCGCCGAACGGCACAACGTATACCGGAAGATCTTTGAGCGCTTCGGCTCCGAGCGCGTCACGCTGATGAGCATGCAAAACGGCTACCGCGCTCGCGGTGCCGTACGGGACGCCGGCCTGGCGCTCGGCATGGAGGAAGCCGAAATCGGGGACATCGCCAAGCAGCTGTGGCGTTTCTCGGCCCGGAACTTCCGCGAGGCACTCGAGGAAAAGCCCGAGCTGAAGGAGTTCGCCGGACGGGTGGGGCAGCGTGGTTTCAGTGAAAACCAGCAGCTGGACCTGCTGGTGGACCTGACCGAACGGTTGGACCGGCTGCCGCGGCATATCTCCATGCACCCCTGCGGGGTCATCCTGGGGGACGCCACCCTGCTGGATCGTACCCCCGTGCAGCCCAGCGGCCTGGGCCTGCCGATGAGCCAGTTCGACAAACACGACATGGACCCGATGGGCATGCTCAAACTCGATGTCCTCGGCGTCCGGATGCAAAGCGCCATGGCTTTCGCCGTCCGCGAGGTGATCCGCCTGCATCCCTCCAAAGCCGAGGTCGTGGCAGCGGGTGCCCACCCGGTGGGGCCGGACGGCGCGGGGCCGGACTACATCGCCGAGAACGGCCTGATCGACCTCAACGCCGTACCGCTCGACGACGAACCCACCTATGAGCTGATCCGCAGCACCCACACCCTGGGCTGCTTCCAGATCGAATCCCCCGGGCAGCGCGAGCTCATCGGCAAACTCGCCCCCCGGGAGTTCAACGACCTCATCATCGACATTTCCCTTTTCCGGCCGGGCCCGATGAAATCGGACATGGTCCGGCCCTTCCTGGAGCACCGGCACGGCTTCGCCCCGGAGGCCTACCCGCACCCGGACCTCAAACCCGTGCTCAAGGAAACGCACGGCGTCACCGTCTTCCATGAACAGATCCTGAAGACCTTCGACGTCATGACCGGATGCGGGCTGGCACGGGCCGACGAATTCCGCCGCGCCCTCGGCCACGAGGTGCTGGAAGGAAAGGTGGAGGAATTCTTCCGCAAGGAGTCCAGGGCCCGTCGCTTCAGCCCCGCAGTGGTGGACAAGGTCTGGGGGACGCTTAAGGCCTTCGGCAGCTTCGGGTTCTGCAAAGCCCACGGCGCCGCCTTTGCCGTGCCCACCTACCAGTCGGCCTGGCTCAAGACCCACCACCCGGAGGCCTTCCTCGCCGGGCTGTGGGAACACGATCCGGGCATGTATCCCAAGCGGCTCCTGGTCGCCGAGGCCCGGCGGCTCGGCATCCCGATCCTGCCGCTGGACATCAACCGGAGCCACGCCGAGTACCGGGTGGAACGTGTGGACACCGGCCCGGACCGCGGCAAGCTGGGCATCCGGCTGAGCCTGAACGGCATCTACGGTCTCTCCGGAACCGAGCTGAAAAGGATCGTGGCGGGACAGCCCTATGACTCGCTCGCGGACCTGCGGGCCAGGTCCCGGCTGAGCAAACCGAGCATCCAGCGGCTGGCCCAGCTCGGCGCCTTCGACTCCCTGCACCGGGCCGCCGGCGGGACCGCCAACCGTGCCGACCTTGTGCATCACCTGCAGACCCTGCAAAGCCGGCCGCAGCGCAAAGGCCTCGACGTGATCGAGGGGCAGCTGTCGCTGCCGCTGGGCGACGTTGAACTGAAGAACCTCAAGGCGGGGCTGCCCGAACCCACCCTGGTGGACACCGTCCGGGCCGAGCTGGACCTGATGGCCGTGGATGTCAGCGACCACCTGATGGCCAGCCACCGGCCGCTGCTGGACCGGCTCGGTGTCACCACCGCGGACAAGCTGCTGGGGTTGCGCAACGGCACCGAAGTGCTGGTCGCCGGAGTCCGGGTCGCCACCCAGACGCCACCCATGCGGGGAGGCCGCCGCGTGGTGTTCATCAGCATCGACGACGGCACCGGCTGTGTGGACTCGGTGTTCTTCCATGAGGCCCAGGAGCTGGCCGGACCGCTGCTGTTCGGCACCCGGCTGCTGCTGATCCGGGGGACCACCCGGCGGACGGGGCCGCGGGGGATCAGCATCAGCGCCAGCATGGCCTGGGACCTGAGCTGCACCGGAACCCTGCCGTTCCCGGTCCCGGCCTCCGGGATCCCGGAAGACCGGGAACAGGATCCGCCGGGCCCGCTGGACGGCATCAGCCGCAACCTCGCCATCACCGGGCTGGGCGGCTGAACGGCGCGTTGGTTGGCCCCTGCAGAAACCGATAGCATGGACGAGGCTGGCTGTGGTCCCCGTACGCCACAAGCTACGAAGCCTTAACCTTGAATAGGAGACACCCGTGTCAGATGCCCAGCAGATCACCCTTCTCGTCGATGGCGAAGAGACCAAGGTGGCTACCGGGACCACCGGCGCGGAACTCTTTTTTGAGCGCCGCGACGTCGTAGTGGCCCGGGTCAACGGCGAGCTGAAGGATTTGGACCAGCCGCTGCCTGAGGACGCCACGATCGAGGGCGTCACCATCGATACCCCTGACGGCCTCAACGTCCTGCGCCACTCCGCCGCCCACGTCATGGCCCAGGCCGTGCAGCAGCTGCGCCCCGACGCCAAGCTCGGCATTGGCCCGTACATCACCGACGGCTTCTACTTCGATTTCGACGTCGAGGAGCCGTTCACGCCGGAAGACCTGAAGGCCCTGGAAAAGATGATGCAAAAGATCATCAACCAGAACCAGAAGTTTGTCCGCCGCGTGGTCACCGAGGACGAGGCCCGCGAGGCGATGAAGGACGAGCCGTACAAGCTCGAACTGATCGGCCTCAAAGGCGCCGGCTCCGACGCCGACGGCTCCAGCGTTGAGGTGGGCGGCGGCGAGCTGAGCATCTACGACAACGTGGAGCGCAAGGAAGGCACAACCGTCTGGTGCGACCTGTGCCGCGGCCCGCACCTGCCCAACACCAAGCTGATCTCCAACGCTTTCGCGCTCACCCGCTCCTCCGCGGCGTACTGGCGCGGCAGCGAGAAAAACAAGCAGCTGCAGCGCATCTACGGCACCGCCTGGCCCACCAAGGAAGCCCTCAAGGCCTACCAGGAGCGGATTGCCGAGGCCGAGCGCCGCGACCACCGCAAGCTTGGCGCGGAACTGGACCTGTTCTCCTTCCCGGACGAGCTGGGCTCCGGGCTCCCGGTCTTCCACCCCAAGGGCGGCATCATCCGCAAGGCGATGGAGGACTACTCCCGCCAGCGGCACGTCGAGGCCGGCTACGAATTCGTCTACACCCCGCACATCACCAAGGGCCACCTCTACGAGGTCTCCGGCCACCTGGACTGGTACCGGGAGGGCATGTTCCCCCCGATGCACATCGACGCGGAGCTCAACGAGGACGGCACCGTCCGCAAGCCCGGCCAGGACTATTACCTGAAGCCGATGAACTGCCCGATGCACAACCTCATTTTCCGCTCCCGAGGCCGGTCCTACCGCGAACTGCCGCTGCGGCTGTTCGAATTCGGTTCCGTCTACCGCTATGAGAAGTCCGGCGTCGTGCACGGCCTCACCCGGGTGCGCGGCATGACCCAGGATGATGCCCATATCTACTGCACCCGCGATCAGATGAAGGGCGAGCTCACCAAGACGCTCAACTTTGTGCTCGCACTGCTCAAGGACTACGGCCTGAACGACTTCTACCTGGAGCTCTCCACCAAGGACCCGGAAAAGTCCGTGGGCTCGGACGAGATCTGGGAGGAAGCCACCCAGACCCTCGCCGAGGTCGCCGAGGAATCCGGCCTGGACCTGGTCCCGGATCCGGGCGGCGCCGCGTTCTACGGTCCGAAGATCTCGGTGCAGGCCCGCGACGCGATCGGCCGGACCTGGCAGATGTCCACCATCCAGCTGGACTTCAACCTGCCCGAGCGCTTCGAACTCGAGTTCCAGGCCGCGGACGGGACCCGCCAGCGCCCGGTCATGATCCACCGTGCCCTGTTCGGATCGATCGAACGCTTCATGGGCGTCCTGACGGAGCACTACGCCGGCGCTTTCCCGGCCTGGCTGGCTCCGGTCCAGGTGGTCGGCGTACCGGTGGCGGAGGCGTTCAACGACTACATGTTCGACGTCGTCGGTCAGCTCAAGGCCGCAGGCATCCGCGCCGAGGTGGACATTTCCTCGGACCGTTTCCCGAAGAAGATCCGCACCGCGAGCAAGGACAAAATCCCCTTCGTGCTGATTGCCGGGGGCGACGACGCCGAAGCCGGCGCCGTGTCGTTCCGCTTCCGTGACGGCAGCCAGGACAACGGCGTACCGGTGGCCGAGGCCGTCCAGCGTATCGTGGACGCCGTCCGTAACCGGACCAGCTAGCGGACAGGGAAGAACCAGGCATGCAGGAAACCACAGGGGCCGTTCCGGAGTATCCGGGGGACGACGGCGTGACCGACGACTTTGGCCTGGCCGGGGTGCCGGACGCGTTCCAGCGCCTGTGGACCCCGCACCGGATGGCCTACATCAAGGGCGGGCAACACCAGTTCAAGAACGTGGACGACTGTCCGTTCTGCGTGGCGCCGGAACGCGAGGACGACGATTCACTGATCGTCTACCGCGGACGGACCAGCTACGTGGTGCTGAACCTGTTCCCGTACAACCCGGGCCACCTGCTGGTCTGCCCGTACCGGCACATCCCTGACTACACGGACCTCACCGTGGAGGAAACGGCCGAATTCGCCGAGCTGACCCAGACGGCGATGCGGGTGCTGCGCAAGGTCGCCAACCCGACCGGCTTCAACCTCGGGATGAACCAGGGCGTGACCGGCGGCGCCGGGATCGCCGGGCACCTGCACCAGCACGTCGTGCCGCGCTGGGGCGGGGACGGGAACTTCTTCCCGATCATCGCCCAGACCAAGGCCATCACGCAGACGCTGGGCGAGGTCCGCCAGCAGGTGGCGGACGCCTGGCCCCAGGCGAACGACTCGGGGCAGGCGACCGCCGGGGCGACGGATGCTGAATAGGCACGCGCGCGGTTTCTTCACCGCACTGTTCACCCCCCTTGCCCGGTGGCTGCTGCGGATCGGTGTCTCCCCGGATGCCGTGACCATCGTCGGGACGCTCGGTGTTGTGGTCGGGGCCCTGGTGTTCTACCCGCTGGGCCAGCTCTGGTGGGGAACCCTCTTCATCACCGCGTTCATCTTCTCCGACGTCATCGACGGCATCATGGCACGGATGCAAAAGGGCGGCGGCCGCTGGGGCAACTTCCTCGATTCCACCCTGGACCGGGTGGCCGACGGCGCATTGTTCGCCGGCGTCGCGGTCTGGTTCTTCACCGGAGGGGCGAACACCGCCATCGCGATCGCCGCCGTGGTCTGCCTGGTCCTGGGCATGGTGGTGTCCTACGCCCGTGCCAAGGCCGAGGCGCTGGGCTTCGAAGCAAACGTGGGCATCGCCGAGCGCGCCGAACGGCTCGTGTCAGTGCTGGTGGTCACCGGCTTCACCGGACTGGGGCTGCCCACGGTGGTGCTTTTCGTGACGCTGGGCCTCCTTGCGGCTGCGAGCCTCGTGACCGTCATTCAGCGCATCATAACGGTGCGCCGCCAGTCGCTCGAGGAGACCGAGGGCACGGCCACTGAACAGGCCGCCTGAGCGGGCAGCTTCGCCGGGTCCCACGCCTGTAACCGGAATTCAGCCCGGCCGCGGCGGGGGACTAGTATTAGCTTTACCGGCCAATGGATCCGGTAATCCGGTGTGCGCGAAGCGGCATTTGTCTGCCGTCCGCGCTCCGGCGAGGTCATCTATCTACCCATAGGGGTTTTTGTGTCTACACCTGATGTAAGCAGCGAAGCCGGCGCGTCCGCGAAAAGCGTTACGGGCAGCAACCGCGTCAAGCGCGGCATGGCGGAGATGCTCAAGGGCGGCGTCATCATGGACGTCGTCAACGTCGAGCAGGCCCTCATTGCCGAGGATGCCGGCGCCGTGGCAGTCATGGCGCTGGAACGCGTTCCCGCCGACATTCGCGCCCAGGGCGGCGTGTCCCGGATGTCGGATCCGGACATGATCGAAGCGATCATCGCCGCCGTGTCCATCCCGGTCATGGCGAAGGTCCGGATCGGCCACTTCGTCGAGGCCCAGGTCATCCAGACCCTTGGGGTGGACTACATCGACGAGTCCGAGGTCCTGACCCCGGCCGACTACGCCAACCACATCGACAAGTGGAACTTCACGATTCCCTTCGTCTGCGGCGCCACGAACCTTGGTGAGGCCCTGCGCCGCATCAACGAGGGCGCGGCCATGATCCGCTCCAAGGGCGAGGCCGGCACGGGCGACGTCTCCAACGCCACCACGCACATGCGCCAGATCCGTGCGGAGATCAAGCGGCTCGCCGGCATGGCCGAGGATGAGCTCTACGTCGCCGCCAAGGAGCTGCAGGCACCGTACGAACTGGTCAAGGAAGTTGCCATCACCGGCAAGCTCCCGGTCGTGCTGTTCACCGCCGGCGGCATCGCCACCCCGGCCGACGCCGCCATGATGATGCAGCTCGGCGCCGACGGTGTCTTCGTCGGCTCCGGCATCTTCAAGTCCGGCAACCCGGCCCAGCGTGCCAAGGCCGTCGTGAAGGCGACCACCTTCTTCGACGACCCGGACGAGATCGCCAAGGCCTCCCGCGGCCTGGGCGAGGCCATGGTCGGCATCAACGTGGACGAAATCCCGCAGCCGCACCGCCTCGCCGAGCGCGGCTGGTAACTCGCGCTCTAGGGGCGCCAAACGGCGTGATCCTCTGCGTGCTATTCCCCGCGCCCGCTATGGCCGCTTCGCGGCGAGCGGGGGCGCGGGGCCCCTTTTACGCACGCTGCCGGATCACACCGCCCGGCGCCTTGCGCTTTTAATTGAACGAGTCCGGCCCGCCACCTCTCCAGGTGGCGGGCCGGCGTCGTTTCTTTAACAGCTGTTAGTTCAGGCCGCGGCGCTTGAGCAGGGGTTCGAGTTCGGCGTCGCGGCCGCGGAAGGCACGGAAGGAATCCAGCGGGTCGCGGCTGTTGCCCCGGGAGAGCAGTTCGGCGCGGAAGAAGTCGCCGTTGGCCCGGGTGAGGCCGCCGTTCTCCTTGAACCATCCCACTGTCTCGGCGTCGAGCACTTCACTCCAGATGTAGGAGTAGTAGCCCGCGGCGTAGCCGGCGCCGGCAAAGATGTGCTGGAAGTAGCCGGTGCGGTAGCGTGGCGGGATCAGGTGGTGGGCCACACCGGCCGCGGCCAGCGCTTTGGCCTCGAACTCCAGGACATCCTCAGGCACTTCGGTGCTGTCCAGCACATGCCAGGCGAGGTCCAGCAGGGCAGCGCCCAGGTATTCGGTGGTGCCGAAGCCCTCGCCCCAGAGCTGGGCGGCGTCGAGTTTGTCCACGACCTCCTGCGGCAGCGCCTCGCCGGTGGCGTGGTGGCGGGCGTAGTTGGCGAGGACCTCCGGCCACATGATCCACATTTCGTTCACCTGCGAGGGGTACTCCACGAAGTCCCGCGGCACGGCGGTGCCGGAGAAGCGCGGGTACGTGACCGCGGAGAACAGGCCGTGCAGGGCATGGCCGAATTCGTGGAACGTGGTGCGGAGCTCATCGAGGGTCAGGAGCGTGGGTTCCCCGGCCGGAGGCTTGGAGATGTTGAGGTTGTTGATCACTACAGGCCGGGTGTTGAGCAGTCCGGACTGTTCCACGAGGGAGTTCATCCAGGCCCCGCCGCGTTTGGATTCGCGGGTGTAGTAGTCGCCCAGGAACAGGCCCAGTTCGGTCCCGTCGGCGTTGCGGACCTCCCAGACGCGCACGTCCGGGTGGTAGCCGGTGAGGTCGGTGCGTTCGTGGAACGTGATGCCGTAGAGCGCGTTCGCGGCGAAGAACACGCCGTCGTTGAGGACGCGGTCCAGCTCGAAGTAGGGGCGCAGGGCCTGCTCGTCCACGGCGTAGCGTTCGCGTTTGACCTTGGCCGAGTAGAAGGCCCAGTCCCAGGCCTCGAGGGGATGCCCGGCAATTTCGGCCAGTGCTTCGGCCTCGGCGTCGGCATTGCGGACCGCTGCCGGCGCGAGCCGGTTCATCATGGTCTGCACGGCCGCGAAGTCCGGGGCGGTCTGCTGGTCCACGGTGAGTTCGGCGTAGTTGGCGAAGCCCAGCAGCGTGGCTTTCCCGGCGCGGAGCCGGACCATGTCCTTGACCAGGTCCAGGACGTCGAGGCCGCTGCCGTCGCTGCCGCGGCCGATGGACGCCTCGTACAGGCGGCGGCGCACGTCCCGGTTTTCCAGGGCGGCGAGGGCGGGCTGGTTGCTGGGCTGGATCAGGGTGAGCAGGAACTTGCCCTCGTGGCCGGCGGTGCGGGCGGCTTCCGCGGCGCTGGCAACATCATCCGCGGGCAGCCCGGCGAGCTCGGCGGCGTCGTCGAGAAGCAGTGCAGCGGATTTCATGGCTTCCTTGACCCGCTGGCCGAACTCCGTTCCGAGCCGGGAGAGCTCGGCGTTGACGGCCTTGAGCCGTTCCTGGCCGGCGCCGTCGAGCTGGATTCCGGACTGGCGGAACTCCTTGAGGTACTCGTCCACGAGACGGGCGGATTCGGCGTCGAGCCGGTCGGTGTTGATCGCGGCGAACCGCTCGAACAGCCGCCGGTTGAGGTAGACGGCGTCCTGATGGGCGGAGAAGCGCGGGGACAGTGTGGTTTCGAGGTCGCGGATGGGATCCGAGGCGTCGGCCGAGACCAGGGTGAAGAAGGAAGCGGCCGCGCGCTGCAGGAGCTGTCCGGACGTCTCCATGGCCAGCGCGGTGTTTTCGAACGAGGCCGGCTCCGGCGTGTCCACGATTGCCTGGATTTCAGCGAGGTGCTCGGCGAGGCCGGCGTCCACGGCTTCGGCGTAATGCCCGTCGGTGATGTCCGCGAACGGCGGCAGGCCGAAAGGCAGGGGGCTGGGGCTCATCAGGGGATTGGTCATGAAATAACTCTTTCATGTAACGGGATGAGTCTCAATGGTCTGCTGGGCGTGTTGTGACCGCTGCCACCGTAGGATGGGCGCCATGCCTACGATCACCCCCACGTTGCGCGGCCGTCTGTTCGCCGCCGCCGCAGCGCTCTTCCTCGTGGCCACCACGGCTTCCTGCGGCGCCGGCGCCCGCCCGGAAACCGGCGCCCCGGCGGCGCCGGCAGACACCGGGAGCAGCCCCGGGACGGCAGCGGCGCAGAGTCCGGGAACGACGGCGGCAGCGTCGCCGTCGGGCACCCCGTCGCCGTCGCCGACCGCTTCGCCGACACCGGGGAAGGGTCCGGCCTGCGCGGCCGTCCGCTGCACCTCGGTACTGGTCACCGGGGACATGCTGGTCAATGCCCAGCTCTGGGAGCAGGCCCGCACCGACGCCATGGCCGCCGGCGCCAAGGGCCTGGACTTCGGCCCGATCCTCGAGGGCCAGCGCCGGTACATCGACAAGAGCGACCTCGCGGTCTGCCATCTGGAAACGCCCGTGGCGGTTCCAGGCGGCCCCTTTTCCGCCTATCCTTCGTTCAACGTTCCGCCGCAGATCACCACGGCTGTCCAGCAGGTCGGCTACCAGGCCTGCACCACCGCGAGCAACCACACCGTTGACCGCGGCACTGCAGGGCTGCTCCGCACCCTGGACGCGCTCGACGCCGCCGGGCTGCAGCACACCGGCTCCTACCGGAGCGAGGAGGATGCCCGGGGCATCATGATCCTGCCGACCGCCGGGGCGAAAATTGCCGTGATCGATGCGACCTACGGGCTGAACGGGCAGCTCCCCGAGGCGGCCTGGCAGGTGGACATGCTCGACCCGGAGGTCATGATCGCCAAGGCCAAAAAAGCCCGCGCCCTGGGCGCGGACATCGTACTCGGCGCCATGCACGCCGGGGACGAGTACTCCAGCGCGCCCAACGCCGAGCAGGAAAGCGCCGCCCACGCTCTCGCGGACAGCGGCCAGTTCACCATGATCTACGGCCACCACACGCACTCGGTGCTCCCGATCGAGCAGTACAAAGGGACCTGGATCGCCTATGGCCTGGGCAACGGAATCACCGAACTCTCGCCGGACTATGTGGTGAACAACGAGGGCCTGCTGCTCAGGGCCCAGTTCAGCCAGGACGCCGCCGGGAAGTGGGCCGCGTCCGACCTGGCCTGGGCGCCGTCGGTGATGGTCCGCGGACCCTACCGCTGGTGTTCCGTGGCAGCAGACGCCCCGCAGGGCCCCTGCGCCGGCGCAGCAGCCGACGCGGCCACCCGCCAGCGCACCCGGACCGTGGTCGAGTCGATGGGGGCCGCGGCTGCGGGCGCCCACGAGTTGCTCATCACCAGGGAACGCTAGGGTTTGCCGGAAGGACGCCGGAGATCCGGCCAGCATCTTTGAGGACCTGCGGATCTTGCCCTGACAACAACCGGCGCATACCGTGGTGATGACGCGAGGGGCCTGAGGGGCCGGCTCCTGTCACCACCGGACCGGAGGCTTTCGTGGGCAGACTATCGACGGCGGACCTGGAAACCCGGAGCGGGACCTTCCCGAACGGCATGGACTACCTGAGCCTGGGCAACGGCGCGAAAAACCTCCTCTTCATCCAGGGCGGCCCCGGGAGCACCGTTCCCCAGGGGATGCTGCGCCGGATGCTCCGGCGGCAGTTCACCCCCCTTTTCCAGGCCGGCTACTCCGTCTGGATTGTCACCCGGCGCCGGGGGATGCCGCCGGGGCACAGAGTCGCCGACATGGCGGATGACTATGCGCAGCTGATCGCCGATGAGTTCGGCGGGCGCGTGGACATTGTCGTGGCGGAGTCGTTCGGCGGCATGATCGGCCAGTATCTGGCCGCGCGGCATCCCGAATCCTTCGACCACATGGCCATGGTGGTCACCGCTGCGGAGCTGAGCGACTGGGGCAAGGACGTCGATTCCCGGATGGCGCAGGCCCTCGCCGACGGGGACACGGACGGGGCCGGAATGGTCTTCGCCGAGTATCTGATCCCGAATGAGCGGCTGCGCTGGCTCCGGGGGCTGCTCGGACCGGTGATCAGCCGCCTGCTGCTGACCGGGGGCGGCTATCCGCTGGAGGACGTTTTGACCGAAGTCGAGGCAGAGGTCGGATTTAATTCCCGGACGGTGCTCCCGCTCATCCGGCGGCCTGTGCTGCTGCTGTGCGGGGGGTCGGATCAGTTCTTTCCGCAGGACGTTGCACGTGAGACCGCCGGGCTCATCCCGGACTGCACCCTCATCTGGTACGAGGGGAAGGGCCATGTCCGGGCAGCCTCAAGCAGCCGCATAGCCCGGGACGTCCTCGCGTTCATAGGTCCTGGCTGAACGGCGCCGTGGCTAGGGCGTGGCGAAAATGTCGGTGTGGCCGATTGCGGCCTGGCCCGGCTCCCGGCGGGCGGCCAGCCAGCCGTCGACTTCTTCCGGTGTCAGCTCCTGTGTCTCCAAAGCGGCTGCGGCGATGCCGGTGGCGAGTTCGTGCCGGAGATCCGGATCATCCGGTCCGAGCAGCCAGGGCGAGCCGGCGGTGTGCACGGCGTAACCGCGCGCCTCGAGCAGCCCGGACAGCACAGCCGCGGCGCGCGGGCCGGTAGCCGGACCGAAGCCTTTGTCCCACTGCTGGTGGCTGTTGAACGCGCGAAGCACACGCCCGTCCTGCGGGTGGGGTGGCTGCCATTCCTGCCGGCCGTCGTAGCTCAGGACGGTGTAGAGCGGCAGCCCGGCCGCGCCGAGGGCGGCCGTGAAAAGCTCCAGCCACGGCTCCGAAACCAGGTCGAACAGTGCGGCGGCCGTGACAAGATCAGGCGCCGGCGTCAGCACTTGCGCCAGCTCACGGGTGAGGTCAGCCTCGACGAAGCTGACGTTGACGTGCTTGTGGTCCTTGCGCAGCCGGAGGAGGGCGCCCTCGGTCCGGCTGTCGTCAGCCCACTCGACCAGGCGGTGCCGGGCCAAAGTCAGCAGCTGCGCGTCGTAGTCCACCAGCCGCCAGGACTGGTGGTCCGGCAGGAACTTCGCGGTGCCCCGCAGATTGGACCCGGAACCGCAGCCCAGATCCACCACGCTGACGTGACTGCGTGCCGCGAAGTGGGCAGCCATCTGCTGTTCCAGATCCGCATCCCGGGCCCGGTGGTCGGCCGGTTCGCGCAGTGCCAGCCACTCCGGGCTGAAAGCGCTCATGCCGCGTGCTCCGGGAGCAACCGGGCAACGGCGCGCACGGCGCCAGCGACCCGGCTGGCCGTGTCGGACCAGAGCGGAAGAGTCTGCCCGGCCGCCCAGGAGCGCTCCCCGAGGATGGCGAGTTGCTGCGGACCGGTCATGAGCAGACGGAGCGCGGTGCCGAGGGCGAGCGGGTCACCGGGCGGGACCTTGACGGCCGCTTCGTCCGGCACCGTCTCGGCGGCGGCCCCGCCGGTGGTGCAGATAATCGGCAGGCCGTGGGACATGGCCTCGGCCAATGCCATGCCGTAGCCCTCATAGAGGGAGGGCATGACGAAGAGGTCGCTGGAATGGTAGGCGGCGTCGAGTTCATCTGCCGTCAGGACACCGGCAAATGTGACCCGCTCGGCAAGGCCGTGGGTCTCGACGAGGGCTGCCACGCGGGTGTGCTCGACCGGGTTCCGGTGCGTCTCACCGGCGATGGTGAGGTGCCAGTCCAGATCAGTCAGCTGGGAAAGTGCCGAGGCAAGGACGCCATAGGCCTTGCGCGGGGAGACTGATCCGACGCAGAACAGTTCCGCCCCGCGCGTGCGGCCGGAACCTTCTGCGCGGCGCGCTGGGAGTGTCCCCGGACGGGCGACCGTGATCTTTCCGGCCGGGACGCCGTAGTCGCGGGTCAGCGTCCGGGCTGTCATTGCGCTGGTGGCAATCACGTGCGCTGCACATGCCAGGGCGTGGCGCTCGGTTGTCTCAAGCAACCGGCGTTCGTCTTCCTGGAGCCCGGATTCCAGTGCCAGTGGGTGGTGGACGAGGGCCACGATCCGATGGCCGGTCCCTTGTCGCAACCTCTCGAGCAGCGTGTCCGGGAACGCGCCGAACGCGAGTCCGTCCACCAGGACGGTGGCCCGGTCGTGAAGCGACCCGAGGAGGCCCCTGGTGTGTTCAACGTCAGCTGCGGTGGGAGTCGGCCACGAGCCCGGGAGCTGAAGGTGCTGCACCCGGATGCCGGAGCCAGGCAGGTGCGCCAGGAGGCTGCGATCGTAGGCGTAGCCGCCGGTGGGCGCTGAGAGGTCGCCCGGGATGGCGAAAACCAGTTCGGGATCTGGATCGGCAACCATGGCGGACTCCATTTCGAGCGACGGTTATGCGACAGACCGCGGGGCGCGGCGCGCGAGACCCATGCTACCCGGATACCTCACACCGCGCCTTGGCCCTCAGCGCGGGCGGCGGGCGGCGTGTTCCCGGGCGAGGATCGCGTAGGAGTCGTCCGGGGCCCCGGGGGAAAAGCTGCCGTATTTGCGTTCGACGGCGGTCCGGATCAGGAAGTCCGCCAGCGCCGGGTTCTTGGGCAGCAGGGAACCGTGCAGGTAGCTCGCCACGATGTTGCGGTAGCGGGCGCCTTCCTGGCCGTCGTTGCTGTTGTTGCCGGTGCCCTTGGCGGCGGTGCCCAAGGCGGAAACGCCGGGACCGAGAGTGGTCTGGCCGCTGTGGTTCTCGTAGCCGAGGACGGTGCCGAACTCGGGGGAGGATACGGACACGTTGCCGATCAGCCGCTGGTCGGTGCCGTGCGTCTCCACATCCAGGATGCCGATCCCGGGGATGACGGACCCCGTGCGGGTCTTGAAGAACTTCCCGAACAGCTGGTACAGGCCGCAGATCACCAGCATGGGCGTGCCATTCTCGGCCAGCTCCTTCAGGACGGACTCACGCGACAGCAGGTCATCCTGGATCACCAGCTGTCCGCTGTCCTGTCCGCCGCCGCCAACGATCAGGTCGACCTTCGCCGGGAACTCGTCGCCGACGTTGTATTCGAGCAGCTCCGGGGTGTAGCCATGCCAGCGCAGCCGCTGTGCCAGCACCAGGGCGTTGCCCCAGTCGCCGTAGATGTTCATGTCCCGCGGGTACAGCTGCACGACCCGGATGGTTCCCTTGCTGGGCGCGGGGGAGTCCTCCGGCGGAAGCTCGTGCCCGAAGGAGAGCGGCGGGTGCCCGGCGTCGTTGGACGGCACGGACGCGCCGGCCGGGGACTGGGGGGTCATGAGACCACCTCCACTGTGGTGATTTTGGACAGCTCGCGGCGGATGGCCAGCATCGCTGTGTAGGTGCAGAAGACCCGCTTGGGTTTGTCCTTGGCGGCGCTGATGAAGGCGGCCAGTGCGGGCGCAATCTCGGTGTTCACCGCGCCGATCGGGACGTCGTCATACTGCAGGCGCAGCGCCATGTCGTAGGCGCGGGAGCCGCTCAGCTGGTCCACGCCGCCCTCGCGGAGGGTGTCGAATTCGACGTCCCACAGCCAGGACATGTCCCGGCCGTCGGCGTAATTGTCGTTGATCGCGATCATCGTGGCGTAACCCGCGGCGGGAAAGGACTTCAGCCCGAGGCGGAAGCCGCTGGGGTTTTTCACCAGCACCAGGTCCAGCGGCAGGCCGTCAACGACGAGGCTTTCACCGCGTCCGAACGCCGGCGCCACCTGGGACAATGCCTTCAGCAGGCCCTCGTTGTCCGCAACGGCGCTTTCTCCCGGGACAGAGTCCCTCACCGCGATGGCCCGGGCCAGTGTCAGCGCGGCCGCGGCGTTGAAGATGTTGTAGACGCCGCGGAGCTTCATCGCCGTGGTGGCCGTGACGCCGTCGTACTCAAAGTCCGCGTCCGCGGCACCCACCCGGCGCAGCACGACGTCGGCGTGCGGCCTGGCGGGAGCCGGCGGTACCGGGCTGCCGGGGGCCGCCCGCAGCTCGTCGTCGTTCGGGAAGGTGCTGAGCAGGGAGTCGTCGAGCCCGAAGTAGAGGACGTCGGGACCGTGGACGGTTTCCGCGATCCGGGCGACGCGCGGGTCCTCGCGGTTCAGCACCACGGTCCCCGTGGTCTTGGAGGCGATGTGCTGCAGCAGCTGCGCCGTCTTGTCGATCTCGCCAAAGCGGTCCAGCTGGTCCCGCAGGACGTTGAGCAGGAGGCAGTAGCGCGGCGGAACCTGGTTGACGAAGTGCACCGCGTGGGCCTCGTCCAGCTCCAGCACGGCGACGTCCGCGGTCAACCGTCCCCGCCAGTCCACCTCGCCGAGCAGCGCCGCGGCCACGCCGCGGGTGAAGTTGCTGCCGGTGCGGTTGGTGAAGACCTTCAGCCCCTGGCTCTCGAGCAGTTCCACCACCATCTTGGTGGTGGTCGTCTTGCCGTTGGTGCCGCTGACGACGGCGACCCCGTGCGGCAGCGTCGACAGTGTCCTGCGCATAAAGCCAGGGTCGATCTTTTCGACGACGAGCCCGGGAAGGGCCGAGCCTCCGCCCCTAAGCCGGGAGACCCGGCGGACGAGCTTGCCGAGCGGAACGCTGAAGTAAAACATGCTTTGTAATATATCCCAGCGGCGGCATGGAAGCCCGCCGTGAAGCGGCACCGCGTGCCCGGTCGAACGGAACCGCGCATTATGCTGTTCGGATGACCAACCCCTCTACTGTGCCTCCTTCCCGCGTGGGAACAGGTCTCCGGATCGGCGTCCTCGCCCTCCAGGGCGACTTCCGGGAGCACCTGCACGCGATGGAAGCAGCCGGCGCCGCGGGCGTCAGCGTCCGCCGGCCGGCCGAACTCGACGGCCTCGACGGCCTCATCATTCCCGGCGGCGAATCGACCACCATCGACAAGCTGTCCAGGGCGTTCGGGCTCCGCGACCCGCTGCGCCAGCGCATCCGCGACGGGCTGCCCGTCTACGGCTCCTGCGCAGGGATGATCCTCCTCGCCGATGAGATCGCCGACCCCGCGAAGGACCTCGCCGGCAACCCGCAGCAGACGTTCGGCGGGCTGGACATCACGGTGCGCCGGAATGCCTTCGGCCGGCAGCGTGAGTCGTTCGAGACGGATCTCGATTTCAAGGGCCTCGACTTCAGCGCCACCGCGGACGGGGTGGCCCCGGTCCATGCCGTCTTCATCCGCGGACCCTGGGTGGAACGCGTCGGCGGCGGCGTGGAGGTCCTCGCCACGGTGGAACCATCCAGGGCGTCCCACCCCGAGGCCCTGGCCGGGACGGCTAGAATTGTAGCTGTGCGTTCCGGCAAGCTGCTTGCCACCTCCTTCCACCCGGAAGTGACGGGGGAGAAGCGCGTGCATGAATTGTTTATTCGAATGATCAGAGGAGAAGCGTAAAGCATGTCAGGCCACTCCAAATGGGCGACGACCAAGCACAAGAAGGCCATCCTCGACAGCCGCAGGGCCAAGTCGTTCGCCAAGCTGATCAAGAACATCGAAGTTGCCGCGCGCATGGGCGGCCCGGACCTTGCCGGCAACCCGGGCCTGGAACTTGCCGTCACCAAGGCCAAGAAGACCTCGGTTCCCGCTGACAACATCGACCGCGCCATCAAACGCGGTGCCGGCCTCACCGGCGAAGTCGTGGACTACACCGAGATCATGTACGAATGCCGCGGGCCGCAGGGCTCCGCGCTGCTGATCGAATGCCTCACGGACAACAAGAACCGTGCAGCCTCCGAGGTCCGGCTCGCCATCTCCCGCAACGGCGGCACCATCGCCGACCCCGGATCGGTCAGCTACCTCTTCTCCCGCAAGGGCGTTGTCTCGCTGCCGAAAAACGGCCTGACCGAGGACGACGTCCTGATGGCCGTCCTCGACGCCGGCGCCGAGGAGGTCAAGGACAACGGCGACAGCTTCGAGATCCACTCCGAGCCGACCGACCTCCAGGCCATCCGCGATGCGCTCAAGGACGCCGGCATGGAGTATGACACCGACGAGGCTGAGTTTGTGCCCTCCATGCAGGTGCCGCTGGATCTCGACGCCGCCAAGAAGTTCATGAAGCTCGTGGACGCCCTCGAGGAACTCGACGACGTCCAGAACGTCTACAGCAACGCCGACCTCAGCGACGAAGTGCAGGCCGCCCTGGAAGCCGAGTGACCCTTCGCGTCCTCGGCGTCGATCCGGGCCTCACCCGCTGCGGGATCGGCGTCGTGGACGTCGAAAAGAACCGCCGCGCCACCATGGTGGCGTTCGGCGTCGTCGGAACATCACCCGAGGAAAGCCTGGACCAGCGCCTGCTGGTCATCGCCACCTCGATCGATGACTGGCTGGACCGGTACGAGCCCCACGTCCTCGCGGTCGAACGCGTGTTCTCCCAGCTCAACGTCAGCACCGTGATGGGCGTTGCCCAGGCCTCCGGCGTCGTGATCGCCGCCGCAGCCCGCCGCGGCATCCCGGTGGCGCTGCACACCCCGTCCGAGGTCAAGGCCGCCGTCACCGGCAGCGGAACGTCCAACAAGGATGCCGTCACCAAGCTGGTGACCAAGATCCTCCGGCTCGACGCCCCGCCACGGCCGGCCGACGCCGCCGACGCCCTCGCGCTGGCCATCACCCACGCCTGGCGGGCCGGGAGCGGCGCCGCCGTAGCGACGACAGGCCCGGGGAGCCTGTCCCTGACCCCGGCGCAGCGGGCGTGGGCCGATGCCGAGGCAAAAGCGCGCCGTACACGCTGAATGTCCGGCTGTCCCACAGTAGAACTTGGTAGGGTATTCGTAGATATGTTCGGATAGCCGGGTCTTTCCCGGTTCTATCTTTCAGCTGAATTTTCAGGAGCCCGGCTTTGATCAGTTTTCTCCGCGGAACCGTAGCGCACGTCGGCCTGTCCTCCGCCGTGATCGACCTCAACGGCGCCGGCATGAGCGTCAACGCCACGCCGCAGACCCTCAGCAGGCTCCGCACCGGCGAGGAGGGGAAACTCTTCACTTCCCTGATCGTGCGCGAGGACTCCCTGACCCTGTTCGGTTTCGGCAGCGACGACGAACGCGAAGTCTTCGATGTCCTGCTCAGCGTCAGCGGCGTCGGACCCCGGCTGGCGCTGGCTGTCCTGGCCGTGCACGAGCCCGAAGCGATCCGCGTGGCGGCGCACTCCGGCGACGGCAAGGCCTTCACCAAGGTGCCGGGCATCGGCCCCAAGGTCGCCGGCCGGATCGTGCTCGAACTGGCCGGAAAGCTGGTGCCGCACGGCACCGGCGCCGGCTCCCCGGCGCCGGCAGCATCCTCCGAAGCGGTCTGGAAGCCGCAGGTCGTTGCGGCCATGACGAGCCTCGGCTGGTCCGAGAAGGACGCCACATCCAGCATCGAGAAGTCACTTGCTGATTCACCCGAACTGGCCGAGAAGGGCAACGTCGCCGAGATCCTGCGCGCCACCCTCCGCTGGCTGGGCCAGGATGGCGCCCGCGCCGGGAACCGGGTAGGCGCCCGTGGCTGAGCCGTCGATTGTCGCCGGGGGTGAGGAACCGGAGGAGCGGGTTATTGAGGCCGCCCTCAGGCCCAAGAACCTGCACGACTTCGTCGGCCAGCACCGGGTCCGCAAACAGCTCTCTCTCGTCCTGGAGGCCTCGCGCATGCGCGGCCGCAGCGCCGACCACGTCCTGCTCTCGGGCCCTCCCGGTCTGGGCAAGACCACACTGTCGATGATCATCGCGGCCGAGATGAACGCCCCGCTGCGGATCAGCAGCGGACCTGCCATCCAGCACGCCGGGGACCTGGCGGCGATCCTGTCCTCGCTCTCCGAAGGGGAAGTGCTCTTCCTCGACGAGATCCACCGGATGTCCCGGCCTGCCGAGGAAATGCTTTACATGGCGATGGAGGACTTCCGGGTCGACATTGTCGTCGGCAAGGGTGCCGGTGCCACCGCGATCCCGCTGGAACTCCCGCCGTTCACCCTGGTGGGTGCCACCACCCGCGCCGGGCTCCTGCCCGGGCCGCTCCGGGACCGTTTCGGTTTCACCGGCCACCTCGAGTTCTACTCCGTGGCCGAACTGGAACTCGTGCTCCGGCGGTCCGCCGGGCTCCTGGACCTCAAGGTCAATTCTGCCGGGTTCAGCGAGATCGCGGGGCGTTCGCGCGGCACGCCCCGTATCGCCAACCGGCTCCTGCGCCGGGTCCGCGACTGGGCGCTGGTGCACGGGATCGAGCAGATCGATGCCCGGGCCGCCTCCGCGGCGCTGGACATGTACGAAGTCGACAAACGCGGCCTGGACCGGCTCGACCGTGCCGTCCTCGAGGCCCTCATCATGAAGTTCGGCGGAGGGCCGGTGGGACTGTCCACCCTGGCCATCGCGGTCGGTGAAGAGACCGAAACTGTGGAAACCGTCGCCGAGCCGTACCTCGTCCGTGAGGGGCTGCTGGGACGCACCCCGCGGGGGAGGATCGCACTCCCGCCTGCCTGGACACACCTGGGCTTCGCAGTGCCGCCCGGAATCTTCGCGCAGGACCCGCTGGAACTCTTCCGGGTCGACGACGAGGTCACGGATCCGGAGGGCGGGCTGGGCCAGGACGCTGATCCGGAATGGATCCGTAACAGTCAATAGCACCGCGCCGTAACCTTTTCCCTTTAGACTGGTATGACGCTCGGCACGTTCGGGTCTTTGTTTCTATGGGCGGGCCAGCACCTGGCCGCCGTCGGCTCGGCATGAATCCCTGCCAGCCGGCCCGGAGCGAAACCGACGTTGCTGTAAAACCAGCTACGCAAGTACAGAACGGAATTATCCCTGTGTTCGGACTTATTTCTGCCCAGACCCAGCCGCAGGCCGGCGGCGGTATCGACATCATGACCATCCTGTTGTTCGCCATGCTTGGCGTCTTCGTCTTCATGATGTTCCGCCGCAATAAGAAGACCCAGCAGCAGCAGTCGCAGCTCCAGTCGAAGTTCGCACCCGGTGTTGAGGTCATGACGAGCTTTGGCCTGTACGGCCGCATCGTCGAAATCGACGAGGACGAGAACAAGGTCCTGCTGGAACTCTCCCCGGGCAACACCGCCACCGTGCACCGCCAGGCAGTCACGAAGATCGTCGAGCCGGTTGTCGCGGCCGAGGAGCCCACGGTCGTTCCCGACGACGCCTCCTCGCTCACCATCGACAAGGCCGGCAGCGACGCTCCGGTCAGCGAAGCCCCGCGCGTTGAGACGCCCGAAGAAACCCTGCGCCGCCTCAACAACGAAGGCAAGAAAGACAGCTAGTCTGCCTGTTTGAGCTGTCCCGCGAAGTAACGGCTGCGGGCAACCGCCGGAGCGGGCCCGCCAGGGCCGCCCGGCGGTTCCTCCGTAATTAATAGAAAGATCGACAATGGCACGAACTGGCCCCAAAAACTCAGCCCTCAGGGTGCTGGTTTGGCTCGGCGTTATCCTCGCCGTCCTGACCGCCGCCCTGGCAGGCGGCAACATGGCCGGCCAGGCGAGCTGGTCTCCCAAGCTCGCCCTGGACCTTGAAGGCGGCACCCAGATGATCCTGGCGCCCAAGGTTGAGGGCGGTTCGGACATCAACGAAGACCAGCTCAACCAGGCCGTGGCGATCATCCGCCAGCGCGTGGACGGTTCCGGCGTTGCGGAAGCTGAAATCAGCACGCAGTCCGGACGGAACGTCGTTGTCAGCCTCCCGGGCACACCGTCTAAGGAAACCCGTGCACTGATCCAGGCGTCCGCCGACATGAATTTCCGGCCGGTCCTGCAGGCCGGGCCCGGCGCAGCCGTCCCCGCGGAGTCCCTGACCCCGGAAGACCAGCTGCCCAAGCCCACCGCGGAGCCCACCAACGGCAGCGACATCAACTGGGTTACCCCCGAGATCTACAAGAAGTTCGAGACGCTTGACTGCGACAACCCCTCGCAGGACAAGCAGGAACGCTCCGACCCGGCCAAGCCGCTGGTCACCTGCGAACCGGCCTCCGCCAACTCCCCGGCGATCAAATACATCCTTGGCCCGGTTGAGGTCAAGGGCTCGATGATTTCGGGGTCCACCTTCCAGCTGCAGCGCGGCGCCCAGGGCGCGGTGACCAACGAGTGGGCTGTGAACATCCAGTTCAACGCGGAAGGCACCGCCAAGTTCAAGGAAGTCACCGAGCGGCTGTACCAGTTCTACGCCGCCGGCGGCGCCCAGGGCGGTTCGGATCCGAAGTCCCAGTTCGCGATCGTCCTTGACGACCAGGTCATCTCCGCTCCGCGGTCCCTCGCCGTCATCACGGACGGCCGTCCGCAGATCACCGGCGGGTTCACCGAGAAGTCGGCCAAGGCCCTCTCGGACCAGCTGCGCTTCGGCGCCCTGCCGATCAGCTTCGAGATCCAGAGCGAACAGCAGATTTCGGCGACCCTCGGGGGGGAGCAGCTCCGGATGGGTATGCTCGCCGGCCTGATCGGCCTGCTGCTTGTGGTGGTGTACTCGCTGTTCCAGTACCGGGCGCTGGGTCTGGTCACCGTCGCCTCCCTCGTGGTGGCCGGCGCGCTGACGTACCTGGCCATCTGTATCCTGGGCTGGACTGAGAACTACCGGTTGTCCCTCGCCGGCGTCGCAGGCATCATTGTGGCCATCGGCCAGACCGCTGACTCGTTCATCGTCTACTTCGAACGCATCCGTGATGAGCTCCGTGAAGGACGCGGCCTCGTGTCGGCAGTCGAGAACGGCTGGAAGCGAGCCAAGCGCACCGTCCTGGCGTCCAAGGCCGTCAACCTCCTGGCCGCCCTGGTGCTGTACTTCGTGGCAGTGGGCAACGTCCGCGGCTTCGCCTTCACCCTCGGCCTGACGGCCATCGCCGACCTCATCGTCGTCTTTATGTTCACCCACCCGACCCTGCAGATGCTGGCCAAGACCAGATTCTTCGGGGAGGGCCACCGGTTCTCGGGACTGGATCCGAAGAGCCTCGGCGCCGTTCCCCTGTACCGGGGCGCGGGCCGGCTCCGCACTCCTGCGGACAAGCCGGCAGCTGCTGCCGCGCTCCGCGCCAAGAACACCGGCGCCACGGCTGAGGCCGAACGCCGGATGACCATTGCAGAACGACGCCTCGCGGAACGACAGGAACAGCTTGCTGGTTCCTCCAAGAGCACGTCCAAGGAGGGCAACTAAATGGCCAGCGGCTTCGCCAAATTCGGCAATGAACTCTACACGGGCAAGCGCTCGTACGACTTCGTGGAATCCAAGAAGATCTGGTTCCTGATCGCAGCCGTCCTCGTTGCGCTGTCGATCCTGCTGCCCGTCGCCAAAGGCGGGTTCAACCTCGGCATCGAATTCCGTGGCGGCTCGGAGTTCACCGTCTCCAACGTGAAAACCACCGACGCTGCCATCGGCGAGAAAGCCGTCACGGACGTCGTTCCCGGCAGCATTCCGCGGGTGGCCAACGTCGCCGGCAACACCATGCGCATCCAGACGGACAAGCTCTCCGACGATGAGACGCTGCAGATCAAGGAAGGCCTCACCAACGCCTACGGCGTGACCGAGAACGAGGTGACGTCCACGTTCGTCGGCCCCACCTGGGGTGCTGACGTCACCAAGCAGGCACTGCTGGGCCTGGCGATCTTCGTCGGACTCGCCGCCGTGTTGATGGCGCTGTACTTCCGGACCTGGAAGATGTCCCTCTCGGCACTCGTGGGAATGCTCGTGACGATGTTCATCACGGCCGGCGTGTACGCCCTCAGCGATTTCGAAGTCACGCCCTCGGCCATCATCGGCTTCCTGACCGTGCTGAGCTATTCGCTGTACGACACCGTGGTGGTCTTCGACAAGATCCGCGAGAACACCTCGGACCTGCAGGCCTCCACCCGGCGGACCTTCGGCGAGGAAGTCAACCTCGCTGTCAACCAGACCCTGGTCCGCTCCATCAACACCATGATGGTGGCCATCCTCCCGGTGGGTGCCATCCTGTTCATTGGCGCCGGGCTGCTGGGCGCCGGAACGCTGCGGGACCTCTCGCTGGCCTTGTTTGTGGGGATCCTGATCGGCACAGCGGCCACGATCTTCATCGCTGCACCGCTCTACGCCTGGCTGCGGCAGGGCGAGCCGGAACTGGTCAAGCAGGCCCAGCGTGTGCACCAGCGCCGGACCCAGGCTGCCGCCAGGACCGACGCTGCGGCGGCGTCCGCCACGGCCTAGCCGCAGCGGTCCAGCCGGACAGCTCAGCGCCGGGATGCCACCCGGCGGCCCCAACGGGCCGGAGAACGTCATTCCTGACGCTCTCCGGCCCGTCGCCGTATCGCCGCCGGTTATCGATGTATCCTGCCGCGGGAATACACTGGAAGAATTAACGGGTTCGGAGAGGTGCTCCATTGGAAGAACGTTCGACGCCGGTGCCAGCAGCGCCGGTGGATAAGGCCGCAGGCCAGGGTTCACAGACTGGTGTGGTGGCTCCGGGACGCGCCGAACCGCCGGTCCCCGTGGACAGCTCCGGAGCACGCCCGACTTTCCCCGGCCGGCGTGAGCGCACCCGCTCCCGGCTTGCCCGGCTGACCGGGCGCGGCGCCCCCGCGTATTCCCCCATTCTCGAGCCTCTGCTGCGCACCGTACGCGCCAACAACCCCAAAGAGGACTTCGACCTCATCCAGCGCGCCTTCGTTGTGGCGGAGACCTGCCACCGCGGCCAGAAGCGCAAGAGCGGCGATCCCTACATCACCCACCCGGTCGCGGTGGCCACCATCCTGGCCGAGCTGGGTCTCAGCGGGACCACCCTGGCCGCGGCGCTCCTGCACGACACCGTCGAGGACACTTCCTACACCCTGGATGACCTGAAGGCCGACTTCGGGCCGGAAGTCGCCATGCTGGTTGACGGGGTCACCAAACTGGACAAGGTCAGTTTCGGCGAGGCCGCGCAGTCGGAGACCGTGCGCAAGATGGTTGTTGCCATGGCCAAGGACATTCGGGTCCTCATGATCAAGCTGGCCGACCGGCTGCACAACGCCAGGACGTGGCGTTTCGTCTCGGCCGAGTCCTCGGCACGCAAGGCCCGGGAAACCCTGGAAATCTTCGCCCCGCTGGCGCACCGGCTCGGCATGAACACCATTAAGTGGGAACTGGAAGACCTCTCCTTCGCGGCCCTGTACCCGAAGGTTTACGAGGAAATCGTGCGGATGGTGGGGGACCGGACGCCCGAGCGCGAAAAGAACCTCTCCGTCATCCGCGACCAGATCACCGAGGACCTGCGCGCGGCCAAGATCAAGGCCACCATCACGGGCCGGCCAAAGCACTACTACTCCATCTACCAAAAAATGATCGTCCGGGACAAGGACTTCGACGACATCAACGACCTGATGGGCGTCCGGGTCCTGGTCGACTCCGTCCGGGACTGTTACGCGGCACTGGGCGCCATGCATTCGCGCTGGAACCCCCTCCCGGGGCGGTTCAAGGACTACATAGCGATGCCCAAATTCAACATGTACCAGTCCCTGCACACCACGGTGATCGGCCCGGGCGGCAAACCCGTGGAGATCCAGATCCGCACCCATGAGATGCACCGCCGCGCCGAATACGGCGTCGCCGCGCACTGGAAGTACAAGGACCAGCCGAACCGTACGGCGGCCGGCCCGGGAAGCCCGCGCGACGGCGACATGGGCTGGCTCCGGTCCCTGGTGGACTGGCAGCAGGAAACCTCGGACCCGGGTGAGTTCCTCGACTCGCTGCGCTTTGAAATCAACGCCCGCGAAGTCTTCGTCTTCACTCCGAAGGGCGAGGTCATGGCCCTTCCCGCCGGCTCCACGCCCGTGGACTTCGCCTATGCGGTCCACACCGAGGTGGGCCACCGGACCATCGGTGCGCGCGTCAACGGCAAGCTGGTCCCGCTCAACAGCGAACTGAACCACGGCGACTGGGTGGAGATCTTCACCTCCAAGGCTGAAGGTGCCGGCCCCAGCCAGGACTGGCAGCACTTCGTCAAGAGTGCCCGCGCCCGCAACAAGATCAGGCAATGGTTCAGTAAGGAACGCCGCGAGGAGTCGATCGACCGCGGCAAGGAGCTGCTGACCAAGGCGATGCGCAAGCAGAACCTCCCGCTGCAGCGCCTGATGACGCACGACGCCCTCGCCGCGATAGCCGAGGACTTCAAATACGTCGACATCTCCGGCCTCTACGCCGGCGTCGGTGACGGCCATACCTCCGCCCAGTCCGTCATGGAACGCCTTGTGGAGAGCCTGGGCGGCAATGACACCCCCGAGGACGACCTCAGCGAGGTCTCCATCCCGACCCAGGTCACCAAAACCCGGTACTCCGATTCCGGTGTCGTGGTGCGCGGCGTGGGCGACGTCTGGGTCAAGCTGGCCCGCTGCTGCACCCCGGTGCCGCCTGATCCGATCCTGGGCTTCGTCACCCGCGGCTCCGGCGTCTCCGTGCACCGGACGGACTGCACCAACGTCAGCGGACTGCGGGAGCAGCCGGACCGGATTGTCGAAGTCGAATGGGCACCCACCCAGTCGAGCGTGTTCCTGGTCGAAATCCAGGTCGAAGCACTCGACCGCAAGTCCCTGCTCTCGGACGTGACCCGGATCCTGTCGGAGAACCACGTGAACATTCTGGCGGCCAGTGTGCACACCTCCACGGACCGGGTGGCCATCTCCAAGTTCGCCTTCGAAATGGGCGACCCCAAGTACCTGAGCCACGTCCTGAGCGCTGTCCGCCGCATCGACGGGGTCTTCGACGTTTACCGCACCACCGGCAACCGGCGGCGCAGCTGACGTCAGCTGCCGCCGGGCCGTCCGCGGGGCCCGTCCTCAGGGTGCCGGGCCGGCCTGCACGCGTTCAAGTTTCGCCAGGGCTGCCCTCTTGTGCGGCATCCTTGGAGCAGCCTCCACAGCGAGCATAAGTAGCCGGAGGCGCAGGCCCAGTTCGGGCCTGGCCAGGAGGGACCGCAGCGCCGGCACGGCCCGTTCGGGGTCCACATGCAGGGCGATGTCCACTGAGGTCCGCAGCGGGCTGGAGACCATCAGCCCGCCCAGGCTCACGACATCGTACGGACCCAGGCGCACCTCGTGCAGGGTGCAGCCACGGGTGGACCTGAGACTGGAAATCCGCCGGCTGGCATCCACGAGCAGCGCGAGCCGGTCCGGTTCGGCGGCGCAGCCGTAGATCCAGGCCGCCGTCATCCTGCCCGCGACAACCCGCTGGCGGATGGCCGGACGAATGAGGATGGACGCTGCCCGGGCCCGGAGCTGCGGTGTGGGCCGTGTTCCGGGAGTCAGGTAGCCCTGCTGGGAGAGCTGCGTCAGCACGCCGTCGGACGCCATCGCCTGAAGCTCGGGCCAGGAGAAAAGTGCCCCGGGGGAGTACAGCTCTGGTGGCGGCGGGTCCGGCGCGGCGGGGCCTGGAACAATGACCATACGGCCATAGTGTCCGGTCCGTGGAAAAGCCAACAGGCCCCGTGCCGGTCATGTGGATAACCGGTACGGGGCCTGGGTCAAGCAGTTCGCTGCCTATTGGATGGCGGCTAGGAAAGCTCGCTCGCTGACTTCTCCAGCTGTTCCAGCCATGCCTCGCGGGCCTCGAGGGCTTCCTTGGCGGCCTTGATTTTGCGCTCGTCGCCGGCCTTCTCGGCCTTGGCGAGGTCATCCCGGAGCCCGGCGATGGCCGATTCCAGCTGCGTCAGCGCGCTGTTGGTGCGGGCTTTCGTCTCCGGGTTGGACCGCTTCCAGTTCTCGTCTTCGGCGTGGCGGACGGCGTCCTCGACCTTCCGCAGCCCGGCTTCAACCCGTGCCATGTCAGCGCGGGGAACCTTGCCGGCCTCTTCCCAGCGGTCGCGGATGGACTGGAGCGCCTTCTTGGTGGCGGCGAGGTCCTTGATCGGGAGGAGCTCGCTGGCTTCCGCCAGCAGGGCTTCCTTCACCACGAGGTTGGCGCCGTATTCCTGGTCGATTTCGTCGTTGGCTGCCTGCCGGTGGGTGAAGAAGACGTCCTGGGCGGCACGGAACCGTGCCCAGAGGGCGTCGTCGTCCTTGCGGCTGGCGCGCGGTGAGGCCTTCCACTCGTCCATCAGGCGGCGGTATTCGCCGGCGGCAAAACCCCAGTCGGTCGAGGAGGACAGTTCTTCCGCCTCGGCGATCAGCTTCTCCTTGACAGCCTTGGCTGCCGAGTTGGTGCTGTCCAGCTGGGAGAAGTACGCGCGGCGGTGGCGGTCAAAGACCGTACGGGCGGCACGGAAGCGCTTCCAGAGGGCGTCCTCGTTGCTGCGGCCGAGCCGGACGCCGCTCTTCTGCGCGGTCTTCCAGCTCTCGAACAGTTCGTTCATCCGGGCGCTGGAGGTCTTCCACTGGATCTGGGCCGGGTCGTGGCCTGCGATCTCCTCGGCCTCGGCGACGATGGCCTCGCGGGCGGCCAGCTCGGCAGCGCGGACTGCGTCGTGTTCGGCCTTCTCGGCCTTTTCGAGATCGGAGATCTGCGTCGCGAGAGTGTCCAGGCGGGCCTCGGCGGAGCGGATGTCGCCCACCATGTTGCGCTCGGCCAGCTGCTCGCGCAGGTGCGTGACGGTCTTCTGCATGTCCGTGCTGGGTGCCTTGGAGCTGACGCGCTGTTCCAGCAGGAGAATCTGGGCGGTGACGTCGTCGTACTTCCGGGCGAAGTAGCCCAGGGCCTCGTCATCGCTGACACCCGGGTACTGGCCGACAGTGTGTTCCTCGGCATCGACGGTCAGGAACACGTGGCCGTCGCCTTCAACACGGCCCCAGCGTGCGGCTTCGGCCAGCGAGGCTGCGGAGGACACCGACGCCGGCGCGGCGGCCGGAGCTGCCGGTGAGGGCTTGGCCTTCGGCCGGGCAGCGAAGGCTGCCGGTGACGGCGCGGGGCGAGCGGCGGCGGGAGCCTCGGGTGCGGCCGGAGCCTCGGCGGCAGCCGCCGCTGCGGTCTCCTCGGCGGGAGCCTCGCTGCTGGCCCCGGCGTCGGCCGGAGCCTCCGCTGCGGTCTCGCCGGCGGGAGCCGCGGCATCGGCCGCAGTGGCCTCCGCGTCCGGCCCGGTTGCCGTCTCTGGCGCCGTGTTGGTGGGAGTGTCGGTCGCCTGCGCTGTCACCGAAGCCTCAGCTTCGGTTTCGTTGGCAGCTGCTGCTGACACTGTTTCGTCGGATTTCTGACTGTCTGTCACCGCTAGAAGTCTTTCGCTTGGAGGGAAATACCGGGGCCGTGGCCCAGAGGGCAACGGCTGGTTACTTCAGAGAGAACGAGTCTATCGTGACTGGTTCCGCGGGGGCGCCGTCTGTGGCGTTATCACCGGGTTTTAGTCCGGCGGCCGCAATATTTTCCACCACATCCAGGCCGGACGTCACCTTCCCCACCACGGTGTAGCCGCCTGCGGCATCGGCCGGAATGACGGTGTCCTTGTACACGATGAAGAACTGGGTGCCGTTGCCGTAGGCGTTTCCGCCGCTTCTGGCGACGGCGATGGTCCCGGCCGGGTACTTGTTGTCCGGGGGAGTGTTCTCCAGCGGGCCCCAGGTGTAGCTCGGATCGCTGCTGCCGTCGCCGGCCTTGGAGCCGCACTGCAGCACGCCGAACGCCTCGGCCGTGGTGAGCCGGTGGCAGTTCAGCCCGGCGTAGAAATTCTGGTCCGCAAGGGACTTGAAGACGGCGGCCGCCTGGGGTGCCTTGGTGCCGTCCAGTTCGACGCCGAGCGTGCCGCTGTTGAGCTTGAGCTCGCCGGTGAAGGTCTGGCCGGCGGCCGTTTCAGGCTTCGGGATGTTGTCGGCGTTGCTGGGGGAGGCCGACGGCGTGGCTTCCGGCGTGGCGGACGGGGTGGTGAGCCCGGCCTGGGCGGCAGCGTATTCGGCCTCGGTTGGATTGGAGGAGAAGACCGTCAGCTGCAGCACCAGCGCAACGGCGACCGCGGCCGTTCCGGCGCCAACGGCGAGGACGTTGTCACGCTTCCGGCGATGGTCCTGCTCCTTGCGCAGCTCGCGCTTAGCCTCCATTTGCTGGACGCGCCGCTTGGCTTCGCGGGCGCTCCGTGAACTGGCCGCCAAAAGTCCTCCTGGGTGTCGGGCCGAAACCGGGACAGCGCCAGGGCGTCGTCGCGGGTTCAGCGGTCAAGCTGCCGGCAATCCGGCCATACGCGCCCGCATTAGAAGATGCGGGCGCGGAAAGCATAAACTGACTGCCGCACACAGTTTATGCATGACCGGCCTGTCTGCAGCCCATCTGGTCCCGTTTCGGACGCCCCGGTTCGGCCCGACGCGGCGCAGGAGACTCCGGCCGGTTTTACCTGAGGAGAAAATCCACCATGGCACGCACCGCCTCCCTGTCCGGATTCCCCGAGTGGCTTCCCGAGGAGCGGCTGGTGGAGCTGCATGTGCTGGACACGCTGCGCCGGGTCTTCGAACTCCACGGCTTTTCCTCCATTGAGACCCGGGCCGTGGAGACAGTCGGGCAGCTGCTGCGCAAGGGTGAGATCGACAAAGAGGTCTACGGGCTGAGCCGGCTGCAGGACGACGACGGCGCCGGCGCCGCCGCGACAAACACGGAGAGCGCCGCGTCGCACAAGGGCGATCCGCACGCCCTGGCCCTGCACTTCGACCTCACCGTGCCGTTCGCCCGGTACGTCGTCGAAAACGCCGGGTATCTCGCCTTCCCGTTCCGCCGCTACCAGATCCAGAAAGTCTGGCGCGGCGAGCGTCCGCAGGAAGGCCGGGCCCGCGAGTTCACCCAGGCGGATATCGACATCGTGGGCGACGGCGAGCTGCCGTTCCGGTACGACGTCGAGATCGCGCTGGTCATCGCCGAGGCCCTCAGCGCCCTGCCGATTCCTGACTTCCTGCTTCGGATCAACAACCGCAAACTGGCCGAGGGTTTCTACAACGGCATCGGGCTCACCGACACCGCCGGAGTGCTGCGCAGCATCGACAAACTGGAGAAGATCGGCCCCGCCAAGGTGGCCGAACTGCTCAAATCCGAGCTCGGCGCCACCGAGGAGCAGGCGCAGTCCGCCCTTAAGCTCGCCTCGATCCGCACCCAGGACACCACCTTCGTGGCGCAGGTCCGCGCCCTGGGGGTCAGCAACGAGCTGCTCGAGGAGGGTTTGACCGAACTGGAGCAGGTCATCGCGGCCGCCGTCCAGCGGGCACCGGGCAAGGTCGTCGCGGACCTCAGCATCGCGCGCGGGCTGGACTACTACACGGGCACCGTGGTGGAAACCGTCCTGGTCGGGCACGAACAGCTCGGCTCCATCTGCTCCGGCGGCCGCTACGACGCCCTCGCCAGCAAGGGCAACCGCAAGTTCCCGGGGGTCGGCCTCTCCATCGGTGTGACCCGGCTCGTCTCCAGGATCCTCAGCCAGGACCTCGCCACGGCAACCCGGTCCGTGCCGACAGCCGTGCTGGTCGCGCTCAACAGCGACGACAGCTGGGGCGCGGCGCAGGACGTCGCCGCGGGGCTGCGCAGCCGCGGGATCGCCACCGAGGTCGCGGCAAAGGCCGAGAAATTCGGCAAGCAGATCAAATTCGCCGACCGCCGCGGCATCCCGTTTGTCTGGTTCACTGACGACGACGGCAAGCACCAGGTCAAGGACATCCGCTCCGGCGAGCAGGTCGACGCCGATCCGGCCACCTGGGCTCCGGCAGCGGAGGACCTGCACGTCCGGGTCCTGAAGGCCTAAGCGGCGGCTTTCCGCAGCCGCCGCCGCAGCACAAGGAACCGTCCGGCCAGGCCCACGGCCAGCACCGCCGCCATGCCCAGCACCGAGGCGGGCGGCAGGGTGACGGCCAGGAGCAGGCAGCCGAGGAATCCCAGCACATTGAGCCAGCGGGGCGCATGCCGGGGACGCGTGGGCAGGGTGAAGGCAGCGGCGTTGGTCACGGAGTAATAGATCAGCACGCCGAAGCTGGAAAAGCCCACGACCGTCAGCACGTTGGTGGTCAGCAGCAGCACGATCACGGCGGCGGCGACGGCCAGTTCGGCAAGGTACGGAACGGTGTGGGCGCCGCCCACCCTGGCCAGCGGGGACGGCAGGTCCCGTTCCCGCGCCATCGCCATGGCAGTCCGGCCCACTCCCGTGATCAGCGCCAGCAGGGCGCCCAGACACGCGGCAGCAGCGCCGGCCTGGACGAACGGGGCGCCGGCACTGAGCTCCGAGCTGGCGACGGCGTCGAGCAACGGCGCCGTCGACCCGGCCAGTTGCTGCGCCGGGAGCTGCCACTGCAGCAGCAGCGCCAGCCCGAGGTAGATCACGAAGGCGGCGGCCAGCGCCGCGAAAATGGCCCGCGGGATGGTGCGCGTGGGGTCCTTGACCTCCTCGCCCAGGGTGGCGATCCGGGCGTAGCCGGCAAAGGCAAAGAACATCAGCCCGGCTGCGGGAAGCACGCCCCAGCCGCCCGCCGCCGCGCCGGCGCCACCGTCAGATGGAGCATGTGGCCCCAGAACCGCGGCGGCGGCCACAAAGGCCAGGGTGGCGAGGACCACACCCAGCAGGATGCGGGTGAGCAGTGCCGTCCGGGTGATCCCGAGCAGGTTCACCCCGGTCAGGACCACAACGGCGGCCACCGCCAGCGGCGTCGCGAACTGCGGCGCCACATAATGGCCGAACGTCAGCGCCATCGCCGCGCAGGACGCCGTCTTGCCGGTCACGAACCCCCAGCCCGCAATGAAGCCCGGCCATTCGCCCAGCGTGTTCCGCCCGTAGACGTAGGTTCCGCCGCTGGAGGGGTAGATGGCGGCCAGCTGCGCGGAGGCCACCGCGTTGCAGTACGCGATCACCCCGGCCAGGGCCACCGCGACGGCCAGCAGGGATCCCGCCAGCGCAGCGGCTGGCGCGAAGACCACAAAGACGCCGGCGCCCAGCATGGAGCCGAGCCCGATCGCGGTCGAATCGAGAACGCCCAGCCGGCGCTGCAGCCGCTGGGGGGTGGACCGGTCAGGGGACGGCGTGCTCTGGGGCCGGCTTGCCATGGCGGGAGGTGCCTTTCCAACGGGTAAACTCGAACGGGATCGTTCCTGTAGCGATCCTATTGAACATGAGTTTTGATTTCCCTCTGTCTTCTTCAGAAAGGCGTGCTGTGCTGCGCACACATGACCTCGGATCCCTTCGTTCCGAGCACATTGGACAAACCGTAACCCTCGCCGGCTGGGTCGGCCGGCGTCGCGACCACGGTGGTGTCGCCTTCGTTGACCTGCGCGACGCAACGGGTGTGGCCCAGGTCGTGGTCCGTGAAGAGGAAGTCTTCCATGGCCTGCGCAACGAGTACGTGCTGCAGGTTACCGGCACCGTTTTCCGGCGCCCCGAGGGCAATGAGAACCCCGCGCTGGCCACCGGCGAGATCGAGGTTATGGCCGAGAACGTCACCATCCTCAACACCTCCGAGCCGCTGCCCTTCCAGATCGACGAGCACGTTGAGGTCGGCGAGGAAGCCCGCCTCAAGCACCGCTACCTGGATCTGCGCCGCCCCGGCCCCGCCCGGAACATGCGCCTGCGTTCCGAGGCCAACCGCGTGGCCCGCGAACTGCTGCACCAGGTCGGCTACGTTGAGATCGAAACCCCGACGCTGACGCGTTCGACGCCGGAGGGCGCCCGCGACTTCGTCGTCCCCGCACGCCTCGCCCCGGGTTCCTGGTATGCGCTGCCGCAGTCCCCGCAGCTGTTCAAGCAACTCCTGCAGGTCGGCGGCTTCGAAAAGTATTACCAGATCGCCCGCTGCTACCGCGACGAGGACTTCCGCGCGGACCGCCAGCCGGAGTTCACCCAGCTCGACATCGAAGCCAGCTTCGTCGAGCAGGACGACATCATCCGGCTCGGCGAAAGCATCGTCAAGGCACTGTGGAAGCTGATCGACGTCGAGATCCCGACACCGATCCAGCGCATCACCTACCACGACGCGATGGCCCGCTACGGCTCGGACAAGCCGGACCTGCGCTTCGGCCTGGAGCTCACCGAGCTCACCGAGTTCTTCAAGGACACCAACTTCGGCGTCTTCAAGGCACCCTACGTCGGCGCCGTCGTGATGCCGGGCGGAGCCTCCCAGGCCCGCCGCGCCCTCGATGCCTGGCAGGAATGGGCCAAGCAGCGCGGCGCCAGGGGCCTGGCCTACGTCCTCTTCAAGGAGGACGGTGAACTCACCGGCCCGGTAGCCAAGAACCTCACCGACACCGAACGCGCGGGCCTCGCCGGGGCCGTCGGCGCCAAGCCTGGCGACTGCATCTTCTTCGCCGCCGGCGAGAAAACGCCGTCCCGCGCCCTGCTGGGTGCCGCCCGCGTGGAGATCGGCCACCGCACCGGCCTCATCAACCCGAGCGACTGGGCCTTCTGCTGGGTGGTTGACGCCCCGATGTTCGAACCCGCGGCTGCCGCCGTCGCGTCCGGCGACGTCGCCGTCGGCGCCGGGCAGTGGACCGCCGTGCACCACGCTTTCACCTCGCCCAAGCCCGAATTCATGGACAGCTTCGACAAGGATCCCGAGTCGGCGCTGTCCTACGCCTACGACATCGTCTGCAACGGCAACGAAATCGGCGGCGGCTCGATCCGTATCCACCAGAGCGATGTCCAGGAACGGGTCTTCGAGCTGATGGGCCTGGACAAGGCGGACGCGCAGACGAAGTTCGGCTTCCTGCTGGAGGGCTTCAAGTTCGGCGCGCCGCCGCACGGCGGCATCGCGTTCGGCTGGGACCGGGTGGTCGCGCTGCTGGCCGGTGTCGAGTCCATCCGCGACGTCATCGCGTTCCCGAAGTCCGGCGGCGGCTACGACCCGCTGACCCAGGCGCCTGCCCCGATCACGGCGCAGCAGCGCAAGGAAGCCGGCGTGGACTTTAAGCCGGACGCCGCGAAGGCGGCCGCACCGAAGGCGGGAGACGTCAAGAAGTCCGAGGACGGCACCAAATAGCCTGACCTGATCGGCCGCAAAGGCTCTCCGGGAAACCGGGGAGCCTTTGGTGTCCCGGCATCGGCTGCGGCGGACGTGGCGGTGAAGGGCTGAAGATGGGCGCGACAGGAGGGGCTGCATGGAACCGGAATCGATGGCCGGGCTGGAGGCATTGATGGATGCCGCGTGGCCAGCCGCCG
>NZ_MQTS01000043.1 GCF_020532825.1 Arthrobacter sp. SO3
AATCCAAGGATGACTCGCCAGATAGCTGACAAGATTCGCCAGATCGTTTGGCAATTCGCCAACTACGCTGTCAAGCGACAACCGCTTCTATTTGGCAAGCATTCAGGAAATGCTGCTACGGCCGATAGCGGATCTTACGTAAGGTTGATCCGCCCAGAGACGATCCGAACCTCTACGCCTCGGGAGCGACAAGAAACGTCTTCAATTTCCCTAAACCTCCGCCACCGGAGCCGCGAACTGCGCCGCGTACAGCGCCGCATACGCACCGCCGGCGGCCAGCAGCTCAGCATGGTTTCCCTGCTCCACGATCTGCCCGGCCTCCATCACCAGGATGAGGTCGGCGTCGCGGATGGTGGAGAGCCGGTGCGCAATGACAAACGAAGTCCGGTCGCTCCTCAAAGCGCTCATCGCCTTCTGCACCAGCACCTCGGTCCGGGTGTCCACCGAGCTTGTGGCCTCGTCCAGAATCAGCACGGACGGGCGGGCCAGGAACGCGCGGGCAATGGTGAGCAGCTGCTTCTCCCCGGCGGACACATTGCCGCCTTCGTCGTCGAGCACGGTGTCGTAGCCTTCCGGCAGGGACCGGACGAACCGGTCGACGTAGGTGGCCTGCGCCGCCTCCAGGATCTCCTCCTCCGAGGCGCCGGGCCGGCCGTAGGCGATGTTGTCCCGGATGGTGCCGCCGAACAGCCAGGTGTCCTGCAGCACCATGCCCATCCGCGAGCGCAGCTCGTTGCGGGTCATCGCGGTGACGTCCACGCCGTCGAGCGTGATCCGCCCGGCGTCGAGTTCGTAGAAGCGCATCATCAGGTTCACCAGTGTGGTCTTGCCGGCCCCGGTGGGGCCGACGATCGCCACGGTCTGCCCCGGCTCGGCCACGAGGCTGAGATCGGCAATCAGCGGCTTGTCCGGGGCGTAGGCGAAGGAGACGTTCTCGAACACCAGCTTCCCCCGGGTCGCCGCCGGAGCCACCCCGGGAATAGGGTCCGGCGACTGCTCCTCGGTGTCCAGCAGCTCGAAGACCCGCTCGGCCGAGGCCACGCCGGACTGCAGCAGGTTCGCCATCGACCCCAGCTGGGCCAGCGGCTGGGTGAACTGCCGCGAGTACTGGATGAACGCCTGCACGTCGCCCAGCTGCATCGCCCCGGAGGCCACCTGCAGGCCGCCCACCACGGCGATCCCCACATAGACCAGGTTCCCGATGAACGTCATGGCCGGCATGATCAGGCCGGAGATGAACTGCGCGCCGAAGCTGGCCTCGTACAGTTCCGCGTTCTTTTGCCGGAACCGCTCCTCCACCTCCCGCTGCCGGCCGAAGACCTTCACCAGCGCGTGCCCGGTGTAGGTCTCCTCGATCTGGCCGTTCAGCTCCCCGGTGTGCTTCCACTGCGCCACGAACAGCTTCTGCGATCTCTTGGCGATCAGGGCGGTCGTCACGAGCGTCAGCGGCACGGTGACCAGCGCGATCAGGGCGAGGGTGGGCGAGAGGATGAACATCATGATCAGCACGCCCAGCACGGTCAGCAGGGAGGTGACCGCCTGGCTGATGGACTGCTGCAGGCTCTGCGAGATGTTGTCGACGTCGTTGGTGACCCGGCTGAGCAGCTCGCCGCGCTGCACCGAATCGAAGTAGCGCAGCGGCAGCCGGTTGATTTTGGCCTCGATCCGTTCGCGCAGCCGGAACATGGTGCGCTGCACGACGCCGTTGAGCACGTACGCCTGGATCCAGCTGAACGCCGAGGCCAGCACGTACAGGACCAGCGCCCAGAGCAGCACGGTGGCGAGGGCTGTGAAGTCGATCCCCATGCCGGGCGTCAGCGTCATGGCACTGAGCATGTCCGCTTTCTGGTTCTCCCCCGCGGCGCGCAGCCCGGCGATCAGCTGTTCCTGGCTCACCCCCGCCGGGAGCTGCTTGGACACGACGCCGGAGAAAATCAGGTTGGTGCCCTCGCCGAGGAGCCGCGGCCCGATCACCGAGAACGTCACGCTCACGACGGCGAGCACCAGGACCAGCACCAGCCACATCCGCTCGGGCCGCAGCTGACCCAGCAGCCGTTTCGCGGACGGGCCGAAGTTCATCGCCTTCTCCGCCGGCACGTTCATCCCGGCAAACGGCCCGCCATGGCCGGGGCCGCCGCGCGGACGGGGAATGCGTTCGACGGCGGCCGTAGCGCCAGGTGCCCCGGCTCCCCCGCCGGCCGGCTTGGGCTGGGATGCGCTGCGGTTCGGGGCGCTCATGCTGCCTCCTCCACGGCGAGCTGGGAGTTCACAATCTCCTGGTACGTCGCCGAGGTCTCGAGCAGCTCCTCATGCGTGCCGTGCGCGACCAGCCTGCCGTCGTCGATCACGAGGATCTGGTCCGCGTCCACAATGCTGGACACGCGCTGGGCGATGATCACCAGCGTGGCACCGGCGGTGTGCTGCTTGAGCGCCAGCCGCAGCCGGGCGTCCGTGGCGGTGTCCAGCGAGGAAAAGGAATCGTCAAAGATGTAGAGCTCGGGCCGTTTCACCAGCGCCCGGGCAATCGCGATCCGCTGCCGCTGCCCGCCGGAGACGTTGGTGCCGCCCTGCGAAATCGGCGCGTCCAGGCCGCCTTCCATCTCCCGGACGAATTCCTCCGCCTGCGCAATGGAGAGCGCCTGCCAGAGTTCGTCCTCGGTGGCGTCGGGTTTGCCGTAAAGCAGGTTGCTGCGCACCGTCCCGGAGAACAGGTACGGTTTCTGCGGCACCAGGCCGATGTGCCCCCAGAGCAGATCCGGGTGCAGTTCCCGCACGTCCACGCCGTCGATCCGCACCGACCCGGCCGTGGCGTCGAAGAGCCGCGGCATCAGGTTCACCAGGGTGGTCTTGCCCGAACCGGTGGCGCCGATGATCGCCGTCGTCTGCCCCGCCGGGGCGGTGAAGCTGATCCCGGACAGGACCGGCTGCTCGGCACCCGGGTAGGCGAACCCGACGTCGCGCATCTGAAGTTCGCCGCGGCCGGTGCGGCCGGCAAAGCTGAGCGGGTGCTCCGGCGGCCGGACGCTGGATTCGGTGCCCAGCACCTCGCCGATCCGGTCCGCCGAGACCGCCGCGCGCGGGATCATGATCGCCATGAACGTCGCCATCATGACGGACATCAGGATCTGCATGAGGTAGCTCAGGAACGCGATCATGGTGCCCACCTGCATGGAGCCGTCCTGGATCCGGAACGCGCCGAACCAGATCACGGCCACGGACGAGACGTTCAGCACCAGCATGACGGTGGGGAACGCGAGCGCCATCAGCCGGCCGGCGCGCAGGGCGGTATCCGTGACGTCCTCGTTGGCCCGGCCGAAGCGGGCGGTCTCGACGTCCTCGCGGACGAACGCGCGGACCACGCGGATGCCGGTGAGCTGTTCGCGGAGCACCCGGTTGACGGTGTCGATCCGGGCCTGCATGAGCCGGAACAGCGGCACCATCCGGGTGATGATCAGCCCGACGGCCAGCAGCAGCACCGGCACGCTGACCGCGATCAGCCAGGACATCTGCACGTCCTGCCGGACCGCCATGATGACCCCGCCGATGCTGAGCATAGGCGCCGTGACCATCAGCGTGGCGGACATCAGCACCAGCTGCTGGACCTGCTGGACATCGTTGGTGGAGCGGGTGATCAGGCTCGGGGCACCGAAGTGGGTGACTTCCTGTTCGGAGAACGCCGCCACCCGGCTGAAGATGGCGCCCCGGACGTCCCGGCCCAGCGCCATCGCGGCCTTCGCGCCGAAGTACACGGCGGCGATGGTGCACGCGATCTGCAGCAGGGTGACCATCAGCATGATGCCGCCGATGTGCATGATGTAGTCCGTGTCCCCCTTCGCGACGCCCTCGTCGATGATGTCCGCGTTCAGGGTGGGAAGGTACAGCGAGGCAATGGATGCCGCCAGCTGGAAGACGACGACGGCGAGCAGGAGCCGCCGCTGCGGCCGCAGGTATTCGACGAGCAGTTTCCAGAGCATCAGTACTCCAAGCCTCGTGTCACGCAGAGTGATCCGAAGGTCAGTTTACGTCCGCTTGGCCGTGTCGTTTACTGGGAGTTTGCTGTCAACGGGACCGGGATCCGGCCGGCGCGGAGCCGCGGCATGCGCTCCGCCCGGTCCCTAGCCGTTCAGCACGACGTTCGCCGGCGGTTCGCCCGCCAGCATGAGCTCGATCTGCCGCTGGACCAGCCGGCCCATCCGCGGGCGCATGGCCGAACTTGCCCCGCCCACATGCGGGCTGATGATGACCCCGGGGGTCCGCCACAGCGGGTGGTCCTGCGGCAGCGGCTCGGGGTCGGTGACGTCCAGGGCGGCACGGATCCGGCCGGTGGCGGTGTGCCGGACCAGGGCGTCGGTGTCCGCGACCGGTCCGCGGGCCACGTTGACCACCAGGGCGCCGTCTGGCATGGCGGACAGGAAGTCATCGTCGATGAGGTGGCGGGTGGCGTCGCTGAGCGGGACCCCCACGACCACGATGTCGTGCTCCGGGAGCAGGGTGAGCAGTTCGGCGATGCCGTGGACGTGCCCGCGCGGGTCCGTCCGTTCCCTGCTGGCCACCCGGGTCACCGTGGTCTCGAAGGGCAGGAGACGGTCCTCGATCGCCTTGCCGACGCCGCCGTAGCCGACGATCAGCACGCGCCGGTCCGCGAGGCTGGCGGTGGACCGGGTCTCCCAGCGGCCCTCCTGCTGGTTTTGCAGGAGCCGCGGGAGCTCGCGCTGGCTCGCCAGGATCAGGGCCAGGGTCAGTTCGGCGGTGGAGGTTTCGTGGACGCCGGCGGCGTTGGCGAAAACCCGGCCCGGGGGCAGCGAGTCCGCGACGCCGTCGTATCCGATCGACTGGCTTTGGACGAGCCCGGTTTCCACCGCTTCCAGGCCTCGCAGGACCTGCGTGCCGCCCATGTAGGGCGGGACCACAATGTCGAGGCGCGGCCGCGGCGGTTCCCCGGACAGGTCCCACTCCAGGACGGTGACGTCGGGGTGGGGCTGCAGGTACTCCTGCAGGGTCGCGTCCGGCAGGCTCACAGTAATTTTCGGCATAGCTGACAGCCTAATGGTGCTCCCGCCGCTGGCCGCGTCAACGCCGTGCCAGCCACGTCCGTTCCCGCCCCCAGCTGGGAGTTTGCCCTCAGCTTTGCCTTGCTCCGCGCGGCCTTTGGACATGCCCCGCGGCCCGGCATACATTGCAGGAACCCTCCCCCTTTGCGACGTGAAAGGTCCTGCTCCATGAACCCCTCGGGACCATCCGGTCCGGCCTCCGATTCCCGCAACACCCGGAGGAAACTGCTCCTGGTCTGGGCGGCAACGGCCCTGCTGCTGCTGGGCCTGGTGACGCTCGCCGTCGTCCGCACCGGGCCGGCTCCCGGGACGGACTTCCTCGCCGGCCCCCATGACCAGCGGCCCGCGCACCCCGCGGCTGCCCCGGGCACGCATGCCCCGGAGCCCCAGGCCTCTCCGGCTGCCGACCTCGACGCCGAGATCCAGCGGATCCTGGCCGAGAACTCCGGCTACCGGATCGGCGTCGCACTGGTGGACACGCACGGCGGCGAGCCGCGCAGCTACGGCGACGGGTCCGAGTTCGTGGCGGCCAGCACCGCCAAAATCATCACCGCGGCCGCCTACTACCATCTGGTGGAGACCGGCGAGAAGTCGCTGGACGTGCCGCTGGGGAGCTTCGATGCCGCGTTCCAGGTCAAGGCGATGGTCAACGCCAGCAGTGACGACTCCTGGCTGTTGCTGATGCAGGACATCGGCTACCCCACACTGATCGAGTACGCCGCGTCCATCGGGATCAGTTACGACCCCGAGCAGAACATGCTGACGCCGGCTGAGATGGCATTACTGCTCAGGCAGCTGTCCACCGGGAAGCTGCTCAACGCGGAGCACACCAAGGAGCTGCTCGGCTACATGCAGCAGACCAACAACGAACGGCTCATTCCGGCCGCCGTCGGCCCGGACGTCACGGTGCAGCACAAGTACGGCGAGTTGGAGGGCTATGTCCACGACGCTGCCGTCCTGACGTCCGGCGGGCGCTCCTACGCGCTGGCCATCTATTCCTGGGGCGAGGACGGCGAGAGCGAGGAGCGCCTGGCCGTGATCCATCAGCTCACGGAGGCCGTCACGGGGGCGCTGCTGTCGTAGCAGCGCCGTTAGCTGGTGTCCTGGCAACGCCGTTAACGGGCAAAGCCCCCGCTGCACGATGTGCAGCGGGGGCTTGCGTCCAGCTGGAGAACCGGCCTTAGCGGCCGAAGATCTTGGCGAAGAAGCCGGTCTTGGTGCTGACTTCACCCTCGTGGCCCTTGCAACGGTCGGCGCTCTTGACGCCCCGCATGACCTGGTCGACGTGCTGGCCACAGCCAGCCCAAGTGGTCTTACCGCACTTCTTGCATGCAACCTGTCGGCACATCTGGTTCTCCTTTTGGTAGGTCTGTAATGCAACTATACCCCCAGGGGTATCCTTGACCAAAATTCGGCCCCGGGGAACACCCTGTTGCCGGGCTGCGTTGGTTCCGTACAGTGGCACCAGACAATGGCACCAGCGCTGGGCCGCTCCCGCACGACTGACATCAGAACCGTACCGAGAGGACCGCTGACATGGCTTACATCAAGGTTGGAACCGAGAACAGCACCGACATCGAGCTCTACTACGAAGACCACGGGGCCGGACAGCCGGTGGTCCTGATTCACGGCTACCCGCTCGACGGATCCTCCTGGGAGAAGCAGACCACGGCCCTGCTGGGCGCGGGCTACCGCGTCATCACCTACGACCGCCGCGGCTTCGGCCAGTCCAGCAAACCCACGGACGGCTACGACTACGACACTTTTGCCGCCGACCTCGACACTCTGCTCACCACCCTGGACCTGAACGACGCCGTGCTGGTGGGCTTCTCGATGGGAACCGGCGAAGTGGGCCGCTACCTGGGCACCTACGGCTCGGCCCGGGTGGCGAAGGCCGTGTTCCTCGGCTCACTGGAGCCCTACGTCCTGCAGGCCGACGACAACCCCGGCGGCGTGCCGCAGTCCGTGTTCGACGGGCTGCTGGAAGCCGTGACCACCGACCGCTACGCCTTCTTCACCGAATTCTTCAAGAACTTCTACAACAGCGACACCTTCCTCGGCACGCCCCGGCTCAGTGAGGAAGTCATGCGCGCCGGCTGGAACCTCGCGACCTCGGGCGGAGCCACCGCCTCGGCAGCCGCCCAGCCGACCTGGCTGACCGACTTCCGCGCGGACATCCCCAAGATCGACGTCCCGGCCCTGATCGTTCACGGCACCGCGGACAGAATCCTGCCGATCGACGTCACGGGCCGGCAGTTCACCAAGGCGCTGCCCAGCGCCGAGTACGTGGAGATCGAGGGCGCCCCGCACGGCATGGTCTGGACCCACACTGCCGAGGTCAACGCGGTCCTGCTGGAGTTCCTGGCGAAGTAGGTCCTGGAACCGGACGCCGCCAGCGGGCACCCCTTGGGCTCGCGGCGGCGGCCGGGGCCGGCCCGGGGCTCGCGTGCCCCGCGGCGGCGGACCAGGGGCGCAGTGGGCTTGGAGGGCCCGGCCCGGGGCCTCTTGATCATGGCCATGAGGGGGCGGAGAATTAAGGGACCGGGTCCCTCAACGACAGCGAGCGGACGCCGGCTCGAGGCCCCGCAGGGTCGGGGCGCGCTAGTTGAAACTGGACAGGAACGCCGCCCTGACGTGCGGTACTGCCGCAGTCTGATGGGTCGGCCGGACGCCGTCCGGAGCTATAGATTCGCATCCTCAGGCAGAAGAACGAAAACAATGTCCATCCTCAATTCACCAAGGAAATCGCGCCCCCTTGCGGCCAAGCTAGTTTTGATCCCGGCCGTCACCATGGGGCTAATTGGAGGACCGGTCGCCTTGGCCGGGCCGGCCGCCGCTTCAACCTCCGAACGAGGCTGCACCGTGGATCCGCTGAAGCCCACCCAGCAGAACCACAGAGACCGGGACAAAAACACAAAAGTGGACTTCCGGATCTATGTGAACTGCAAAGGCAACAAAACCGTGCAGATCCGCCAGCAGCGCTTTGAAGACGACCGCGGCAGGAATGACGATCTCCTGGGGACGTCCAGGTTCCGGGAGACCTTCGATCGCAGTGACGACTCCGTGACGATCCACAGCTACGACTACGTGACGAATGGCCCCGGTAGCGAGAAGGTCTACCAGCTCGTTTCCTTCCGCGTGCGCAACGGCAACAGCGACAACTGGTCCGATTGGACCCGCTGGGAAATGAGCGACGTAGCCAGGATCGGCTGATCATCCCGCAGCGGATATGACTATGCGCAGAGAGCCAGGGGACGTGTCCCTTGGCTCTCTTTCGCTAACCAGCACCACCCTTCAGAACCGGGCACTGCAGTGGTTGCCGGGGTACGCGCGCCCGGAGCGTGACGCCGCCGGGGGCACCACCCGGCGCCGTCCGGCGGGTGCGCCGGACCGCGGAAACGAGGCCGCCCCGTCGGGGGCTGCCTCCTAGAACAGGGCGTCCGCCACGGCTGCCGTCACCTCGTGGATGATTTCCGTCCGCTCGGGAACGCTGCTCAGGTCCTCACCCTTGGTGTAGACGACGAGGGCGTAGGCGCTGCCGTTCTTGGCGAGGATGCCGGCGTCGTGCAGTTCCCCTCCCAGCAGCCCGTATTTGTGGAACACGGTGACGCCGGCGGGGACGGCAGCGGGGATGAGGGATTCATAGTTGGTGCCCCGCATATAGGACAGCAGCTGCGAGGTGTCCGCCGGGTCCAACAGAGTTCCGGAGTAGAGACCGGCCAGGATGTGCGCCATGTCCGCGGGGGTGAGCGTATTGCTTTCGGGGCTGTAGTCCACGCCCATCGAGGCCGCGTACTCGGACAGCTCCTCGTGGCCCACCGCGTCCATGATCAACGACCAGGAGTCGTTGTCGCTCTGCTGGATCATTGCCTGCAGCTGGAATTCCGCGGGGTAGGCCCCGAGCGGACCGTCGAGGGAGGCCACGCCGGTTTCCACGAGGTGGTAATAGGCCTCGGCGGCCAGGACCTTGGCCGTGCTGGCCGCGACGAACGCCGCCGGGACACCGTATTCGTGGACGTCACTGCTCCCGCCCGCACCGCCTGACAGGTCGAGGAGGGCGACGCTGATCTGGAACTCGGGGTTGGCGGCGATGACGCCGTTGATCTCGGCGTCCAGGTCAGCGTCAATGGCTCCCGCGGCTACAGTTGCGGCCGGCAAGGCCGCAGCCGGCGCCGCAGCGGTTGCCGACCCCGTTGCCGGCGCCGGCGTCTGGACGTTCACCCCGGTCACCGACGCCTGGCTGTTCGATTGGCTCGCAGCCTGGAGGGCCGCCGTCGAACGCGCCTGCGCGGCGGAATAGAGTCCAGCACCGAGCGCCACCGCCAGAGCCGCGGCGCACAGCGCCAAGGCCGCGCGGGTACGGCGGAACGCCCGGAAGCGCGGCCGGAAGCCCGCGATGCCGGGGTGTCGGTAACGGGGCTTCCGTGGTGTGCGTTCTTCCATAGTTGCCCAAGCTAGCCATGCCAGCTATGCCGGAGCTATGAAACAGCTGTCACCGCACCCAGCACTGCGGCTAGGTCTCGTCGTCCCACAGGCCGGCGTCCGCGGCGTCTTCCGGCTTGTCCCCCGCCGCGGGATCACCCTTACCGACATAGGCGGCGGGCACCGTCCCCGCGGCCTGGGTCAGTTGTTCCTCGCGGATGTTGCCGGCCCTGCCGGGTTCGGCGTGTGGCTGGTAGGCCTCGACGGCGTCCGGGTCGCCCGGCCCGCGCAGGCCGGCCGGATCGTTGCTCGGTTCATTCGGATCGCTCATAACACTGCCTTTCATCCGCGGATCGGTCGCTCCCCACACTAACGTGGGGAGCGGAGTGGGTGCCGGCTGGCTGCGCCTGCTTCATGCGGAGCTCTGAGAGCTTCCGAACTCCCCTTAGGGACCGACCCGGAGTTGACAGGCGAAAGCGGGTACGGTTGACTTTTTTGCATATGCTGAAATAACAGTTCCATGATGCGGAATGAATTGTCCGTATAGCCCTACACCGTGGATGCCAGCATCGAAACACAAGGACCTGCCTCATGCACCTTGAACAGTTCAACGCGGCCGGCCGCACGGAGGCTGCCGGTGCCCTGCGCCCCTGCCTGGACATCCAGCGCTGGATCGACGAACTCGCCGACGCGCGGCCCTACCCGAGCCTCGAAGCACTGCTTGAGGCGGGACGCGGCGCAGCCAACCCGTTCACCCCGGCAGAGCTCGAAGCGGCGCTCGCCCACCATCCCCGGATCGGCGAGCGCGCCCGGGGAAACAGCACCGAAGCCAGACTTTCCGAGGCGGAACAGGCCGGGCTCGGCGAAGCCGACGCGGCCGTCGCCGAGGCACTGGCGGAAGGCAACCGCGCCTACGAGGAGAAGTTCGGGCAGGTGTTCCTGATCCGCGCGGCCGGACGCAGCCGCGAGGAGATCCTGGCCGCTCTCACCACGCGGCTCGCCCACACCCCGGAAGAAGAACAGACAATCATTGGCCAGCAGCTGCGGGAGATCGCAGTGCTCCGACTCGAAGGACTGATGGGCCGATGAGCATGTCCCACATCACCACCCATGTACTCGACACCGGCTCCGGCAAGCCTGCGGCGGACGTCCCCGTGACCCTCCACGTGCTCGACGGCGAACGCTGGGTCCAGATTGCCGAGGGCGCCACGGATGCGGATGGACGCATCAAGGAACTGGGGCCGGACCGGGTGCCCTCGGGAACCTACCGCCTGGCCTTCGACACCGGAAAGTACTACGCGGCCAGCGGCACGGAGACGTTCTTCCCGGAAGTGGTCCTCACCTTTGGCGTGGTGGAATCGGAGGCCCACTATCATGTGCCGCTGCTGCTGAGCCCGTTCGCCTACTCCACCTACCGGGGCAGCTGAGCCTCCGGAAACAGGCGTGAGGACGAGGCCCGCGGCGGCGCCGCGGGCCCTTTTCGCGCCCACCACTGCAACGCGGGGTCAGACACGGCCGGTTTCGGGCAGCCTCATGGGCCGCATCTGACCCCGCGTTGTTTGGGTGCGCGCAAAAGCCCACGCCCGACTCCAGGCAGCACTACACCGCCCGACGGCGGCCGCTCGGCTGCCCATCCCCGACCCCAGGCAGGACCAGGCGGCCGGCAGTCACAATCGGTGATTTGGCCCGCGCGGGCCACAACCAGACATTTTTCCTTGACAGTGGCCCGGGTCACTTCTATTCTAAATTTTGGGATCCCAAATTGGGATCCCAAAAGATCGCGATCCGGATCCCGCCCAGTTCTATGCCCGGCTCCTCCGGATTTGGACCCAGGACGCCCCCACCACCCGGCCTCCTGCCCCCGCGAACACCCAAGTCTTTCCCTGCCTGCAATTTTCCTCTCTGCAAAGGAGAAGTTGTGTCTCTTCAGAACACAGAAACCGCAGTACCGCTCCCCGACGACAAAACCGGCAAGGACGGGGTGCAACGCCGCACCAACGTCCGCTGGAAAATGTTCCTGCTCCTGCTGGTCCTCGTCTCCGTCAACTACATCGACCGGGGCTCCATCTCGGTGGCCCTTCCCATCATCCAGAAGGAATTCAACCTCGCCCCCGAGCTTGTGGGCCTGCTGCTCTCCGCTTTCTTCTGGACCTACGCGCTGATGCAGGTCCCGGTGGGCCTCCTGATTGACAAGTTCGGGCCCCGCAAGGTCATGACGGCGTCCTGCATCGGCTGGGGTGCAGCCACGGCAGCCTCTGGCCTGGCCGGGAGCTTCCTCAGCATGTTCATTGCCCGGCTGGGCATCGGCGTCACGGAAGCCGGCGTCATGCCGGCCGGCGGAAAACTCAACGCGATCTGGATGCACAAGTCAGAACGTGGACGCGGCGCCACCATCCTCGACGCCGGAGCGCCTCTGGGCGCCGGGCTGGGCGGCATCCTGATTGCCGGCCTGATCGCATCAACCGGCAGCTGGCGCATCGCGTTCATCGTCGCCGGCGCCGCCACGGTACTGATGGGCCTTGCCGTCTGGTGGTACGTCCGCGACAACCCCCGCCAGCACCGCGGCGTCAACGATGCCGAGGCCGAATACATCGAGGCCTCCCACGCAGCCGAGGACGCCGCCGCGGAGCTCGACGGCAGCAAAGGCAAGCGCGCGCTCCTGCCCTACCTGAAATTCCGCTCCTTCTGGGCGATGTGCTTCGGCTGGCTGGGCTTCAATGGCGTCTTCTACGGGCTGCTGACCTGGGGACCGCTCTACCTGGCCCAGGACAAGGGCTTCGACCTCAAGACCATCGGCTGGTCCACGTTCGTCATTTTCGGAGCCGGCTTTGTCGGGGAAATCCTCGGCGGCGCCATCGCCGACAAATGGCAGTCCACCGGCGCCTCCGCCAACCGCGTGATGCGCACCCTCCTGGGCACCTCCAGCGTGGTCGTGATCGGCGGCCTGATCGGCGTCACCGTCGTGGCCGACCCGACCACCGCCGTCGTCCTGCTGTCAGTGGTCATGTTCTTCCTCCGCTGGGTGGGCCTGTTCTGGAGCATCCCCTCGATCCTGGGCGGCCGGACCAACGCCGGCGTCCTGGGCGGAGCGATGAACTTCAGCGGCAACATCTCCGGCTTCGTGACCCCGATTGCGGTCGGCCTGATTGTGGGCGCCACCGGTTCCTACACCTGGGCGCTGCTGTACTTCGTGGGATCCGCGATCATCATGGGCGTATCCGTCCTGACCCTGAACTACAACAAGCGGCTACCTGTCTAAGCTAGCCACACGCACCTGTTCCTGACGCCGGGAACGCAATGCCGGACAAGAACCGAAAGTGGAGAAACATGCATACCGCAGAAGCGACCCAGGACAAGGAACGCCCCCTCCGGGAGGCTGTCAGGGATACCCTCCGCAACAGGATCTTTGAAGGGCACTACGTTCCCGGCACCAGGCTGGTGGAACGCGACCTCGCGGCGGAATTCAACGTGTCCCGCCTTCCCGTCCGCGAAGCGCTCCGCATGCTGCGCCAGGAAGGGCTCATCAGCGACCGGGGCGCCCGCGGAGCCGAAGTCAGCACCCTGAGTCCCAAGGACGTCGAAGACCTGTTCGATGTCAGGCAGTCCCTCGAAGTCCTTGCCTGCCGCCTGGCCGCCACCCGCGCCACCGCCGAGGACCTCAGCGCGCTCAAGGGTCTGCTGGACGAGGCCGACCGCTGCCTGGCCAAGGGCGCCATTATGGAAGCCCACCGCGCCAACAGCGAATTCCACGATGCCATTACCCGGATCGCGGACAACGGCTTCCTCAAGTCCGCGCTGGAACCGCTCCAGGGCCGCATGCACTGGCTCTTCCGGCACGTCAGCGACCTGCCGGAGCTCATCGAAGAACACCGCGCCCTTTACGCCGCCATCGCCAGCGGCGACCCGGAACGGGCAGCGGCTCAATCGGCGTCGCACATCGGCAAATACCGCGAACAGTTTCCGGAGGATTTCAGCCGGACAGAACCCGCCCTTCATCGGAAGAACCTATGAAACTTCTAGTCATCAACCCTAATATCAGCGACGACGTGACCGCCCTGATCGAAGCGGAGGCCCTGCGCTCCGCCTCCGCCGGAACCGAACTTGTGGTCCGGACCGCCGGGTACGGCGTGGAATACATTGAAACCCGCTTCGAGTCCCTGATCGCTGCTGGAGCCGTCGCCGAAATCATCGCCGAGTACACCCGCGACGGCGGCAGCGTCGACGGCGTGGTGGTGGCCGCCTTCGGCGACCCCGGGATGCCGGCCCTGAAGGAACTCGCCGACGTCCCCGTTGTCGGGATCACCGAGGCGGCACTCTGCGCCGCCGCCCTGCAGGGACACCGGTTCTCGATCATCGCCATCTCCGACCGGATCAGGCCCTGGTACCGGGACTGTGTGGAGCGCTTCGGGCTCGGCGGCCGGCTGGCATCGATCCGCTCCATCAACGAGGCCCTCACCGGCATCGCCTCGGTGCAGCAGGACTTCAAGGCAACCCTGCTGGCACTCAGCCAGCAGGCCGTCACCGAGGACGGGGCCGACGTCGTGATCCTCGCCGGTGCACCGCTCGCCGGCCTTGCCCGCGAACTCCGCGGGCAGATAGGAGTCCCCGTGGTGGACGGCATCTCCGCGGGCATCCGGATGGCCGAGGCCGTCGTCGGCCTCGATTCCGGCCCGCACCGCGCGGGCGCCTTCGCACCTCCCCCGGCCAAGGCCCGACGCGGCCTCAGCCAGGACCTGGACGCCGCCCTCGCCACCGCACAGAACGCCGCCCGCAGCGGCGCCACCAACGCGACCCGCAGCGTCGCCGCCCAGCCGGCTTCGCCCGCACCGGCCAACTAACTACTTCTCTACCTAGGAGGACACCGATGTCCGACACCCCAGAACTCGTCATCGCCCACGGCACCGTGGTCAACAGCTTCGGACGCCGCCAGGCCCACGTTGTGGTCCGGGACGGCCGCATCGACCGGCTCGTGGACGCTGCCGAGCCCGTCCCCGCTGCTGCCCGCGTCATCGACGCCGCCGGACGGCTCGTCATCCCCGGCGGCGTCGACGGGCACTGCCACGTGGCCCAGATAACCGGGCGGTTCCGGACCCTCGATGACTACCGGACCACATCGACGGCCGCTTTGTGGGGTGGCACCACCACCATCATCGACTTCGGCATCCCCCGTGACGCCAGGGAAACCCCGCTCGCCGCCGTCCTCCACAAAAAGGAACTGGCCCGCGAATCCCGGTGCGACGTCGCCCTGCACGGCTCAGTGGTCAGCTGGGACGAAACGGTGCCGTGGCAGCTGGAGCAACTCGCCGCCGAGGGCGTCCGGTCCGTGAAGATGTACACCACCAACCGCGGCACCACGATGGCGGACGGGGACACCATCCTGAAGGTCATGCGCGAAATGGTCCGTCTGGACGGCCTCACCTACATCCACGCCGAGCACGACCCGATCATCGCGGACTGCACCGGCCAGCACGCGGACGACGGCCGGATCGGCGTCGAACATCTGCACCGCACCCGGCCCGAACTGGCCGAAGAGGTCTCGGTCAAGGAAACCCTGGCCATGGCCGAATACACCGGCGCACCCGTCTACTTCGTGCACCAGTCCACCCCCGGCGCCGTGGACCTGGTCAGTGAGGCCCGCAGCCACGGCCAGGAGGCCTTCTCCGAGACCTGCCCGCACTACCTCACCCTTGACGACAGCGTCTACGGCTCGGTGATGCCGGAGTGGTTCGCCTGCTGCCCGCCCATGCGCAGCCCGCAGACCGTCGCAGCGCTCCGGGAACGGCTCGCCGACGGCGCCATTCACACCGTCGCCTCCGACCATTCCTGCTACGACCTCGCGCAAAAGCGGGAACGCACCGACGACATCCGTCAAATGCCGCACGGCCTTCCGGGCGTCGAGACCCGGATGCCCGTCACCTTCACCGCCCTGCTGGGAGCAGCCCGCGGCGGCGAGGCCCGGGTGGAGGACTTCGTCGAAGTCTTCGCCGCGGGCCCGGCCCGCATCAATGCCCTGCCCGGCAAGGGAACCATCGCGCCCGGGTTCGACGCCGACCTGGTCATCTTCGATCCGGCCGAGGAACGCACCGTCGACGGCGGCGCCCTGCACATGGGCACCGACTTCTCCCCGTTCGACGGCCGGACGCTCACGGGCTGGCCCGCCGTCGTCGTCTCCGCCGGGCGCGTGGTGGTGGACAGCGACGGGTTCCACGACCCCGGACCCGTGGGCCGCTTCGTGCCCCGGAACGGTTTCCGCGAGCACCAGTCGTCGCTTTTCGTCCCCAACCCCGCCGCCGTATCCGCCGTCCAGGCCGCCCGTTAGGAGCCCCCATGCCTTCCGCCACCCGCGCCACCCGCATCGGCATGATCGTGCCGTCCTCCAACACCTGCCTCGAACCGCAAAGCTACCGGATCCTGGGCGGCCGCGACGATGTCACCATCCACTTCGCCAGGATCCCGGTCACCCGGATTGCCCTGGACAAATCCTCGGACAAACAGTTCGATGCCGCCGTCATGCGGTCGGCCGCAGAACTCCTTGCCACCGCCGATGTGGACGTCATCGCTTGGAACGGCACCTCAGGCTCCTGGCTCGGCGCCGGCCACGACCGCCGGCTCGTGCAGGACATCACGGACGCCACGGGCATTCCGGCCACCACCTCCACCCTGGCTTACATGGAGGCGTTCCGGACCTTCGGAACCGAACGCATCGGGCTGTTCACCCCCTACACCGGGGACGTCAACGAACAGATCATGGCGTCCTATGAACGGGACGGCATCAAGACCCTGGACCACCGGTACCTGGGCCTGAGCAACAACGAGTCGTTCGCCCGCGTCACGGATGCGGAGATGCGCCCGGGCTCGCTGGAGCTGGCCGCGGCCCGGCCGGACGCCATCATCTACCTCTGCACCAACCTCTACGGCGCCAACATCAGCGCCGAAATCGAGGCCGAGACGGGCGTTCCCGTCCTGGACTCGGTGGCCGTGACCCTGTGGCACTGCCTCAAGATGGCGGGCGCCCCGCTGCTGGCCCCGCGCTGGGGCAGGCTCCTGGTGGACTGAGGCGCCCAAGGACCCTGATCCAACCTGAAGAAGGAAATAACCGCATGAAATTTGCACGCCTCGGCGCCGTCGGGGCCGAAACTCCCGCCATCGTGGACGGTGGCACGTTCTACTCCCTGGCCGGGCTGACCCCGGACCTTGACGCGGACTTCTGGTCCTCGGGCGGTCCCGCCCGCGCAGCAGCCGCCCTGGCTGCCGGGGAACTGCCGGAAATGGATGCAGCGAACCTCCGCATCGGTGCACCCATCACCCGGCCTTCTTCCGTGTTCGGCATCGGATTGAACTACGCCGCACACGCCGCTGAGTCGGGCGCCGAACCCCCCATTGCACCGGTCCTGTTCCAGAAGGCTGCCAACACTGTCGCGGGACCCAACGACGCCGTCGCCATCCCCCGCGGTTCCACCAAAACGGACTGGGAGGTCGAATTGGGCGTAGTCATCGGCACCCGCGCGTCCTACCTCGAGTCACCATCGGATGCACTCAGCCACATCGCCGGCTTCGTCACGGTCAACGACCTGTCCGAGCGGACCTTCCAGCTGGAAAGTTCCGGTGGTCAGTGGTCCAAGGGCAAGAGCTGCGCCGGATTCTGCCCCACCGGTCCGTTCCTGGTCACCCCTGAGGAGGTGGACGCAGGCGACCTCCAGCTGCGCAGCTGGGTAAATGGCGAACCGCGCCAGGACTCCACCACACAAGACCTGATCTTCGACGTGGCCACCATTATCCATAACCTCAGCCAGTACCTGGTCCTGGAACCGGGCGACCTGATCTGCACCGGCACTCCGGAGGGCGTGGCCCTGTCCGGACGCTTCCCGTATCTGAAAGCCGGGGACGTCGTGGAGATAGAGGTGTCCGGCCTTGGACGCCAGCGCCAGGAATTCATCCAGGCGTGAACCTGGCCCGGGTTTCTGTCCCCGGCCGCATGCCCTGTCGACCCGGAGGGCCAGCGTCCGGACGGCCATCCATGAGAGTAGCTCACCATGCCATACCTGTGTCTCCTTCTGTCAGGAGCGGCTCTTCTGATTAATGGGCTGGCCGCACTCGGCCGCATCCCCCTGCGGGATTCGGCGGTCTTCAGCTTGCTGATCGGCACCACCCAGCTTGTGCTGGGTGCCGTCTACGCCGGCACTGCCGGTGGCGGTGACCCCCGGTTGCTTCCTGGTGCGTCCGGAATGATCCTCTTCGGGTTGACATATTTGTATGTTGGCCTGGACGTTCTCCTGCAGCTCGGGTCCAAAGGACTGGGGTGGTTCAGTGGTTTGGTCGGTGCATTCGGGATTCTGCTCGCGATGTTATGGTTCCCGGACGACCCGCTGCTGAGTGTCCTGTGGCTGAGTTGGGCATTTCTGTGGATCCTGTTCTTCGTCCGGCTGGCGCTCGGATGCGAGGGTCTGGCGCCCTTTATCGGCTGGGCTCTAGTACTGACCAGCCAGGTGACAGCCACAATTCCGGCGTTCGTGGGGCTGGTGGGGCACTGGCCCTACGACCGAGGTATCGCTGGGGGTACAGCTGCAGCAGTCGGGGTGCTCCTCGTGGTGGCAGGCGTTCTCGGGCGGCGCCAGGGCCAAGGCCCCGCAGCATGGGCCAGGCCCGAAGCGGCCGGGCGCCGGTCTCGCAATTCCACGGAGCCCCTTTCCCACGCCATCGAACCAACCAGAACCAGGGGATGATTCGCGCCGGGAAGGTCAGACCGAAAGGCTCGGTGCCGCAGTCACAATCCGTCCACAGGCTTTCGGGAAGCCTTGCTGGGCGCTGGCCTCTTTGACTGCCCGCAATCGCCTGAGTATTCTCGAAATGCAAGAAAGTTTTCTCACAGAATGAAAACTTGAGCCGACCATTCAACGACGAAAAGAGGTTGGACGTGGCTGCAGGAGAAGAGACCTCCCATATCCTCAGCGGGTTGACTAACCAGCTGCCTGATCGTGATCCG
>NZ_MQTS01000044.1 GCF_020532825.1 Arthrobacter sp. SO3
ACCAGGGCTCCTGACATGGGGATTCGGGGGCTGGCCGGGTTTCCCGGATTGGCGGGGATTTTGCGGGTCCGGGGTCTTTTAATTCTGCCCGCAGTGTCATATAATTAGGGGGAGATTCTATTAGGTTCCGGGAGGTGGGAAGATGGGCAGGATGACCGCGCAGCCGCCCCTTCCCCTGTGTCCGCCCGAGGCGGTGGAGCTTGGGGCCGCCGCCGTCCTGGAAGACGAAACCGGCGGCCGGGTCTACCTCTTCGGGGTACTGTCCTTCCAGTGGGACGCCGGGGACGAGACGGGGAAGCGGCTGGCCGCGGTACAGCTGCTCAGGCTCAAGGCCGCCCCGGTGGCGCAGGTCGCCGCGGCGTTCGGCGCCGCCCCGGGCACCGCGTGGCGGTGGCGGAAGGACTACCAGGCCGGCGGGACCGCGGCCCTGGTCCCGGAGAAACCCGGCCCGAGGGGCCCCTCCCGGCTCACGGACACCGTGGTCGCCGAGATCCTCCGGCGCCGGGCGGACGGGCAGTCCCTGCGCGCGATCGGCGCCGCGACCGGGCTGTCCACGACCACCGTGATGCGCGCCCTAGAACCCGCGGAAACCGCCGCCGGGCAGGCCGTGCCGGAGGCAGAACAGCCGCAGGACCCCGTGCACGGTGGGCAGCTTCCGGGGCAGGAGGCACTGGATCTGCCGGTGCTCCCGGCGCCGGCGGACCGCATGGGTGAGCGCGCCGCAGCCCGGACCGGACTGATGTCCCATGCGGAGCCGGTGTTCGCCCCGGCCGCCCGGGTCCCGCTGGCCGGACTGTTCCTGGCCCTGCCGGCCCTGGCGTCGACCGGGCTCCTCCCCTGCGCGAACGAGGTTTACCGGCAGTTGGCCCCGGGGTTCTACGGGCTGGAGACAGTGCTGCTGGATGCGGTGTTCCGCGCCCTGGCCGGCGAACCCCGCGCCGAGGGCGCGACCCGGTTCGACCCGGCGGCCCTGGGCCGGATCCTGGGGATGGACCGCGCCCCGGAGGTCAAAACCATCCGCCGCAAATTCGCTGCCCTCGCCGAAACGGGGAAAGCCGCTGAGCTGATCACGGCGATGGCCTCCCGCCACCTCTCCGGCAGCGGCCCGGACGGGGAGGACCTGGCGGCTTTGCTGTACGTGGACGGGCACGTGCGCGCCTACCATGGCACCCGGAAGATCGCGAAGCAGCATTCCACCCGGTTGAAGTTCCCGGCCCCGGCCACCCTGGAGACCTGGGTCAGTGACGCGGCCGGGGACCCGGTCATGGTCGTCCTGGCCGAACCCGGGGCCTCCCTGGCGATGGAGCTGCGCCGGCTGCTGCCCGCCCTGCGGGACATTGTCGGCAATGACAGGCGGGTCCTCGTCGGGTTCGACCGCGGCGGCTGGTCCCCGGCCCTCTTCAAACACATGGCCGACAAAGGCTTCGACACCCTGACCTGGCGCAAGGGAACCGCCGAGGACCTCGGCGCGGAGCTTTTCGGCACTGTGACGTTCACCGATCCGGAGACCGGGCTGGCCCACGCATGGGAGGCCGCCGACGCCCTGGTGGACCTGCCCGTCGGGGAGAAGAAGAACGCTGAAGTCTTCGGCATGCGCCAGATCACCCGGCTGATCGACAACGGTAAGGGTGCCGTGCGCCAGATCCACCTGCTCACCACCCGCACCGACCTCACACCCGGGGAACTGCTGTTCCGGATGGGCTCGCGCTGGCGGCAGGAAAACCACTTCCGCTACGCGCGCCTGCACTTCGACCTGGACTCCCAGGACGCCTACGCCGTCAGTGACGATGACGCCGAACGCATGGTGCCGAACCCGGCGAAAAAGATTGCCCACACCACAGTGGTGTCCGCGACGGCCCGCCATGCCGCGGCGAAGGCCGCCACCGACGCGGCCCTGCTCACCGCCCGCACCCCCGCTACCGGCCAAGGGTCCGTGCTCATCACGAACGAGGCCTACAACCTGCTCACCGCACCACTGCGTCAGGCAGAACAGGACCTGGACAACACGCAGGCCGCCCACCGGGCCGTGCCGGCCCGGCTTCGGCTCGGGGACATCGCCCCCGCGCAGAAGATCCTGGACACCGAAACCAAGCTGCTCACCCACGCGGTGAAGATCGCCGCGTTCAACACAGTCACCGCCCTCGCCCGCGACGTCCGGATGAACACCGGCTACGCCCGCGCCGCCGACGAGGCCCACGCCCTCATCCGGCAGATGCTTGTCCGGCCCGGCGATATCCGGCCCGCCGGCGGCCACCTCGAGATCACCCTGGACCCGCTGCCAACCGCCCGCGCCACGAAGGCCGCCGCCGAACTCTGCGACCATCTCACCGCCACCGAAACCGTCTACCCCGGCACCAGCCTGGTACTGCAGTTCGGCATCAAAAACCGCCACTGACATCACACCGAATATGTGACCATGTCAGGAGCCCTG
>NZ_MQTS01000045.1 GCF_020532825.1 Arthrobacter sp. SO3
GATCCGGCCCATCCGAGGCCCCAACATGGGCGCGATGTGACCCCGCGTTGCTGGTGGAGGGCGACGGCGGCGCGTCGCCTTCCCGGAACCCTCGCCTCAGCCCCGGCCCCTCGCCTCCGTCCCGGGGCCAGGCGCCTCCGTCCCGGGGCCAGGCGCCTCCGTCCCGGGGCCAGCGCCCATCCCGGGTTGGCGCGTCGATAGGGTCTTAGTGCCGTAGACCCGGATTCCGGCCAGGGCCAACACTGGAAGAGGCAGGTCGCTGCACGGAAGTGCGCGTGACGGATGCCTACGACGCACCGGCCCCGTTCCATGTTCCCCGTTCCCCGGGTGAAATTGCCGGTCCCGTCGGTGTCGCGGTGCGGTTGCCTGATTCGCCCTAGGAAGTACCCGACTAGGAGGCCGAACGTGGGCAAAAAGAAGAAAAACCAGAAGAGCGCCGATGAGGAGCTCGGGACAAAGATGCGCCGCAAGGAGTACGAGGCGGAAATGGCCAAGCTGCAGGGCGAGCTGGTTGCCCTGCAGGAGTGGGTAAAGTCCACCGGAGCCAAGATCTGCATCGTGTTCGAGGGCCGTGACACGGCCGGCAAGGGCGGCACAATCAAACGCATCGTCGAGCGGGTGAGCCCCCGCGTGTTCCGGGTGGTGGCACTGCCCACACCGACGGACCGGGAAAAATCCCAGATGTACCTGCAGCGTTATATGGCGCATTTCCCCGCGGCCGGCGAGGTGGTCATCTTCGACCGCAGCTGGTACAACCGGGCCGGCGTCGAGCCCGTCATGGGCTTCTGCACCCCGGAACAGACCGAGAAGTTCCTCAACATGACCCCGCTCGTGGAGAAGGCAATGGTCGACTCCGGAATCATCCTGCTCAAGTTCTGGCTCGAGGTCAGCGCCGACGAGCAGACCAAGCGGCTCAAGAGCCGCATGGACGATCCGCGCAAGACGTGGAAGCTGTCGCCGATGGATTTGAAGTCCTACAGCCGGTGGTACGACTACTCCCGGGCCAGGGACGCCATGTTCGAGGCAACGGACACGGCCTGGGCGCCCTGGTTCGTCGCAAACAACGACGTCAAGAAGCGCGGCCGTCTCAACATCATCAGCCACCTGCTGCGCCAGGTGCCCTACGAGCCGTACCCGGGGCTCGACGTCGAACTGCCGAAGCGGCAGAAGGCCGGCGACTACAGCGAGCCGACCCTGGCGCCGCGGCAAATTCCCACCCCGTTCTAAGCAGCGTCCGCGATGAGGAGTACGTCATGAACGACAAGTCCGGAACAGCAGCAGGGGTAGTCGCCACCGAGGCGGACACGAACTGGTACGCGCTCTCACCCGGAGAGATCGAAACCGAGCTGCGGGTGGACCCGGCCCGCGGCCTGAGCGCGGCCGAGGCGGAGCAACGGCTGCAGGAGTACGGCCCGAACGCCCTGGCCGCCGCGAAGCAGGAGCCGGTCTGGAAGCGGTTCTTCAAGCACTACGCGGATTACATGCAGATCGTGCTGGTGGTCGCCGCGCTGGTCAGCCTGTTGATCGGGGAGTACGGGACCGCCATTGGGCTTGCCGTCCTGACGCTGTTCAACGCGTGGCTGGGATACCACCAGGAAGGCAAGGCCGAAGAGGCTGCCGCCTCCCTGGGCAAGATGATGAAGGCGATGGCCAAGGTGCGCCGCGACGGCGTCATGGCGGAGGTCCCCGCCGAGCAAATTGTGCCCGGCGACATCGTGGTGGTCGACGCCGGTGACCGCGTCCCCGCCGACGGCCGGATCATCCTGGCGGCCACCTTGCAGATCGAGGAGGGCGCCCTGACCGGCGAGAGCGTCGCGGTCGAGAAGGATGCAGCGTCCATCAGCCGGCACGACGTCGGCATCGGAGACCGCTTGAACATGGCGTTCATGAACACCAACGTCACCCGCGGCCACGGCGAGATCCTCGTCACCACCACGGGCATGGGGTCGGAGGTGGGCCACATCGCCCACATGCTCTCCGGACAGAAAGTGGAGAAGACCCCGCTGACCAAGCAGGTGGACCGGCTCACCATCTTCATCATCATCGCGGCCCTCTTCGCTTTCCTCGCCATCGTCGCGATGGGCCTGGCCCAGGGCGAATCCTTCGCGGTGCTCTTCGGAATCGGGGTCGCGCTGGCGGTCGGCTCCATCCCGGACGCGCTGCCCGCCGTCGTCACCACGATTCTGTCCGTCGGCTCGGTCAACATGGCCAAGAAGAACGCCATCATGAAGGTCCTGCCCGCCGTCGAGACCCTGGGCTCCACTTCGGCCATCAACTCCGACAAGACCGGCACCCTGACCCTGAACCAGATGACGGTCCGGGAAATCGTGACAGTCCAGCACCACTACACCGTGAGCGGTGAGGGCTACAGCTTCGACGGCCAGGTCCAGCGGACCACCGGCGACGCCGAACGGGACCTGGACTACGTGATGTTCCCGTGCGCACTGTGCAACGACTCCGACATCCAGGACGGCGAGGTCATTGGCGACCCCACGGAGGCGGCGCTGTACGTGCTCGCGCAGAAGGGCGGCGTGGACGTCACGGAGTTCCGCAGGAACAACCCGCGGGTTGCATCGGTACCGTTCGACTCCGACTACAAGTTCATGGCCACCTTCCACCGGATGCCGGGCTCCGACGGCAGGCCGGTCATCCGGGCGTACGTGAAGGGGGCGCCCGACGTCGTGCTCGGCAGGTCCTCGTCCGGGCGGATGCCGGGCGGCCGCGCAGAGGCCCTCACCGAGGAATCGCGCGCGAAAGTGCTCGCCGCGAACGACCGCATCGCCAGCCAGGGCCGGCGTGTCCTGGCCCTGGCACAGCGCGAGTTCGACCCGGCGTCGTTCGATCCGTCGGGTGACCTCATGGCGCTCATGCAGGACCTGGAGATCAGCGCCCTGATCGGTGAAGTTGACCCGCCGCGCGCCGAAGCCGTGGCCGCCATCGCCACGGCGAAACACGCCGGCATCCGGGTCCGGATGATCACCGGCGACCACGCCGTGACTGCGGCGGCGATCGCCGAGGAACTGGGCATCAGGGGCCGTGCGGTCACCGGCGCCGAGTTCGCGGCGATGTCCGACGCGGAGGCCGACAGCCAGGTGGACGGCATCGGCGTGATCGCCCGCGTGGCGCCCGAACACAAAGTGCGGCTGGTCGAGGTCCTCAAGCGCAAAGGCCACGTCGTGGCCATGACCGGCGACGGCGTGAACGATGCGCCGGCAATCGCGGCGGCGGACATCGGGATCGCGATGGGCGTCACGGGCACCGACGTCGCCAAGGGCGCGGCCAAGATGATCCTCGCCGACGACAACTTCGCCACCATCGTGGCCGCCGTCGAAGAGGGCCGGCTGGTGTACGACAACCTGCAGAAGTTCATCCGCATCCAGGTCGCCAACCTGTTTATGTTCATTTTGGCGTTCATCGGATCGTCCGCCTTCGCGATTGCCGGGACGGCGCTGTTCAGCCCGGCCCAGGTGCTGTGGATCCACATGGCGATTGTCGCGCCCATCGGCGCGGTGATGGGCCTGGACCTCGCGACGCCGGGCATCATGGACCGCAAGCCGCGGCCCTTCAACCAGCCGATCATCGTCCGGTCGATGATGGTGCGGCTGCTCGCCGTCGGACTGTTCCTGGCGGCCGCGACCCTGGTCCTCGTGCAACTCGGCAAGACCTCCTACGGTTCACTCGAGGTCGGCCAGAGCATGGGAATTGTGGGCCTGGGGCTGATGAACATCGCCGTCGCCCTCAACCTGCGCTACCCCACGGAGAGCGCCTTCGGGCCCTCCACCCTGTCCAACCCGAAGCTGCTGTGGGCGTTCGCGTGGGCCTTCGTCGGTTCAATGCTGATCACCCAGATGCGGGCGCTGCAGGACCTGTTCGGCACCGTCCCGCTCACCGGCCAACAGGGGCTTGCCTGCCTGGTTCCGGCCGGGCTGCTGCTGGTCCTCGGCGAACTCTTCAAGATCCTCCTCCGGGCCCGGCACGCCCACTGACCCTGTTTCACCCCACCGACCAGAGCAACGCGGGGTCACATCGCGCCCATCCCGGGCACCAACATGGGCGCGATGTGACCCCGCGTTGCTGGGTTGGAGGGCTGCAACCCATCCGGATTCCACGCAGGTCCGAATGGTTCTGTGACACCTTTTGGTGAGTGGAAACTGTACGGCTACCTAACTGGAGATAAACGTGACTAAGACCCTCAAGACCGCTACCCGGATCGCTGCAGGATCAGCACTGGCATTGTGCGCCTTCGCTGCCACTTCAATGCCGGCCCAGGCCGCCGCCCCGGATACCACCACCGTCAGCAGCGACCCGGCGTCCAACAACCAGGTCACCTTTGGCCCGCTGATCGAGGGCGGGCTTATCAACGGC
>NZ_MQTS01000046.1 GCF_020532825.1 Arthrobacter sp. SO3
CCCAAAAACCCCGCCACCACACCGATCCCAGGCACCCACCAAACCCTCCCCACACCCAAACAACCAAAACAACTCCCTGTGGGCTGCATCACCCCTCAGGCGCGGGCATCCACCCGCCCGCACACGGCTGCCACGTCGTTGCCCGCCAACCGCCCGCACAGCGGTCGCCGGCCAACCGCCGTCGAATCCTTAAACGCAAGAAGGGCCGGCACCTAGTGGCGCCGGCCCTTCTTCAATCCACTGGATTCAGGAGTGCTGAATTACCAGGAAGACTTGGTGATGCCCGGGAGCTCACCGCGGTGAGCCATGTCGCGGAAGCGAACACGGGAGATGCCGAACTTCTGGAAGGTACCGCGCGGGCGGCCATCGATGATGTCGCGGTTACGCAGACGTACCGGTGAGGCGTTGCGGGGCAGCTTCTGCAGGCCGAGGCGTGCAGCTTCGCGTGCCTCGTCGGTCGACGCGGGGTCAACCAGAGCCTTCTTCAGTTCGAGGCGCTTTGCAGCATAACGCTCTACGATGACTTTACGCTGTTCGTTCTTAGCGATCATTGACTTCTTAGCCATGTGTTTAGCGCTCCTCTCGGAATTCGACGTGCTTGCGGATGCGGGGGTCGTACTTCTTCAGAACCATGCGGTCCGGGTCGTTACGACGGTTCTTGCGCGTCACGTAGGTGTAACCCGTGCCCGCGGTCGACTTGAGCTTGATGATCGGACGTACGTCCTTGTCCTTAGCCATTAGAGCTTCACTCCTCGTGCCAGGATGGCGGCTACGACTACGTCGATGCCACGCACGTCGATGGTCTTGATGCCCTTTGCAGAGACCTGCAGAGTGACATTACGGCGCAGGGACGGAACCCAGTAGCGCTTCTTCTGGATGTTCGGGTCGAACCGACGCTTGTTGCGTCGGTGCGAGTGCGAAATGCTGTGTCCAAAGCCCGGCTCGGCTCCGGTCACCTGGCAGTGTGCTGCCATGACGACTCTCCTCAAAATAAATGAAACGGTTGCAGAGTTCCCGCGTAACCGTGCGACAGGCGGCGTCCGCATCCAGCTCCCACTGAGTTTCGGTAGTTCCGCAGTGTTCAGGCAGACGGGGTCAACCGGCTGATTTCCTCACTGCGGCGAAGACTGTGGGCCTCGGGCACCGGCTGTTGAATCCCTGAAAGGAAAACCACGGCGAAGTACCGGGATGCTGGGCGAATACAGGAGTGCACGCAACTTGAGCCCCTAACTACCGGCCATCAGGACTGCCAATATTGCAGACAGATCCCGCCAACCGGAGCAATTGCACACGCTCCGCGCCACCTAGCGCCTACCAAGTCTACGAGCTTGACGAATTAAAGACCAATCCGCTAACCGGAGGTGTATAAGGGACGCCAGCCGGTTCCGGGCGAAGTCACATCGGCACCCTAGCGCTTTCACAGCAAAATGATAGGCGGTCGGCGGACTGTATAACCATGAACTCTTCACTCCAGATGGTCGTCCCTGGCGCGGCCCGCAGCACTCCCGTGGAGCGGTTCCGCGGTCAGGCCCGGAGTCGCTTGTTCCGGGCAGACCTGCTGACCGTGCTCGCTTGGTCTTCGGTGGCGGCCGCCATTGCGCTGTGGCTGGCCGACGGCGGCGCCACCGGGTTCTCGACGCTTGCAGGCTCGTTCACGGCCCTGGGAATCGTGGCCGGCCTTGCCGGTATGGACCTTGTGCTGCTGATGTTGCTGCTGGTGGCGCGTCTTCCCTTGATCGACGGCGCCGTTGGGCACGACCGGGCCCTTGAATTTCACCGCAAACTCGGCAAACCGTCGCTTTACCTGCTGCTCGCACACGGAATCCTGATCGCAGCGGGATACGGGATGGCCGAAGGGCTCGATCCAGTCAGTGAACTGGTGTCCCTTTGGGTGCTGGTCCCCGACATGTGGCTCGCCATCGTGTCGATCGGGTTGTTCATTGCCGTGGTCGTCACCTCACTCGTGGCAGTCCGGCGCCGGTTCCCCTACGAGTTCTGGTACGCCGTGCACCTGCTGACCTACGCCGCCGTACTCACGGCGATCCCGCATCAGTTCAGCACCGGCGCCCTCTTCGCCGAGGGCACGTGGCAGCGCTGGTATTGGATCGCCATCTGCATCGCCACCGGGGCCGCCCTGGCCCACTACCGCGTACTTGAGCCAATCGTCGCTACGGTCCGGCACCAACTGAAGGTGAGCCGCGTCGTGACGGAGGCGCCCGGCGTCGTCAGCATTGAACTGACGGGCCGGCACCTCGACGAACTGGCCGGCAACGGCGGCAGGTTCTTCATCTGGCGGTTCCTCTCCCCGGGCGCGTGGTGGCATCCGCACCCCTTCAGCCTCTCCGCGGAACCCGTGCTGTTCGATTCCTCGGGGCGGGGCAGACTGCGCATCACCGTCCGCAACCTCGGCCGGGGTTCGGCGCAGCTGGCACGGCTGAAGTCCGGGACGAGCGTCGCCATCGAGGGTCCCTACGGGCTCTTCAGCACGGCGGCCCGCAGCCGGGACCAGGTCGTGATGATCGGAGCGGGCATCGGCATCACCCCGATCCGCGCCCTGCTGGAGCGCACCCCTTTTGAACCGGGCAACGCCACGGTGATTCTCCGCGGCCACAGTGAGGCCGAACTGTATCTGGGTGCCGAAATCCTGGAACTTTGCCGCCGACGCGGCGCCACCTTGTTCCATCTCACCGGGCCCCGGACCACAGGCAAACAGGGCTGGATGCCGGAGTCGGCCGTCCGGTCAGGACACCGGCTGGCCAGCTACGCTCCACACGTCGCCGGCGCCGACGTGTATATCTGCGGCCCGACCGTCTGGGCGCGCAGTGTGATCAGCGAAGCCCGCTCGGCAGGTGTGCGTGAAGAACAACTCCACAACGAAAGGTTCGACTGGTGAGACTACGAGCAGCGGTTTCTGCAGCACTGGCCTCCGCCGGGATCCTCCTGGTCGGCTGGCAGTCCGGCGCGCACGTCGCCAACACGGGGAGCACGGCGGCGACCACGTCGGCCACCACGTCCAACGGGACCACGTCCGGAGCGGCAGCCGGCGGCGGGACCAAGTCCGGATCTTCCGGTTCGAGTTCCTCAAGCGGATCAAGCAGCTCCACGGGTTCTTCAGGTTCTGCCGGGGCCGCCGCGCAGGCCGCCGGAACCTATGCCGGCAGTGTCGTCCAGACCCGTTTCGGCGCCGTCCAGGTCCAGATCACGGTAAAAGCCGGCGCGATCACGGATGTGACCGCCCTTCAGCTCACCGACGAGGACCGCAAGTCCGTGCAAATCAGCAACCGGGCAGCTCCGCTGCTGCGTGCGGAGGTCATCAAGGCCCAGTCCGCCCAGGTGCAGACGATTGGTGGCGCCACCGTCACCAGTGACGCGTATTTGAGTTCGCTTCAGGGAGCCCTCGATGCAGCGAACCTCTAAGCTCATAACCGCCGAGAGCCCGGCGCGGAGCGCCCCGGCACTGAAAAGCAGGACCTTCCAGTGCATGGGGACCGTCATCAGCCTCGCCCTGCCCACCGCCACCGGCGGGGCAGCGGACGGCGGGCAGGTGCTGGAAGGTGCCACGGCCGCCGTCGAACGCGTGTTTGCCGGGCTGGATGCCATGTTCAGCCTGTACCGCCCGGATTCCGAGGCGAGCCGGATGGCCCGCAGCGAGGTCACGCTCCGGGACGCTTCGGCGGCCTTCCGCGCCCGCTTTGAGGATGCCACCGGCTGGCGGCTGCTGACCGAGGGATTTTTCACCCCCGAGCGGCCCGACGGCGTGCTGGACCTTTCCGGAATCATCAAGGGTTACGCGATCGACCAGGCAGCCACCGCACTGGAGTCCGTCGGCGTCGAGGACTGGTGCCTCAACGCCGGGGGCGATGTGCTGGTGAGCGGCTCGCCCGCCCCTGGAACAGGGTCCCCGTGGCTGGCCGGCATCGTGGATCCGCATGATCGCGGGGCGCTGCTCTCGGGGTTCCCTTTGGGCGGTACCAGCCGCTTCGCCGCACTGGCTACGTCCGGCAGCGCCGAGCGCGGCGACCATATTTGGAAGGCAGGAATGGGCCGCACCGAATTCCGCCGCTCCGAATTCCGCCAGGTCTCCGTGGCGGCCACCGACATTGTCACCGCGGACGTCCTGGCGACGGCGGTCGTTGCCGGCGGCCGGCGGATGCTGGACTGGGCAACGGACAGCTGGGATGTCGAGGTTCTTGCCGTCCTCGGCAACGGGGAACTGATCGCGACGTCCGGGTTCCGGGCCTAGAGGTGGGTGAGAAGGGGGTAGCGCGGCGCCAGTCCGTCGCCTGAGGACTTTCCGGTGACGCGACGGACCACCCACGGTCCGGCAAATTCGCGCACCCAGCGGGCATTGGCCCGGATTGCCTCGGCCCGGTTCAACTCCGGGACCGGGGTCATGGGCGGGATGTCGATCGAGTGGTCGTGTTCCAGGACGGTGAGGACGCGTTTGGCCATGTTCGCGTGGCCCGCGGCGGACATGTGCATCCGGTCGGTGGCCCACATCCCCCAGTCGTAGTACTCGCTGAAGCGCCAGTAGTCCACCAGAAGGGCGCCGTGGTCACCGGCGATGCCGCGGACCAGTTCGTTATAGATTGCGGTGCGCCCGCGCGTCGTGCCGAAGATCTTGGAGCCGCGGGAGTCGAACCCGGTGAACATCACGATGGTGGCGCCCGTGGCCTTGAGCTTGCGGATGCCGGCGTCATAGTCCACCAGCAGGTCGTCGATATCGACCTTGGGCCGGAGGATGTCGTTGGCCCCGGCATAGATGCTCACGAGGGTGGGTTTGAGGGCTACAGCCTCATCGACCTGTTCAGCCATGATCTGGCGCAGCTTCTTGCCACGGATGGCGAGGTTCGCGTAGCCGAAGCCCGGATCCGCGGCGCCCAGCTGCTCGGCCACCCGGTCCGCCCAGCCCCGGACGCCGTTGGGGCGGGCGGGGTCGTCGTCGCCGACGCCTTCCGTGAAAGAGTCGCCGAGGGCTACGAAGCGGGACGTGAAATCCATGGATCCAGTCTGCCAGCAGTTGCCGGAAGCAACAAAGCAGGGAGGTTCAGGCCCTCGACGCCGCTACTCGCGGATCCGGACCGCCGATTCGCGCAGGTACTGCTCCACCCGGGTGTAGGCGTCCCGGGTCAAGGCTTTCCAGAGGGCGAGGGCCAGCCGCGGGTCGCTGGACTCCAGCTCGGCGATCGCCTCGGCACTGAGCACCATGACCTGGACCTCCCCCACCGCCCTGACGGTGGTTTCCTGCCGGTTCCCGCTGCCCAGCGCCAGCTCCCCGAAGGTCATCCCGGCGCTGAGCGTGTTCAGCTTGACCCGCTCCGCGGTAGGCCCCGGGGAGGTGCTGCTGACCCTTCCGGAGGTGATGAAGTAGACCCCGCCGAACCGCAGCCCGACGCGCCGGATGACGTCGCCGTCCTCGTAGGATTTTGGGGTCATCAGGGCTTCAAGGGCCGCGGCGTCCGCCTCCTCCAGGGGCGCCAGGGCGGGCGACGCGGTGACCGGTACGAGGTCCGGCAGCAGCAGGTGGTCACCGTGGCGCTCCAGCAGGCGGTTTTCGCAGTATTCGACGGCGGCGCTCCGGGTCGCGAAGGACGGCACCGGATGCCGTGCTGATTGTCCCAATGCCTCCGCAACGGAGCCGTCCGCCTCGATCAGCACGAGTTCGCGGCCGGCGCCGGTCAGTCTTTCCGAGGACATTTCCAGCATGCGAACGGCCACCTCGCTGACCTGGTCGGTGCGCCGCAGGTCCAGGACCACCAGGTCTACTTCGTCCGGCAGGCTGCTGAGCTCGCGCACCATGGACTCTGTGCCGGCGAAAAGCAGGTCGCCGTTGACTTCGATCACCCGCGCCCGGTGGCCGTGGGCGCGGAGCACGTCGGCGGCCTCGTCGTTCCGGCGGATCCCCGAGGGCGTCTCGGTCACGTCGTAGGCGGCGAGGATGGCGGACCGTCCGGTCCGGGCCGCGCGGACGAAGTGCAGTTCCATGTCCCGGGAGAGACGCTGGGCAGTAGCCAGTCCGCGGACGCTGCTGCCATGCTCATCCAGCGGCGGCGAATAGACCGCCAGGCCCACCTGGCCGGGCAGCACCGCGATGATCCCGCCGGCCACCCCGCTCTTTCCGGGCATGCCCACGCTGCTGATCCAGGCCCCGGCGTCGTCGTACATGCCGGAGGTCATCATGACGGACAGCACGCGTTCCACTGGGCCGATCTCCAGCACCTGTTTGCCGCTGAGCGGGTTCCGGCCGCCGTTGGCGAGGGTGGCGGCCATAATCGAGAGGTCGTAGGAGTTCACCAGGACAGAACACTGGCGGAAATAGTCCTCCAGGACCGGCGTCGGGTCATCCTCGATGATGTCGAAGGAGCGCAGCAGGTACGCCAGGGCGGTGTTGCGGTGGCCGTGCTTGAGCTCGGATTCGAAGACCTTCTCGCTGACCGAAAGCTGCCGGCCCGCGAAAGCGGAATATGTGCTGAGGATCCGTTTGAAGCCGGACTGCCCGCCGGATCCCCTGATCAGCGAGGTGGCAGTGAGGGCACCGGCGTTGATCATCGCGTTGGCCGGCCGGCCCGTCCCCTCGGCCAGGGAGATCTCGTTGAAGGAATCGCCGGACGGTTCCACGTCCACTTTGGCGTCCACGGCCTCGTTGCCCAGGTCCTCGAGGGCCAGCCCGTAGGTGAAGGGCTTGGAGATCGACTGGATGGTGAATTCCTCGCGGGTGTCACCGATCTCGTAAACCTTGCCGTCCACGGTGGCGAGCGCGATGCCGAAGTTGTCCGGGTCCACGTTGGCCATCGCCGGGATGGTGCTGTAGGGCTTGCCGTCCTTCAACTGGGCGATCTCGGCGTGGATCTGGCGCAGGTAGCTGTCGATCGGCGATTCCATAGTGCCAACACTAGGCGACGCCGCATTCCGTAGCGTTTGGCGCCGTATTCCGGAGGGTTTTGCGGCGGCGAACCTCAGGCCTGCTGGCTGTCCCGCAGGATCCAGTGGTCCTTGTCCAGGCGGCCAACGATCTTTTCGCCGATCCGGGCGAGGTCAGCGACGTCCTCCTTGCTCAAGGCGTCGAGGAAGAGCGAACGCACGGCCTCGACGTGGCCCGGGGCGAGCTCCTTGATGGTTTCCATTCCCGCGTCGGTGAGGTGCGCCGTCGTGACCCGGGCATCGCCGGGGTGCGGGCGGCGCTCCACCCAGCCTCGGGTCTGCAGTTTGGTGACCACATGGGAGAGCCTGGACAGGGAGGCGCTGGTGCGCGCGGCAAGTTCGCTCATGGGCAGAAAGCGTCCGTCGGCTTCGGAGAGCATCGCGAGGACGTTGTAGTCGAAGAGGGATAGCTTGCGCTCGTGGTGCAGCTGCGTGTCCAAGGCTGCCGGAAGCAGGGTGTTGATGCTCACTTGGGCCAGCCAGGCCCGGCGTTCGTCGGCGTTCAGCCAGCGCGGTTCAGTCATGGATACAGTCTAGGAGAAATAAAGATTGACGGTTCAACTTCGCCGGATTCCGTGCCGGAAGTATCCCGTCTCTGCACCGGGGGCAGGCGGTAGGCTAACCCCATGTATGTAGTCTCCTTGACCTACAAGGTCCCCGAAGAGATCGTGGACTTCCATCTTCCGGCGCATGTCACGTGGCTGCAGGATGCTTTCGACCAGGGCATCTTTATGGTCGCGGGGCGGAAGATCCCGCGCACTGGCGCCTTGCTCCTCTCCAACGCGGACCGCGGCGCCCTGGATGCCTCGCTGGCCAGGGATCCGTTCTACGTCAACGGCGTTGCCGAGTTCGACGTCGAGGAGTTCCACGCGAGCCGGGTGGCGCCTGGCTACGAGAACCTGCTGGACAGCTGACGCCGGTTGCCCAGGGAGGAAAACCGTTCAGGCTGCGGGGATCCTGGTGGTCAGTTTCTTCAGTCCTGCCTTGGGCGGGACCCTGACCGGTTCCGGCCAGCGCGGGCTGAGCTCGTCCCCGAGCGTGACGCCCCGGAGCTTGCGGGCGAAGAGCGGCAGGACCCAGTCCCGGACCCAGCGGCGCTGCCGGCGTTCCCAGTCGCGGAGGCCGGCCTTCGCCGGGGGCGCCCAGTCCTTGGCCTTGACCTTGTGCGGTACCCCGAGCTGGTCCAGGACCTGGCCGGCGAGATACTTGTGGCCGGCCTTGGACATGTGCAACCGGTCCGAATCCCACATCCGCGGATCGTAGAACGCGTCGAAGCACCAGTAGTCCACCAGCACGGCCTCGTACCGCGCCGCCACCTCGCGGACCCGCTGGTTGTAGACGGCGTTCCGCCGCTTGAGCGGTTCCAGGAGCGCCGAGACCCTGACGTCGAAGCCGGTGAACAGCACCACCGTGGCACCGCTGGCGGTGAGTCTCGCGACGAGGAACTCATAGTCCTTCATCAGGGTGTGGATGTCGGTCCCGATATCGAGGATGTCGTTCCCGCCCGCGTACAAGGTGATCAGCGTCGGTTCCATGGCGAGCGCGGGTTCCAGCTGTTCCGCGATGATGTGCCGCAATCTCTTGCTGCGGATGGCGAGATTGGCGTATTTCCACCCGGGGTCCGCTTTGGCCAGCTGCTCCGCCACCCGGTCCGCCCAGCCGCGCACCCCGTTAGGCAGCCGGGCGTTGTAGTCCCCCACCCCTTCGGTGAAGGAATCCCCCAGGGCAACGTAAACCCGGCGCCCATCAGCGCCTGGGGATAGAAGGTTCTCGGCCATGCCGCCACGCTAGCCCGGCCGGCAGTCCAGCAGGGGTCAATGCGGTAAACGGGAGGGGCACAATGGTGAGAGGTGTCTAAGCGACGGCAAGCACCGCCGGCGGCCCGAACACCGTGTTACAGCTCGGCTTTCCCCCGCCGCCAGCCCGCCATCAACGCCACCCGCTTCCGGTCGATCCCAAATCCCGCATGAGGTACCGGCGCAGCTCCTTGACCATCCCCGCTTCACCGGCGATCCAGGCGTAGAACGGCATTGCCCCCGCGGGTTTGTCCGGGTTCCTGCTGGCGCTGATCGCCGCGGGATCCATCCGGGCGGGGATCTCCCCCAGGATGTCGCGGTCCACGTTGACGCCCTCAGGCTCGGGACCGGCGGCGGGCTCCGGGGATGACCGGAGCCCGGAGCGCGACGGCGGTCCGCACCTCTTCCTGCAGCAATTCACCGTGCGGACGCGACCGGCCGATCGCCGCACCGCGCGCAAGCCAGGTGCGGAAGCCAGGGTCCCCGCGACCTTGAAACAGCAACGCGGGGTCACTTACGGCCCACTCCGGCGGGATTTATGGGCGATAAGTGACCCCGCGTTGCTAGAGGGGGGCGGGGTCAGCGGAGGACGATGTCCACCGGGTTCGCCTCGGAGCGCCAGGTTCCCTCGGATCCGGGGCGCGGGCCGATCACTGGAGCGGTGAGCACCCCGGAGCGGTTGGTGCGCTTGTCCCGCAGGATCTCGGTGACGGAGCCCAGGTGCCGGGACAGGTCGATCACGTTTTCCGGGGCGGCGAGGAGCAGCTGGAAGCCGAACTCATGCAGCGCCTTGATGCCGGCGCCGGCGAACTCCTCCGAGGCCAGGACAAAGGCCTCGTCCATCATCACCGTGCCGTAGGTGGTGAAGCCCTGCTCGGCGATGCCCAGCTGGTAGCTCAGTGCCGCGGCCATGATGAACGCGGTGAAGCGCTGCCGCTCGCCGCCGGACATCGAGCCGGTGTCCGCGTGCATAAAGACCTCGGTCTTCCTCCGCCCGCTCTTTTCAGCCCTGGAACTTTGGACCTCGCGGTGCTCCTTGCACTGGATGAAGAGGTGTCCGCGGACGTCCAGCACCTCGGCACGCCAGCGCCGGTCCTCCGGGGTCTGCGAGCCGAGCCGTTTCACCAGCGTTTCAAGCGATTTGTAGCGGTTGGTGAGCTCGGCGTCGTCGTCCCCGTCCGCGCTGGAAGCCCCGGGCGCCGGGGCGGCTGCCTTCCCCGGGCGGGTGTGGCGTACCTTGAGCGCGTTCTGGATCGCGTCCTTGAACTGCTTCGCGGTGGCGGGCAGGGTCTGCTTGATGTCCAGTTCCAAGAAGCTGCCCTCATGGAAGTTGACCTCGGACAGGATCCCGTTCAGCGGCAGGATGCGGCTGGTGATCGAGCGGCGCTCCTCGTCCAGCAGGTGCAGCAGCGTGCTGAAGGACTCGTGCGTGCGCTGGTTGAAGAACTGCCGGAATTCGGCCTCCTGCGCTGGCAGCCCGTCGCTGACAATGGCGTGGTACCGGGCTTCGAACTCGCCCGCGGCGCCGATCGACGTGCCGTGGTCCGCGGAAATCGCCGTTCCCCACTCGCGCACGAAGCCCTCGAAGGTACGGGTAAGCCGCTCCGAGGTGGCCTGGCCGCGGGATTCGGCGGCGTGCAGTTCGGCGAGGAGCCGGGTCCTGACCTGGTTGGCCAGGTTGTCCAGCTCGTGCATTTCCAGGACGTCGCCGAAGCCGGTGAAGTACGGTTCCAGCGCGGTCACGGTGGCGTCCGACGGCGGCGACTGCGCCAGGCGCGCCCGTGCGGCGTCCAGCAGCGAATCGGCGGCGGACAGCCGGGAGTCGACGGCCTTGTATTCGCTCTGCAGCACGGCCGCGGCCTCGGTGCTGGACTGGTGCTTGTGCCGGGCCGCCTCGATGTTGGCGCGCAACGGCTCGAGATCGGCCTGCGCGTCGAGCGCAGCCTTGAGCCGCTGTTCAATCCGGGCGAGTTCGTCCGCCGCCACGGCGGCCGAGACCTGCTCCCAGGGGCGGTGGTCCTCGGCCACCCGGCGCAGGGCCTCGAGCTGCCGGCTCATCCCCTGGTGCGATTCCTCCCGGCTCTGCGCCAGTTCGGCGGCCTTGGCCAGTTCCTGCTCCAGGTCCTCCACCTGCGCCGCGACGAGCTCAAGCTTGGCGGCGTTGTCGAAGCCGAGGACATAGTCCTGGCGGGACGTGAAGCGGTCGTCCTTCTCCACGGTATGGCGGTTTCGCTTGACCACCCCGCCCAGGCTCAGGCCTTTGTCCAGCCGGGCCAGTTCGTCCGGATCCTCGACGCACGGGTAGGCGAAATCGAGGGCGATCCGTTCCCGGATCCATTCGCCGGCCTCCGCGCCGGGTCCCATGGTGAGGATGTCCAGTTTGGTGAGCAGATCGCCATCGGCCGCGTCCTGCACGGCCAGTGCGCCGCCGGGCAGGGGCTTGGAGACGTCCACCGCGCGCAGGGCACCGCGGACGGAATGGGCGTTGAGGTAGCGGGTGACGGCGGCGAAGTGCTCGCCGGGGACCAGCAGGGTGGTGGCCAGGCTGCGCAGCGCGCGCTCGGCGGCCGGACGCCACTGTTCCTGGCCCTCGGCGAGGTCGATCAGCTCGCCGCCGAACGGCATCTGCTCCTCGGGGACGCCGGTGGCGGCTGCGATGGCGCTGCGGTTTTCAATGCTCGACGGCGGCAGCAGGGACTTGCGCGTCTTGAGCGACACCAGTTCCTGCCGGGCGGCGGCGAGCTCACGCTTGCTGGTCGCGTGGCCGTCGAAGGCCTCGAAACGCAGCTCCTTGAGGACCTCCGAGTCGTCCTTCAGCTCGGCCGAGCGGGCTGCCGCGTGCTCGTGGGCCTGTTCCCAGCCGGCCGCGGACCACTGAAGTTCCAGGCCGGCGTCGGAGAGTGCCTTGCGGGCCGAGTCCTCCACCTGCTGGCGGAGTTTGAGCCCCACCCGGGCGTTGTCCAGCGACTGCTCGATCGCGGAGATCGCATTGCCGCCCTGGTTGTTGTAGTCCGCCTCAAGCTGGCGCAGCTCCTTGGCCAGGCCGTCCCGGATGCCGCGCTCGGCTCCGAGCTCCTTCGCCTTCGCCTGGGCCAGCTCCTTGAACCGGGTGAGGGTCTTCTCGTGGACGGTGACGGCCAGCTGCTGCTTGTACGCCTCGAATTCCTCGCCGGCGAGCTCCCGCAGCTTGTTGGCTTCGAGCAGGGACTGGGCATACTCCCTGTTCAGCCCGGGCACCGGTGCCAGCTGGTCGCGCTGCTGCCGGACGTCCTCAAGCCGCTGCCGGATGGACATCAGGTTGCTGAATTCCTCGACGACGTCATCCGCCGCGGTCAGTGTGGCGGGCGCGTCCAGGACCTGGTCGCGGAAGAAGTTGTTGACGCTGCCGCCGAGGCCCTTGCCGGCCTGGATGACGCGCAGCAAAGGCAGGGCCTGGTCGGAGTTGATCCCGAGCAGGCGCCGGAAGCGCTCCGCGAAGGCCTTGTGCACGTCGAAGACCTGGGCGTCCGGGAAAATCGTATCCAGCGCCGACTTGGTGAAGCGCTTCTCCGCGATGCCCTCAATGGCGGTCAGGTCCAGTGGCTTGTTGTCGATCAGGTAGTACCGGCCGACGCTGGACTCCGTGCCGTTTTTGGGCAGGTCGAACAGCGCCGAAACCGTCACCCGCGTGCCGGCGGCGTTGTCGAAGGTCAGGGCGACGGCGGACCAGGTGGCGCCCGGGCGCTGAAACGCACTGGCCGAGCCCTCGCCCACGGCCTTGTCCCCCACCTTGCCGCGCATGTAGGTGAACGTGGTGCGTTTGTCCTCCACCGCGCCGCCCGCGCGCTGGGCTGCGGCCTCGTTGGAGCGCGGCCTCGCGTCGTATACCCTGAGCATCGCGTCGAACAGAGTGGATTTGCCGACGCCGGAATTGCCGGTCAGCAGGGTGCCGTTGCGGTCCACGTGCATAGTGTGGGCGCCATGGAAGGTGCCCCAGTTGACCACCTGGACGAGGGCGAGGCGCATCTGGCCCGGGTTGGTGAGCTCGCCCATCGGGAGCATGGTCGCGATGCTCACTTGGATTCCTCCCGTTCGGTGTGGTCGCCTACCGCGCCGACGCCTTCCGCGACACCACCGGAGACATGCTCTGCATGCTCGCTCGTTCCTCGCTTAGACGCATGCTGCCGCATGTCCCCGGCGCTGCCGCTGCTTTCAAGGCCCCTGGGCGACTGGGCGGCATGGCCGTCTTCGTCGTCGTCCTCGGCATCTGCCGGTGCCTCGCCGTCGAACTCCAGCAGGGGTTCCGTGCCTGACTGGTCGGTGCCGGCTGCCACCAGGGCTTCGATCTGGGCCGGGATGTCGCCGATGTTTTCGAAGGGGAGGGCCAGGGGCAGGGCATTGGAGATGGTGTAGACCTCGTCGAGGCCGGTGGTGAGGAGGAGCTGGCGGGCCAGGAGCTTGGTGATGGCGCGGTTGACGACGTCGGAATCGCGGAGGGCGTCCTGCTGGCCGGCCGGCTGGTAGTGGGCCACGAGTTCAGCAATTTCCTCGCGCGTGATCGTGGGGTCGGTCTGGGCCGTGACGTGGCGGTCCAGGAGCAGGCGCAGGCGCAGCAGCACGATGGTTTCCACCCGGCTCAGGGCGCGCTGCTGGCGCAGGATGCTGGAGCGGGTGCCGGCACCGATTGCCTCGGGGTCCACCGGGCGCAGGACGGCCACCTTGCGTTCGTGGTCCAGCTGCAGGGTCAGGAAGAGTTCGGACAGGCGGCTGCGAAGGATCAGCTGGTTGTCCAGCAGTGTGGTCCAGAGCTTTTCATCCCGGCCACCATCGATGTACGGGCCCTTGAGGAGTTTCACGAGCGCCTGCCGGACCTTCATTGGGAGCACGCCGGTGTCCCCCGGGAAGAGTGCGGCGCCGTCGACGAAGGTGTCGCGCGGGGTCACCGTGAAGGGGTCGGCATGGAAGTGCTGGGCAGGCTCCGCCTCCACGGTCCCTTGTTCCTCCACTGCTGCCTGGGAAAGTTCTGTCATGTTCAATCCTTCTTAAGCGTGACGACCGGCAGGTACGCGGTGCGCGTGGAGCCGTCGATCTGTTCGAAGTCGAGGGTGTCCCAGGCCTCGCGGTCGAAGCCGGCACCCTGGTGCAGGGCGTGCGAGAGCAGCGCGCGGATCGAGTTAATGTGGTGTTCCCCCGGCGGGAGCTGCTCCCACGCCTCGGCCAGGCTGGAAGCTCCGGCGAACGCGGCGCGGATCGCCTGGGGGCTGGCTTTGCCGGTCCGCGGCGAGCGCACGCGGTCCGAGTCGCTGAAGGCGATGGGGTCGGCCAGCTTGGGCGGGGCCGCGAAATCGTCCGGGTCGAACAGCTTCACCATGGCCAGGGACTCGAAGCCGGCGGTGAACAGCACCGGTCCGCGGACCAGCCCGGGGCGTTCGCGCTCGTACGGCAGGGACCGGATGGCCTGCTCGGCCTCCCTCAAGACCTTGCGGAGCCGGACGGACTGGCGGAAGTCGTCGCTCTGGACATAGGTGTTCAGGCTTTCGCTGAGCTTGCCGTAAATCCGCTGGATCTGGCTGTGCTGGGTCCGCAATTCCGCCACCAGGTTCTTCAGCGTCTCGCGTTCCTCATGGCTGAGGTCGTCGGCGAACTGCCGGCTGAGCACCTCGCCGATCGCCGAACGGAAACGCAGCTGCTGCTGCGGGTCCTCCAGGAACGCGGTGAAGGAGCGGAAGGTCCTCCCCTCCGGGCTCTGCCGCAGTCGCTTGTCCGCTTCCAGCACCTGGGCCATCGTGGCGCCCTTGCTCAGGGACTCTTCGATGATCTGATTGCGGAGCGCCCCCACCAGTTCTTCGATCCGGTCACGCATCTTTTTGTAGTCCGCGGGCAGGCTCGCTGCGAGATCCAGGATGTTCCCGGCGGCCTCCACTGCCTCCTCGTCGTCGAGCAGGCCGTCAAAATCACCGGAGCTGATGTCCGCGATCAGCTGGCGCCGTTCGCCGATCTCCTCCTCGAGGGATTCCAGCCGGGCGCTCTGGTCCGGGTTCGTCTCGTTGGCGAGCTTCTCGACGTCGCCCAGCAGCGTGCCGAGCCGGGAACCGTTGAGGGTGGAGCGTTCGCTGGAGAGGCTGTCCAGAAAAGCGAGGACCCGGGCGGCGGGTTCGGTGAGCTCGTACACGATCTGCCCGGACTGGTTTCGCCGGGTCAGGAAGTTTTTGCGGGTCCACTCATCGCCAAATGACTTCCCGTTGGCGGTGCCACCCAGCCCCGGGTCCTGGCGGCGGAGCTGCTCAAGGAAGGCGTCAACGTCGGCGTGGAACTGTTCCAGCGGAAGCTGCGGCCGGGTGCGGGTAAAGGATGCCTGCAGCACGGCGATCACCCACGGCGCCGAGCGGGTCAGGGCCCAGGCGGGACCCTTGGTGAGAAGTTCAAGGTCGCGCAGCCGGGCGCTGATGGCGTCGGCGGAGGACAGGGCGGAGCGGGACACGCACTCTCCTAACGTCGGCCGTGGGATCGGGATCGGGCAGCGGATAAGGGAAAACTGCCAGCTACAAGGTTAACGCAGGCCCCGGCTGTCATTCCCGGCCGCGCACCCCGGGGTTACCGCAACCGCCCCGTGACCTACGCCCCGGTAGCATTTCGATCCCGTATCAAGAAGCACGGCACGGCCCGTGGACTCTGGCTAGGGCACATCCCGCACCCTACGCTCGGGCTACTGATTCAGCCGAAGCAATGGTGCAGGGGGAAGAATGCAGTTCGACTTAAGCGCAGTGGAAACGGCAACGCTGGTGTTCGTGGGAACGCTTGTCTTTGCCTTGGTACTCACGCTCTTCGTGATGGCGGCGTCGTTCGCTGCCATGGTCCTGGTCGGCGTTGGCCGGCTCGCCTGGATCATCGCCGCGAACGTCCTGCTGGGACTTGTCCACGGCATCAACCACGCCTGGGACCGGCTGGTCCACCACGCCTCCACGGTTGAGCTTCCGGGTGACTTCGTCGGGGACATCGCGGCCGAGATTATGGGCCAATCGGCCCCTAGTACCGGCACCTACCCGCGGGTAGTCTTGCGGGACAGCTGAAGGGTCCTCCACCCACGGCGGATCCAGGGCTCGAGCCGGTAAACCCGGTTAGAGGAGATGCCCGATGAGCTCCGCCGTTGAGAATCCAGCCACTGACAATCCCGCCGACAGCCCCGCCGCGATGGTCCCGGTCCCGGCTGAGGCGATCGGACCGTCCGCCACCGCAGCCGACGCCCGCGCCATCGCCGAAGCCGCACGTGAAACCAGTTGGGACCGGCCCAGTTTCGCCAAGGGCCTGTACCTCGGCAGCTTTGACCTCAGCCTGATCCACCCCTGGCCGGAAGCCCCGGCGGACGACGTCGAACGCGGTGAAGCGTTCATGGCCCGCCTGACCGACTATTGCCGCACGATGTCCGGGCGCACCATCGAGCGCGACGCGATGATTCCGGACAAGTACCTCAAAGACCTCGCCGACATGGGGGTCTTTGGCATGAAGATTCCCCGCGACTACGGCGGGCTGGGCCTCTCGCTGGTCTATTACGGGCGGGCGCTGGCGTTGCTGGGTTCCGTCCACCCGAGCCTCGGTGCCCTGATCTCCGCGCACCAGTCCATCGGCGTCCCCGAGCCGGTGAAGGTCTTCGGGACCCCGGCGCAGAAGCAGGAATACCTGCCGCGCTGCGCCGCCGGCGCCATCACCGCGTTCCTGCTGACCGAGCCCGACGTCGGCAGCGACCCCGCCCGGATGGGCAGCACCGCCGTGCCCTCGGATGACGGCGAGTCCTACATCCTGGACGGGGTGAAGCTCTGGACCACCAACGGCGTGATCGCCGAACTGGTGGTGGTCATGGCGCTGGTCCCGTCCCGCACCGACGCTGACGGCACGGCCCACAGGGGCGGCATCAGCGCCTTCGTCGTCGAGATGGACTCTCCCGGCATCACGGTGGAAAACCGCAACGCTTTCATGGGCCTGCGCGGCATCGAGAACGGTGTCACCCGCTTCCACCAGGTCCGGGTGCCCGCGGCCAACCGGCTGGGCCGCGAGGGGCAGGGCCTGAAAATCGCCCTCACCACCCTCAATACCGGCCGGCTGGCACTTCCGGCGCTCTGCGTCGCCTCCGGCCGGTGGAGCTTGAAGATCGCCCGGGAATGGTCCAATGCCCGCACCCAGTGGGGCCGGCCGGTGGGCAAGCATGAAGCCGTGGGCAAGAAGATCGCCTTCATTGCGGCCAGCGCCTTCGCCCTGGACGCCGTCTTCGAACTGTCCGCTGAAATGGCCGACGCCGGGCAGAAGGACGTCCGGATCGAGGCGGCCCTCGCCAAGCTGTGGTCGACGGAGATCAGCTGCCGGATCGCCGACGAGCTGGTGCAGATCCGGGGCGGCCGCGGCTTCGAAACCGCGGACTCGCTCGAGGCCCGCGGCGAGCGCGCCGTGCCGGCCGAACAGCAGCTCCGCGACCTGCGCATCAACCGGATCTTCGAGGGATCCTCGGAGATCATGAAACTGCTGATCGCCCGCGAGGCCGTGGACGCGCACCTTGCGGCCGCCGGAGACCTCGCCTCCGAGGACGCCAGCCTGTCCGACAAGGCCAGGGCCGCCGTCGGCGCGTCCGGTTTCTACGCGAAGTGGCTGCCCAAGCTCGTCGCAGGGGCAGGGATGGACCCCCGTTCCTACAGCGACTTCGGCCGGCTTGCAAAGCAGCTGCGCTTCGTCGAGCGGTCCTCCCGGCGGCTGGCCCGTCAGACGTTCTACGGGATGGGACGGTGGCAGGCGAAGCTCGAGCACAAACAGGCGTTCCTGGGCCGGGTTGTGGACATCGGGGCCGAATTGTTCGCGATGGCCGCCGCCTGCTCCCGGGCGGAAATGCTGCTACGGACCTCGCCGGAGAAGGGCGCGTCCGCCTATGAACTCGCCGAGGCGTTCTGTGAACAAGCCCGGGTGCGGGTGGATGAATACTTCGACCAGCTCTGGCGGAACACCGACGACGGCGACCACGTGCTCTCCCGCAAAGTCCTGGCCGGCGACTACGAATGGCTGGAGGCCGGGGTCCTGGACCAGTCCGAAGGAACCGGGCCCTGGATTGCCGATGCCAGCCCGCGCGCATCGATGAAGGCCAACCTGCACCGGAAGTACCGCTGACGGGGGGACCGGCACCCCATAAATAGTAAGCATCCTTGCTACCTTTGACTGCCCGTGATTAGGTGGACCTGAGGCCTGAACACCGGCCTCCGCCTTGCGGTATCCGGCCCAAACAATGGGCGCGGGTCATTCAGTGAAAGTGAGCAGTCCCGATGAGCAACCCAGCAGGCCCCCAGGATCGAACTCCCCGGCGCGCACGTGACGAGGATGGGGCCGTGAGCCAGGACGCCCGGATTCACGACGCCCGGCAGGATGCTGCCCGCCCCGGCACCGCCTCCGCCAACGACGCCAGCGCCCTCCCGACAGGTGCCGCTGCCGACGCGCCCACCCGGGCCCAGGACGTGGTCCACACTGAACCGGTCCGCACGGAGCCGACCCGAAGCCAGCCCGTAACGGCCGTGCGCCATGACGAGCCCGCACGTGTCACTGCCCCGCGCGACACTGTGGTCGAAGAGATTCCCACCCGCGAAACCGTGGTGGCCCGCGAAAAGGAGCAGTTCGGTGGCATCCAGATCGGCTCGGCCTTCTTCGGCTGGCTCGCCGCCACCGGTCTGGCTGTGCTGCTGACCGCGCTGGTCGCCGCCGCCGGCACCGCCGTCGGGCTTGCCACCAACACGGACGTCAACGCCACGGTCACCTCCGGCAATGAATCCGTGGGACTCGTCGGCATCATCGTGCTGCTGGTGATCCTGTTTGTGTCCTACTTCGCCGGCGGCTACGTCGCCGGCCGGATGGCACGCTTCAACGGAGCGAAGCAGGGGTTCATGGTGTGGATCTGGGCCCTCATCGCCGCGGTCGTTGTCGCCATCCTCGGCCTCGTGGCAGGCCAGAAGTACAACATCCTGGCCCAGCTCAACAGCTTCCCCCGCATCCCGGTCAACGAGGGCCAGCTGACCAGCACCAGCATCATCGCTGCCGTGGTGGTGGCCGCGGTGGCTTTGGTTGGCGCTGTCATCGGCGGAACCGCCGGCATGCATTTCCACCGCAAAGTGGACCGCGCCGGGTTCGCGCCGGTGGACACGGTCCTGGAACGCTAGGCAGGCAGCCGTCCGGAACCTGCCGGGCGTCGGGCAACGCTGCCCGGCGCCCGGAAGCTGTTTAACCGCCCGTCTCAACCGCCCGCTGGCTGCGCCGTCCGGTCAGCCGAACTCGACGGCGACGGCGTTGAAGTAATACCAACGGCGGTTGACCCGCAGGAAGCGGCTCGTCTCGTGGTGGACTCCGCGTTCGCCGTCCTGCCGGAAGTAAGCCTTGAACTCAACGGTCCCCTCGGTGTCCAGCGGGCCGCCGCGTCCGGTGGAGACGATATCCAGCCGGCGCAACTGCATGTCCGCGTCCAGTTCCAGCACCGCAGGGCGGGTGTCCGGGTGCCAGGTCCGCAGGAGGTAGCCGGCGTCCAGCACGACGAAGGCGCTGTACCGGGAGCGCATCAGTTGTTCAGCCGTTGGAGCGTCCGCCTCGCCGCGGTGGAAGCGGCCGCAGCACTCCCCGTACTGCTCCCCGGAGAGGCAGGGGCAGTTGCCCTGGAAAGGGGCCGGGTCCGGCTGGGCGGGGGCTCCGGGGCCGGCGGCGGCTTGGGGCGTCACAGTTGTCCTTTCCGGGGGCCGGACGACGCCGGCAGGCTCCTTCCGACTATAGCCGCACGGCCCGGCGGCACCGGGCCGGCGGCACGGATAACAGCTTTGACACGTCTCCGCGAAGACGCCGGATGCCTGCGTGTCCGGGGGGAAAAGTACGTATTGTTAAGGGGTCCCGCTCTGCCCGCCGGCTCGGGCGGGTCACGTCGCGGCGAGGCCAGTTAGGAGAGGTGAAATGGGAGATCCGACAACCATCGCCCTCAACCTGACCTTCTTCGGGACCCTGGGAGTGGCGCTTGTCATGTTCTTCGGTCTCTTCCTCGTCTTTGTGGCCACGCTGGTGATTGCCGGCCTCGGCCGGCTGGTCGCCGTGACCGTCATGGCCGTCGGGCGCGGGCTGTTCAGGACCGGCAGCAGAGCCGACCGAATTGCCCCCTCCGTCCAGCAGGACCGCCCGCTCCGGACCATCGGAGCCGCCCGGCAGCCTCAGTCCGGCAAGGCTGCCAAACCGGGCAAACCCGCCAAGGCGGACAAGAAGGAACCCGTCCTGGCACCGGACTGGTCTGCCGCCGTCGCGCGGGCCGATGCCCGTGCCGCCGCCCGGGCCAAGGCGGCGGCTGCCCCGGAAGTCAAGGTTTCGGTCCGCGAACTGCCCAGCCCCACAGCTCCGGCCCAGGACATAGCTGCGGTGGCGCCGCTCGTGGAGTCAGCCACGGACCGGAACGGCCAGCTCGGCACGGTCCCGCCGGCCTTCAAGAAATTCCCGATGCCCGCCGCGAAGTCACTGCTGGACACAGGCTCGCTGGTTTCACTCCCCGGCCGGCTGCCGCTGCCCAGGAAGCCCCTGGGCAGGCCTTTGAACGAACAACTGCCCGGGCCGCAGGGCAAACAACTGCCCAAACCCGAGGCCCAGGAACGCAAAGCAGGCTGAGGCCTTACCCCGGGCAGGCAAGTCGGCTACGGTGAAACCCATGGAATTCAGATACCTCGGGAACAGCGGCTTCAAGATTTCGGAAATCACCTTCGGCAACTGGCTCACACACGGTTCACAGGTGGAGAACGAGGTCGCCACCCAGTGCGTCCGGGCCGCCCTCGACGCCGGTATCAGCACCTTCGACACCGCGGACGTCTACGCCAACACAGCCGCGGAGACCGTGCTCGGCACGGCCCTCCGGGATGAGCGGCGGGAATCGCTGGAAATCTTCACCAAGGTCTTCGGCCCTACCGGTCCCAAGGGCCACAACGATCTTGGCCTGTCCCGCAAGCACATCCTGGAGGCCATCAACGGCTCACTGACCCGGCTGCAGACGGACTACGTGGACCTCTACCAGGCGCACCGCTACGACTACGAAACCCCGCTGGAAGAGACCATGCAGGCCTTCGCGGACATCGTGCGGCAGGGCAAGGCCCTCTATATCGGCGTCAGCGAATGGACGGCCAGCCAGATCCGTGACGGCCACGCCCTCGCCAAGGAACTCGGCTTCCAGCTGATCTCCAACCAGCCGCAGTACTCCATGCTGTGGCGGGTCATCGAGGCCGAGGTGATGCCGACTTCCGAGGAACTTGGCCTTTCCCAGATCGTCTGGTCGCCGATGGCGCAGGGCGTGCTGAGCGGCAAATACCACCCCGGCAAGCCAGCCCCGGAGGGCAGCCGCGCCACGGATTCCAAGGGTGGCTCGAAAATGATCGAGCGCTGGATGTCCAACGAGGTCCTCACCGGCGTCCAGCAGCTCAAGCCGATCGCGGAGGAGGCCGGGCTGACCATGGCCCAGCTGAGCATCGCCTGGGTGCTGCAGAACAAGAACGTGGCCTCCGCCATCATGGGCGCGTCCCGGCCGGAACAGATCGAGAAGAACGTGGCGGCCGCGGGCGTGAAACTGGACGCCGGAATCATGGAGAAGATCGACGCCGTCATCGGCCCGCTGGCCGAACGCGACCCGGCGCAAACCAAGTCACCCGCCTCCCGGGAGGCATAAGCCCATGACCGGCGCCCCCACGCTCGCCGTCACCGGTTCCACCGGGCACCTGGGCGGCTTGGTGGCCCGGCTGCTCGCCGAAGCCGGCACCCCGCAGCGGCTCCTTGTGCGCGACCTCCACCGGGCTCCGGACCTGGAACACGCTGTCCCCGTGGTGGTTAGCTACGCCGACCCGGTGCTCGCGAAAGCCGCCCTTGCGGGGGTGACGACGCTCTTTATGGTCTCCGCCGCCGAGGCCGAGGACCGGCTGCAGCAGCACTACACGTTTGTGGACGCGGCGGCCGCGGCCGGCGTGCAGCACGTCGTCTACACCTCGTTCTTCGGCGCGGCAGCTGATTCCGTCTTCACTCTCGGCCGGGACCACTTCGCCACCGAGGAGCACATCAAGGCCTCCGGGATGGATTTCACCTTCCTGCGGGACAACTTCTACCTGGACTTCCTGCCGCTGCTGGCGGGTGAGGACGGCGTTATCCGCGGCCCCGCCGGGGACGGTGTCATGGCAGCCGTCGCCCGGGCGGACATCGCGCGTTCCGCCGTCACCGTGCTCCGGGACCCGGCCTTGCACCTCGGCAGAAGCTACGATCTCACCGGCCCCGAAGACATTGCCCTGGCCACGGCGGCGGAACTCCTCACCGCCGGGACCGGCCGGACCATCACTTTCCACAATGAGACCCTCGAGGAGGCCTACGCCTCGCGGGCCTCCTATGGTGCTCCGCCGTGGCAGGTGGACGCCTGGGTGAGCACCTACACCGCGATCGCCGCTGGCGAACTGGCCGGGCCGACGTCGGCCGTCCACGAACTCACCGGGCGCGAACCGCTGGGCCTGGCGCAATTCCTGGCCGAGTCGCACACGATTTAGCCCCGCGCGCAGCCACCACCATGCCGGACTGGACAGTATTGACGCGTTCCGGGCTGCGGCGTAGACCTGAAGGCGGGTGACACCGGTCCAAAGCCGGGCCGGTCCGGAACAGAATCGCAGTGCCATGCCAAAGCAGATGTCGCGACACTCGTCCATCTTGAAAACACCGCGCCACGGACGGAAGCTCGCGCCGCACCCCGGCGAACCGAGCCACGGCCCGCTGACGACGGAGGAACTCCAGCTCGCCGTGCGGAATCACTCGATGCCGCTGGAGGCCCTGCGGAGTGACACCACACCGGCCGGGCTGCATTACCTGCTGAACCATTTCGACATCCCGTTCATCGATGCCGCGCATTGGCACTTGCAGATCGGCGGTGCCGTGCAGCGGTCGTTGGAGCTGAACCTGAAAGCGCTCCGCCGGGCGCCGATGATCAGCGTCCCGGTGACCCTGGAATGCGCCGGTAACGGGCGCGCACTGCTGCGGCCCCGCCCGCTCAGCCAGCCTTGGCAGCTCGAGGCAGTCGGCACCGCCGTGTGGACCGGGGTCCCGCTCGCCTACCTGCTGACCCAGGCCGGGGTGGAAGACGACGCCGTGGAGGTGGTGTTCACCGGTGCCGACAGCGGAATCCAGGGCGGGGTCCGGCAGCAGTTCGCCCGGAGCCTCCCGATTGCCGAGGCGCTGCGCCCCGACATCGTGCTGGCCTACGAGATGGACGGCAATGAGCTGCCGCCGCAGCACGGCTACCCGCTGCGGCTGGTGGTCCCGGGCTGGTACGGCATGGCGAGCGTGAAGTGGCTGTCCTCGATCACGGTGCTGACCAAGCCGTTCGAGGGGTTCCAGCAATCCGTCGCGTACCGCTACCAGCAGGACGCGGACGACGCCGGCACGCCGGTCAGCTGGATCAAGGTCCGCGCACTGATGGTCCCCCCGGGCGTACCGGACTTCTTCACGCGGAGCCGGATCGTGCCGGCCGGGCCGGTGATGCTGACCGGCCGGGCGTGGTCAGGCGAGGGTGCGGTGCGGCGCGTCGAGGTGGGAATCGATGCCAAGTGGGCGCCGGCGCAGCTGCAGCACCCGGCCGCGCCCTTCGCCTGGTGCGCCTGGTCCCTGCCGTGGGTGGCCGACCCCGGGGAACACGAGTTGTCCTGCCGCGCCACCGACGCCACCGGTGCCACCCAGCCGCTGGAGCAGGTCTGGAACTACCAGGGCATGGGCAACAACGTGGTGCAGCGGGTCAAGGTGACGGTCCAGTAACGGGACGGCCCCGCGGCGAACCTGGTGGCATAGCCCCTAGTAGTCCACGATGGCGCCGGCGGAGATGTTGACCGTGGCGTCGGTGATGGCGCCGGCCTTGTCGGAGGCCACAAAGCAGGCGACGTTCCCGACGTCGGCCAGCGTCGCGGTGCGGTTCAGGTGGGCGGACCTGGCGATCTCCACGATGATCTCCTCCCGCCCTTCCGTCTGCCACGGGATCGTCTCGATGATCCCGCCGGACACCATCGTGACCACCCTGATGCCGTGTTTGCCCAATTCCAGGGCCCATTGCCGGCGCAGCCCCTCCATCGCGTCCAGGGCCACCTTGAAGCCGCCGAGCCCGGGCACGGTCTGGGGACCGGAGCCGCCGAACATCAGCACCACACCGGAGCGCTGTTTGATCATGCGGGTCGCCGCGGCCCGGGTGGTGAGGAAATGGGTGCGTGTGGCCAGCCCGATCGGCTGCGTGAAGTCATTGACGTCAATTTCCATCAGGGGCTGCTGGATGTCGCCGAAGGAAATGACGTTGAAGGAGATATCAATCCGTTTGGTCTTCCTCGCCACCCGGTCCACAAACGCGTCGACCTGTTCCTCGTCCAGCGCATCGACGACGGACGTTTCGGCCAGGCCGCCCTTCTCCTGGATGTCCCGGGCCACTTTTTCCAGCGGAGACTCGGTGCGTCCGGCGAGGTGGACGTAGGCGCCCTCCGCCGCGAAAGCCCGGGCGACGGCGCCGCCGATGGAACCGCCCGCACCGTAGATCAGAGCGGTCTTGCCCTGCAGCAACCCGCTTCCCGGCACCTCGTTGTTCAGCATGATCGCCTGCCTCCCGCGGTGGAGTGGTAAATTCCCTCCACTATGTTCTCGCCCGGGTCCGCTGGCAAGAGGGGGATCAGGTTACAAGGCCAGGGTTCCGCGGACAATGCTCACGCTGGAGTGCGCGGGATTGCCGTCGACCGGTTCGTCGGATACGTCCACGATCGGGTAATCGCGCAAATCCAGGCCCGCCGGAACAGAGAACGTCCCGGTGTCGGAGGTCATGACTCCCAGGCTCACCAGTCGGGACAGATCCGGCGCGATCAGCCAGACCTCCTGGTACCCACGGGCCTCGTTCTTGTCGACCCGCACCTCCAAGGTGCGCTGCCCGTCCTTGGCCTCGACGACCCGGGCCGATCCTGTGGCGGAATGCTGGTCTACGGGAGTGAGTTGAGCCTGGGCCAGCGGGGGCACAGTCGGTTGGTTCTGCTCGACGGACCAGAAGACCCCGGCTGCCAGCAGTGCTGTGGCCGCGGCGGCCGCCAGCCACACCCCCGGCCGGCGGATCCAACCCGAGACCCCGCCAGGTTCCCGCTTCCGTCCTGTCCTTTGCTGCCGGGTCGGGAGCGGCGTCGGGGAGCCGGATTGCGCCGATGACGGCGGCCGGGAACCCTTCGAGCTCGGGGATCCAAGCGGGTCGTCGGCGACAGCGGCGGAAAGCCCCAGGTCGCTGTGGATTCCGGCCCACACCTGCGGTCCCGGTGACTCCAGCGCAGCGGCGTCGTGTCCTGGCTTCGCTGCCACGACGGCGCGGCGGAGCCCCACGTACTCCGCGGCGCAGCTGGCGCAGGAACGGAGGTGGTCCGCGGCGTCGTCTCCGAGCTTTTCGCCGAGGGCAAGCAGGCTCAGGGACTCCGGGTCAAGATGTTGCACGGTCTACCTCCAATCGGCTTCTGAGCTGGGACAGGCTGCGGCGGATGTGGCTTTTGACCGTACCAAGGGGCAGGTCCAGTTTCTGTGAAATCTGCGAATGCGTCAGGTCATCGTAGAAGGCCAGCCTGAGGATGGACCCTTGCGGTTCCCCCAGCTTTTCCAGTTCCCCGTCCAGCAGCAGGCGGTCGGCCAGTACCTCCGCGGATGCGTGCCCGGCGGCCTGTTCCAGGTCCGGAGAGAGCTCGACGGCGGCCAGCACCTTCCTGGTTTCCCGCATCGAGGCCGCCTGCGCATCCGTGATCACGTTCCGGGTGATGCCCACGATCCACGCCGGCAGCCGCGCTTTCGCCGGGTCAAACGAAGACCGGGAGCGCCACACCCGGATGAACACTTCCTGGGTGACGTCATCGGCCGCGGCGTTGTCGCGCAGCGACCGGAGCGCCAGAGTGTGCACCAGGGGCGCGAACTGCCGGTACGCCTCTGCCAGCGCGGTTTCGTCACCGGCGGCAAAAAACTCGTTCAGTCCCGAGTCCCAAGCGGAAGAGGCCTCGAAAGGCGCCAAGTCCGGCTCCTTCCCCCTGCTGGTGGCGACGATGAGCGCTGCGTCGTGAATCATGCAGGCACCGCCGTAACAATCACATTGTCGCCGTAGTCCTGTTGTTCGTCCAGCCACCGGCCGCCGCAGGTCACCAGCTTCAGCTGGTGCGGCCCGTCGCGCCGGAAGATGGACGCGCCGTCGAACGCGTCCTTGGCCATGAGTTCCACCCCCGTCACCCGGAATGTCAGGGGCGCGGCCCCCTCGCGCCGGACCGTCACAAAGGTGCCCGGTTCGAGCGATTTGAGTTGGGAAAAAGGCGCCGAATCGGAGGTTGTGTCGACGTGCGCCGCGACCACTGCTGCGCCTGCGGCGGCTCCGGGAGCCGGGCCGAAGCGGTACCAGCCGGCCTCGTTGAAGGATTCTGGGATCTCCATTGCCCCGTCTGGGCTGACTCCCACCTCCACGATCGACATGTTGATGGCGGTCCCGTCCACAGTGAGGAAGCGCGGGGCCGGGTTCTTGGGCGTCGGGGACAGGGGCGTCGCCGGCCGGACCGGGATGGCTGACCCCGGGGCGGGCGCGGCTGGCACCGTGGCAGTTTCCTCCGTGGCAGATCTGTCCGTGGCCAGGGGTCGCGGAGTGGCGGCGTCCTGGCGCGCAGTGCAGCCCGCCAGCAACAGCGAAATCGTGAGGGCGGCGGCCGCGATCCTCCCGGAGGAGCTCTGTGCGGCCGCCCGCAGGGCAGAAGCCGGGGGGCGCCAGGTGGCCTCCGCCGTCGTCGTGCGGTTCATGTCCGTCCTCCTGCAGTCTTGGAACTCAGGGGCCTGCCGCCCGGCGGTTGACCGGGCGGCAGGGGATAGCGGCTGCGGCCTAGCGGGTGCGGCGGAGCGCCGGCTGCTTGCGGGCCACAGCGACCACGCCGCCCACTAGCAGGAGGACTGCGGCGCCGATGCCTGCCGCGGCGGCTGCCTGACCGGCTGATGCGGTCCCCGCGTCAGCGGCGCCGGAGCGTCCGCCGGGAACACCGGCGGGCGCGGAATGCAGGCCCTCAATGTTCTGCACGGCCAGCTGCAGGTTCTTGTCGGCGAGGCTGCCCCACGCGTACACCACCGTGTGGGTGCCTTCCGCGACCGTCACATCGGCCGGGCCGATCACCGGAGCCGTGGTGCCGGCGGCGGCCACCGCGGCGGACAAGGTGCCGGGATCGAGCGTGAGGGTCTCCTCATTGGGGTTGACCAGGCCGGAGATGACGGGAGAACCGCCGGCCAGGATGTCCACTGCCGGTGCCGCTGCCGTGTGGCGGACCGTGAGCTTGCCCTTGCCGGGATCGATCTGGGAAACGTCGTTCGTGAAGAAGTTGGCCGTCGGCTTGCCCTCGGCATCGAGGTTAGCCACCGCCGTGTAGTTGCCGCTGGCGGCGAGGGTGACCTTCACAGGCCCGATCACGGGGGCGGAGGCATCCGCGGCATCGGCAGCGGTGATGGCAAGGTCGTAGTCCCCGGCCGGCAGGGCCAGCGGACCGGCCAGGGTACCGGGGGCGAAATCGTCCAGGGTGCGTTCGCCGTTGACCCAGACGTCAACGGTCAGTCCCGGCACTCCGTGGAGAACAGACAGCTGGGCATCGGACTCGGCCGCCTCAGCGGGGCCGGCAAGGGTGAGAGCTGCCGCGATTGCCACGGCGCCTGCTGTGAAAAGGCTGGTACGCATTTACATCTCCTTCAACGGCCCGCCAGGCGGGCGATTCTTGCTTACACCCCTAACTACCGGCGCACGGGGCCGTTTGGATGCACATGCATGTAGATATTTATTGAGGGAGGTGCTGGCGCAGCTGGCACAGCAAAGCGGCCGGGCGGCTCTGGCGAGCTGCCCGGCCGCGGCTGGAGCTGTGCCGGAGCGCCCTAGACGCGCGGCCGGTTGTCCGGGCCGGCGGGGGCTTCCGGTTTGTCCGGGCCCGGGGCTGCGGGTCCGCCGATACCATAAAAGCCCGCGTGGTCATCGGCCGGAGCGGACGTGGCCGGGCCGGCCCCACCAGGGAAGTGCTCACCTGTCTCACCCGGACCGGGCTGACCGTACAACGGCGGGGCGGCACCGGGACCTCCCGGAACTGGCGCGAATCCGGGCGCGACGGGCGGCACCGCAGGGGGAATGGCAGGCGTGTCGCCCGGATCCCACGGCCCCATGTCCAGATGGAACGGCGGGTATTCGTCGCGCATCAGGGAAACGTACACGCTGACGCGGTAGATCCAGCGGTTCAGGCCCATCAGGAAGTCGAAGAGACCCCGAGGGTACACACCGGTGAACAGCAGGATGACCCCGGCGATGAAGACCAGCAACCCAAACAGGGAGGCCCCCACGCCGACCTGCACCCAATGGCCGTCGCGGTATACCCAGGTCTGCGCGGTCCCGGTCAGCAACGCGATGATCAGCAGGTGCGGGATGGCCAGCAGCCAGGACTTGACGAACACCAGGCCCCGGGACAATTTCTCGGGATAGTCGACGTCGAAGTCAGCCGGGTAGTTGGTGCGCTCCAAGGTGAAGGGGGGATAGATGTCCGTGCCGAGCGCCCCGTAGGAGTAGAAGGCCACCCGCCAGCTCCAGCGGATCACCCCGACGTTGAAGTTGAACAGCGAGCGCGGGTATCGCCCGGTGAACAGGATCGCGAACCACGCCACGATCGTCACCACGCCGAACGCAAACCAGAGGAAGAAGAGGACGATGAAGTGCGGGATCGCCAGAAGCCACTTGAACAGCCACTTCCAGCGGGACAGGTTCGGGTCCAGATAGCCGCTGAGCCGGGCCGGATAGACCACCCCGGCAGCCGGCGGGACGCCCGCCACCCCACCCGGCACCGCACCCGCGGCATAAAGCGGGGGCGCGGAGGACCCGGCCAGCGGCTGCGGCTGTCCGGCCAGCGGCTGCGGCTGTCCGGCCATTGGCTGCGGCTGGCCGGGCACTGGCTGACCGGGCAGAGGCGGGCCGGCCTTGCCGCGGCCCAGCCCTGCTGCGCCAAGCACAATCAAGGGAACTCCAATGAGAAGGAGCACGATTCCGCCGATCAGCAGCCCGATGAAAACGGGCCACAGCAGGTCGGAGCGGGCTCCGGCTTTCATTTCCACGGCCACCGGGGCGCTGCCGTCGGCGTTCATGATCACCACAGCCCAGCTGCCGGAGCGCAGATCCCATTTCAGCTGCTGCTCCCCCGGGCCGGTGGCGGACGCAGCCCAAAAGCTTTGGTCCGCGGGCCTCGCCGGAACCTTGGCTCCGGCCACATCGCGGTACTCCACCCGGAACGGGTTGAACCGGACCTCGGTGATCTCGGAATGGCTGACGCCATCCAGATAGGCCGCCACGTCGCTCCGCGGCCCGATCCCGATGAAGACATCCTTGCCGGCCAACGCCGAACCGCTGAGCATGAGACTTCCGACGACGCCTACCGGGGCGGTGTCAGGCACTCCGCCGTCGGTCATGATGTCCAGGCGGGGTGTTGTCAGTGCGTAGGAGTTCGTGACGTAACGTTCCGCCGGGCTCGTGAAGTATCCGTTATCGCGTTGCAGGTAATTGGCGAAACCCGCGGCGCCGGCACCGGCCAGCAACCCCAGCCCGATGAGCGCGCTGAGAGTTCCCAGCACCAGCATGACTATCCGGCCTGGTCGCATGGCCGCCGTCCTTTCAGATAACTCAGATCAGCTGACTCAGCTCGTGAGTGAGGTGAGCAGGGTTCGTGCCCATCCCTCGGCTTTCTCGATTTCGCCACTGCGCAGCGGTCCTTCGCTGCCTCTTACGTAGAAAGGCATGGGTTCGGCGATGATGTCGGCCCCGCCGGCCTTCAGGGCATGGGTTATCTTCTTGGCAGCGTCGCCGTGGATGAACATCCGGACGCGGGTGTCGAACGCGGCAGCCTTGACACCGGTGAGGGCACCGTTTCCCAGGGCCGAGAGCAGCGCGGTGATTTTCGGCGTCGGGCGCCATCCGTTGATCGGGCTTCCGACCACGAGGAGGTCCCCGGCCGAGAGAGTCTCGGGCTTGAAGTCCCCGACCGGGACGGAACTCGCCTGGAGCCCCTCGAGCGAGCCGGCGATCGCCTCGGCTACCGATTGTGTGTTGCCGTACGCCGAATCGTAGACAACCAGGGCTTTCATGCCGTGATCACTACCTTCAGAGCCTTCGTTTCCGCTGCCCGGGCGAAAGTGTCATAGGCCTCCAGGAACTGATCGAAGCTGAAGTGGTGGGTGGCGAACTTCTCCGCCGGCACCTTTTTTTGGGCCACGAGCTTGAGCAGCATCGGGGTGGTGTTGGCATTCACCAGACCCATGCTGATGTTGATGTTCTGGATCCAGAGGTCCTCAACATGGAGCTCCACGGACTTGCCGTGCACGCCGACGTTGGCCACGTTGCCGCCCGGCCGGACGACGGAGACACACATACCGAAAGTGGCCGGGATGCCGACGGCCTCAATTGCCACGTCCACGCCCTGCCCGTCGGTCAACGCGAGCACCTGCTCCTTCCAGTCGGCGTCGCTGGAGAGGACGACGTCGGTGGCGCCGAACTCGCGGGACTTTTCCAGCCGGTTCGCGTCAAGGTCAACGGCGATGATGGTGGCGGCACCATAGAGTCCGGCGGTGGCGATCGCGGCGAGGCCCACCGGGCCGGCCCCCACGACGGCGACCGTGTCGCCGGGCTTGACGCGGCCGTACTGAACGCCGATCTCGAAGCCGGTGGGGAGGATGTCGGAGAGCATCACGGCCTGCTCGTCGGTGACGCCCTCGGGGAGCAGGTGGAGGGAGTTTTCGGCGTAGGGGACGCGGACGTACTCGGCCTGGGTGCCGTCGATCAGGTGGCCGAAGACCCAGCCGATGCCGGACGCGCCTTCCTCGCCCATGCAGTGCGAGTAAAGCCCGGTTTTGCAGTTGGCGCAGTGGCCGCAGGACTTGATGCAGGAGATGATGACGCGGTCCCCCACCTTCAGGCTGGTGACTGAGGAGCCGACCTCGGTGATGGTTCCGACGCCTTCGTGGCCCAGGATCCGGCCCTTGGTCACGGCGGGAACATCGCCCTTGAGGATATGGAGGTCCGTGCCACAGATCGTGGTGGTTTCCACTTTGACGATCACGTCGCTGGGATTCTGGATCTTGGGATCGGGGACGTCCGTCCAGGACTTTTCTCCGGGACCGCCATATACGAGGGCTTTCATGCGTTCTCCTTGATTCTGAGGATGGTGGGCGGATCCACGATGCGCAGCCGGCACGGGGTTACGGAGCCGTCGATGCCGGATGACATAACCGAGTGACGGGCGTGCTCGTGGAGTTCTTCGATGGCCTCGGCCGTCACGCGGGCATGGGCGAGGTCCACCACGATTTCATAGCTGGGCAGTTTGGCTGTCACCCGACGGCAGACCACATACAGGGCCTTGATGTTGGCGGGGGTAACGACGCCCCGGACGTTGACACGCGCCGACTCCTCAATGGCGTCGATCCTGATGAGCACTCTGATGCGGGGATCCCCGTGTGATGGGTGCGCGTAGTAAGCGCTGGCCCGGTTTCCGTGCTGCCTGTGGGTCACGGGGCATCAGAGCTCCCCCGCAGGCTGTGAGCTGACTCAAAGTAGCAAAAATCGTTGGTGACAGTCATGTTGGCTGCGGTCTCCTGCAAGTTCCCGCCGGCGCGGCAACGAGCAGAATGCCTTTTCCTTCCCCAAGGTTTGAGCGAGACCGTACAACTGATACAAGCGGTTCATCCCCCAATGGCCGTGCAGGAACCTCCCGAAATCCAGCATGGTGGGGGCGCGATTCCTGGGCAAGAGGCGAAAGTCCCGTGTCCGTGTAGGCGCCCGGAACCCGCGCCGTCCGCGGGTTCGGATTGGTGCAGAGCGCTCCGGCCCATAGCCTGTTCCCTATGCCTGAGACTCCTGCCAATGCCGTGAACGACCTCGTGCTCGCCTCGGGGCGGTTTCCCGGCGGGACGGCGCTTCACGACGTGCACGTGACTGACGGCGTCGTTTCGCGGATCGGTCCCGCCGGGATGCCCGGGAGCCCCGGTTCCCGAGTGGTTGATCTGGACGGCCGCTACATCATTCCGGGGCTGTGGGATGAGCATGTCCACATGACCCAGTGGGCCCTCGCCGCCAACCGGATCGACCTCTCCGGCGCCGCCTCGGCGCGTGAGGCGGCCGACGTCGTACGCTCCCATCTGGCCGGCCATTACGACGGCGGCCTGACCGTGGTGGGCGTCGGTTTCCGCGACGCCGCCTGGCCGGATGTTCCCAGTCGGGAGTTGCTCGACGGCGCCACCCGGGGCCGGCCGACTGCGCTGCTGAGTCATGATCTGCACTGCGTCTGGCTCAACAGCGCGGCGGCCGAACGCTACGGAGTGGCGGTGGACGCGTCCGGGCTGTTGCGTGAGGAACCGGCCTTTGAACTGACCCGCGAGCTGGGCAAACTGCCGGACTCCGTCGTGGATGCCTGGGTGCGGGAGTCCGGACAGGCGGCGGCGGCACGCGGGATAGTGGGGATTGTCGATTTCGAAATGACCTGGAACCGCGACGTGTGGCGGCGGCGGGTGGCTGCTGGTTTCGACTATTTCCGGGTGGACGTCGGGGTCTATCCGCAGGACCTGTCGCGGGCCATTGCGGACGGGATGCGGACCGGGCAGGAGCTCGACGGCGGGGCGGGGCTGCTGCGGGTGGGCCCGCTCAAGGTGCTGATCGACGGCTCGCTGAACACCCGCACGGCGTACTGTGTGGACCCGTATCCGCACGGCGGCCATGGGCTGCTCACAGTAAGCGAACCGGAACTGCTGGAACTGCTGGCCCGGGCCAGGGAGTCCGGCTTCGTTCCTGCGGTGCATGCGATCGGCGATGGCGCCAACGAGGTGGCGCTGAATGCCTTTGCAGCGGCCGGGATCGCCGGCCGGATTGAGCATGCCCAGTTTGTCCGCGGCCAGGACTTCGCCCGCTTCGGCGAGCTGGGACTGACGGCGAGCGTCCAGCCCGCCCATGCCCTGGACGACCGTGATGCTGCCGATTCCAACTGGGCCGGGCGCACGGACCGGGCGTTCCCGCTGCGGTCGCTGCTGGCCGCCGGGGCCACCCTGGCGCTGGGCTCCGATGCGCCGGTGGCGCCGCTGGAGCCGTGGACCGCCATGTCGGCGGCCACCACCCGGGCGCGGAGGGACGGGCGGGAGCCCTGGCACCCGGAGCAGGCACTCACCCGGGTGGAGGCCCTGACCGCGTCAACGCGCGGACGGGGCAGGATCCGGCGGGGGGATCCGGCGGATTTCGCAATGCTCGACGGCGACCCGCTGGCGGTGTCCGACGCTGTCTTTGCCGCGATGCCGGTGGCCGCGACCCTAGTGGCGGGGCGCTTTACCTTCCGAGGCGGCGTCTGACCAGCTGGGCTTAGCTGCCTTTGACCCGCGACTGGATCAGGTTGGCGAATGGCAGCTGGCCGTACTCATCCACAAACGCGGCGTGGCAACCGGCTTCGGCCGCGTTGAGCTGCTCAACGGGCAGCTCCTTCCACGCGACGATCAGCGACCCGGCCGCGGCGAGCTGCCAGATCAGCCGGCCGTCCCAGTGGCCAGGCGGCCTGCCGGCGCCGAAGTCGACGAATTCCTGGATCTGCCGGCGCAGCCCACGGTTTCCCTTGCTCCCGGGGCCGGCCTTGCCCACATAGAGGACGTCCGCGCCGTCGACCCATTCGGCTTTGAGTGCTGCCGGCTTCAGGGTGGGGTCCTTCTTCTTGAAGATTCCGGCCGTGCTTTTGGCCAGGAACTGCGGCCGGAAGCCCTCGGGCTGCAGCACCGCGAAGATCCCGGGTTTCTGCGGGATCCGGTTGATGTCAAGGTCAGCGAGGGGCCGGAAACCGGTGAAACCGTCCTCTTTCAGTGACTGTCTGTTGGCTGGCATGGGTTCCTTGGATCGGGGCGCTGGGCGTTCAATCACAGCTTACGGATATGCAGCTCCGTGGCCGCTTTTAATGTCGCAGGTGCCCGATAGTCTGATTCCATGGACGGCAAGCAGGTGCCCGATGTGGTTCCGGAAGCGGCGGTTGGTGTGATGGTCACGGAAGACGCGGCCGTCGCGCTGGGCGGCGGCGGCCCTGAGCTGGACGGTGCGGGCTTGATTGCGGAAATCCGGTCCCTGGAAGACCGAAAGTCTGCCCTGGCTGCCCGTCAGGCCCGTCTGTCCGTGGCCTTTGACCTGCTCCAGCGCCGCGAACAGCGGAACCTTGGGGTGCCGGCGGCGGAGCTGGGTGCCGGGGCCGGCGCGCAGATCGCCCTGGCCCGGCGGGAATCCCCGGCCCGCGGCGGACGCCTCCTGGGCCTGGCCAAAGCCCTCGTCACCGAAATGCCCCACACCCTCGCGGCCCTGGAGGGCGGGGCCCTCAACGAATGGCGCGCCACGTTGCTCGTGAAGGAAACCGCGTGCCTCTCCGCGGCGGACCGGGCCGCCGTGGATGAGGAACTCGCCGCCGACACCGGGACCTTCAACGGGGCCGGGGACCGGCAAATTATCGCCGCGGCCCGCACCGCCGCCTACCGCCGGGACCCCCGCACCGTCACCGCCCGCGCCAGCCACGCCGCCACCGAACGGCACGTCAGCCTCCGCCCGGCACCGGACACCATGTGCTACCTCACCGCACTGCTCCCCGTCGCCGCCGGTGTCGCCGCCCACGCCGCCCTGACCCGGCACGCCGACACCCTCCACGCCGCCGGGGACCCCCGCACCCGCGCCCAGCTCATGGCCGACGCCCTCATCGAACGCACCACCGGGACCCCCGGCGGGATCAGCGGGATCGAAATCCAGCTCGTCATGACCGACCGCACCCTCTTCCAGGGCCACAGCGAACCCGCCCGCCTCCCCGGCTACGGCATCGTCCCCGCCGGCTGGGCCCGCGACCAGCTCACGGCTCCGGAGGCAAAAGGAACCGGCTCCGGCGACAACGTCGGCGACAGCGCCGCGGACGGTGAAGACGCAGCCCTGAACGTCTGGCTCCGCCGGCTCTACACCGCCCCCGGCACCGGAGA
>NZ_MQTS01000047.1:0-17968 GCF_020532825.1 Arthrobacter sp. SO3
ACCAGCCTGGTACTGCAGTTCGGCATCAAAAACCGCCACTGACATCACACCGAATATGTGACCATGTCAGGAGCCCTGAGTACGGAACCCTGTTCAACTTTGGCTATACGGCCATCCAAGATTCCGATGGTGAAACCTTCTACTTTGTTGAGAACCCTGATCGTGACGGCCTCAAAGCCCAGTTCGCATACCTCGTTGCCGATCCTCAGTCCACGAGTGCTGACCGCAGCCAAGCCGCTAATCAGGCCGTTGTAGCAGAGATGCTGAAACTGCTCGTCCGCTCAGCAGGATCCGCCAGTGATGAATTGGCCGTGTATGCCATTGGGGTCGTGGAGGATGCCCTGTCCATGAGCAACCGTAGTCCTGCCGTTCTCAGCGATGCCTACAGGGCGGTCCTTGCCAACACCCTTCGTGATTTCGGACATGACGGGGCTGATCCTGCCGTGCTTGATCGCTTAGAATCTTTGGTCCTGTTGCGCAGCACAACGCGTTTGATTGTTGATGCCGAGGGTGTTGCTCGCCCGGATGCTGGCATGTGGTCCTAAGGGGCTGAGGGTCCTCGCAAGTGCCTGCAAATGACTGACTACATGCGACTGCCCCGGAACCATACATAGGGCGCCGGGGTGGTTTGTTGCTTGCTGTGGTGCGTCCGACGCCTATCCCCACCCGTGCGGATCCTTGGCCCTATTCACCACGGGAACCAGCGACTCAGCAAGGTCATCAATGCTTGCATCTGCCCCGAATGAGCCCAGCAGTTCTAGGAAGCCTGCCTCGAGTTCTGGCTGGCGGTCCTGAGTGCATTCAGTGTTGTCGGGGCGCTGCGCCATCGACTCTGCCCCTAGCGCTGGATGTCACATAGACGGATGGGCGTGAAGTCAAGGTCGCGTTCTATGATGACGAGCCCGTTGTGGATATTCAATGATTCCAATTCGAGGAGTGAGACATATCCCCACTCTTGGAACCCAAGCCCTAGACTGCAGCATCCGAAGGCTGTGCCGGTTTCAGGATCAAGTTCAGCAATCAACCATGTGCCCGAGCCACCGAAGAAGCGGGCCACGATGACCTTGTCGTCAGCGGGGACTTCCTCGGTCTCATAGAGCGACGGAATGGTTTTCAGTTCATCGCCATAGAAAACATGACCGCGCCGGGTGAGCTGTGTTTCGGGAAGGTCGAATATCGTGCTGATGCGTCTACTCCTGTGGACATTCTTACTGGCTTCTTGATAAGGAGCGTATCTCGAAGCACTGACAATCAAATGGCCGCACATATATTGATTCAGAATATGTGAGTGGTTCATGTGAATATGGGGCAAGCTAACCGCCATCACGGGGGACGCAACCGTGGGGAGGCCCTCACGACTGGAACACTCTTTGGAACAGTAGGCGGAAAGACCTATGGAACTCTCCAACTTCTTACTCGCGCCCACCCGCTAACTTTCTGTGCTGGAGTACCTCGTATCGAACCTCGAGGTTCCTAGAGCATTGAATATGCCTCCATATTGTCGGCCTATCGAGTTATAGTTCATCCCATGAATACGATTGCCCAAATTGAGGACGCTCCTCCCGCACCCAGTTCTACTGTTCTTACAGAATCACTGGGATTATTCACCGACCGTGCGTTGACGGTCTCGGAAAAAGATGCGATTGCTTATCATCTGGCGAACTCACGAAGCAAAAACACTCGTAGCGCTTACGAAACCCAATGGAGACAGTTCGTCGAGTGGTGCGGGGCTCAGCAGGATGACACCGGCCATGGGTTCGTACCTTTTCCTTGCGCCGTGCCGACGCTGATTCTTTACATCAGCCATCTGGCGGCTCAAGGCCACAAGGTCGGTAAGATCGAGCAGTCCGTCAGTGCTATCAGGGCAGTCCACAGCGACAACTGCAACCTGTTGCCCGGTACCAGCGATATCTCATTCACGCATCCGCACATCAAGTCGGCCCTCAGTAGTTTCCGGCGCACTCTGGCCCAGCAGGGGGAAACTGTCGTCAAGAAGCCCCGGCACTTCGACCAACTTGAGATCAACGCCATGTCGCTCGCTTGCGCGGTGGAGGGAACAGCCCAATCTGTGGCCGACCGCGCTATGTTGCTCCTGCTCGTGAATGCGGGGCTCAGGAGTTCGGAAGTGGTTGCGCTGCGAACCACTGACCTCGAGATTGACGGGGATCGCGGTGTGAACATAAAAATCAGGAACAGTAAGACTGACCAGTTCGGGCGGGGGGAACAGATCTATGTTGCAGCGCTGGCCCCGCATTTAGTCTCCTTCGACTTTACGAAAGCCCTGAAAGAGTGGCTGAAGTGGCGTGAGACTTATCCTGTTGCTGATGAATCGCTATTTCTTGGTTTCCGCAAGGGTGGCAACGTGGCTCACCTGAACGCTGATGGCGTGGCGCATGGCATCACAAGGGAAGCAGTGACAACATGCTTGTTGCGCTGTGCGTCTCGTGCGGGCCTTGAAACTGCGGGCCTACAGACGATCAGTTCGCACTCAGGTCGACACACGATGATAAGTATAGGATTTGAGCGCGGCCTTGATTCCGTCCAGATTTCCAAGACTAGTCGCCACAAGAGTCTTAAATCATTGTTGACCTACGACCAGAGCAGCCACAAGAAGGCGAGCGTGAGCGTGCGACTTTGGCAATAATTGTTTCATATATGGAGGGCTAAGAATTGACATTTGGAAACAATCGCTCCCATACTGGATTTGATATCCTATTTAGCGACTTATCACCATCGTCGTTTCTTATACCAGACCAGCAGGAGACCCCCAAAATGGCACGCGAAGTAGTAGAACGATTTACAGATGACCTCGATGGCAGCGAGGCGACCCATCACGGGGTTCAGTTCTCGTTCGAAGGAACCGACTGGAGCATCGATCTCAGCGATGAGAACTACGAAAAATTGCGACTTGCCATTGAGCGCTTTGCGGACCACGCAACGCGCATGTCGGGTTCCGGTCGTGGCCGCGGCCGCTCTGCCAGCACGAGTTCCTCCGGTTCTGCCCGTGGTAAGAAGGAGGAACTGCAGGCCGTCCGCGCTTGGGCCGAGAAGAACGGCATCGTGCTCAACTCTCGTGGCCGTATTGCGGAATCGATCCTCGCCGCCTACCGCGACAACGACCCGTTCCTCGTAAAGGGCGCCTCTTAGCTTCCGCTTGACCCCATAACCGAATAAGCAAAGAACCCCGGCTCCTGTATCTACGAGCCGGGGTTCTTTCGTCCGGCTGCCTTCATGCTGTACGCCCGTGTGGGCCCCTTAAATGATTACAAGGGCCGACGGATGCCCCTGATTGTTCCTGAGAGCCGGTGTGCCCTAGGAACGCTTGCCGCATAACAAGGCGGCTGGACGCTCCCCCATAGTGTGAGTAACCACCCGCTATTTCGTACCGTAACCTAGATTCCCCGTAGGAACGGCTGAAGCGGTGTCAGATGACATTGCTTGTATATAAGGCCGTTCCGGTACCACAATCTGCCGAACAGTTCGCGTTCCATCAATTCGTAGTCATGAATAACATTGAGCGTAATGAAACGGTCAGCGATTCGGGCAACGAAGCCTATGGCATCCATTGGTTCAGCAGTGCGGAAGGTGAACCAAATCTCCCCGTCCTGCTCTTCCGTCTCGCTCACCCCAACAGTCACGGGCGGGTTCAGAGCGAGATCCTGCCAAGTGAAGTCGTTGTAGGCGCCCCAGTACGCGTTATCAGTTATTTCAGAGATGTGCCGTTTTTCCGAGAGGACTGGCACTAACCGGATTCTATGGAAGACGCCCTCGATGGATGCGCCCTCAGGATTGAACCGTGGGTTCATGGCATTCACTGTTGACACCTGTTCCTTATAAGTAATGCGACAAACTTTGCTGAAGCATACCTCTGTTTATGGTATGGCTGAGGAATAGCACCTCATAAGTAATTGATGGGTGATAGCCGATATTCGGGATGCGATCCTTCGACCCAAGCTGCGATCATCAAGCCTTGATCCAGTGGGATAAATATACTCACCCGTCTGATTGGATGCTGGCCGTAAAATTTGGCAAAATAGGGCTGCCTACGAGGATAAGAATTCTGTTGTCAGCTGCGAGGTTCGCTGTTTATCCTCCGCCCGCGCTGAGGCTTACCGTCAATGCCTGATTGAAGGGTAAGGGGCGTGTGCTTCCCGGGGGCGCAAGCAACCTTTCTTTTTTACTGAAACTTATTGCCGGAGCTACACAGGCAAGGATGCCGACAGATTAACTGCTACCGGCCTTGAAAGAGGGCCACCACTGGCTTTCATGGCTAACCAATGCTCCTAGGGCCTTAAAGCGGCGCGCAACGCCTCCCAGCAGGCATCTGGCCGCGCTTCTCTTCGGAGGGCGGTGCCTTGTCGTGCGTCATACAAGGCTGTTCTCCGGCGCAACCCATGGCAACTGGTACGTCCTGTCCGGAAACCTCACCGAGCGCAAGTATGGTGAGGATCAGCAATAGCGCCGTATATATGGGGGGGACCAGTGGCAGGGCCATCGCACCCGAGCACCGTTTTGGATGTCATCATCTCGGATGTCGAAACAGATGTCCGCTTGCTTGGCGTGTGCGCTGGCTACGAAAGCCAAGAGTGGCGCTACAAGCAACTGGTCGGTGATTTCATCCGCTGGGCACCTGACTGGATCCTGAAAAAATCCGAAATCAGGGACTTGGGAGGCCACAACATGATGGACCTCGCTGCCAAAGCCTTGAAGCGGATTTACATCAGTGAGAAGTATGAGCATCGCGGGGAACTCGGCGAACTCCTGCTCCACATGATTCTCCGAAAGTTCATGGGCGCTGACAGAGCCATCAGCCGCATCTTTTTCAAGGATGCTCCCAACGACACTGTGAAGGGTTTCGACGGTATTTTCGTGGTCCCAACCGAAAACGAGGCTGGCGAAACCGAACTGGAACTGTGGTTGGGCGAGTCCAAGTTTTACAAGGATTCGGCCCGCGGTGTCCGCGATGTGCTCGAAGAACTGGAACTCCATCTAGCAACTGACTACCTGCGAACCGAGTTCGCTGCCATCACTGACAAGATTGAACCTGACTGGGAACACGCTGAGCAACTGACCAAACTGCTGGACGAAAGTGTCTCGCTCGATGAAGTTTTCAAGCGCATAGTCATACCCGTGTTCATAACTTTTGATAGTGAAATAACTCAACGGCATCGTACGCACACTGCTGAATATGTAGCCGAGATGGCTGAATTTGTTCAGCATCAGTATTCAGGATTCCAGAAGCGCATCGCAGACCGAAACCTTCCGGCCAGCATCAGCGTTCATCTGATTCTTATGCCCCTTGCTACCAAAGAAATGTTGCAAGCCGAGTTCGATAGGAGGCTGAAAGCATGGCAGCAACTCTGACTGGCATCAAGGATGTCCTGAATTCCCAGAATCCTGTTCCGAACCCCTTTGGCCTGTTGCATTCCATCACTACCCTTACCGCTGCTCATGGCCATACGCCTGAACTCCGGGAACTGGTGGTACGGGCGCTGGACAAGGCTGAGCAGTTCTCTACTGTGAAACCGCTGCTGATGGCACTGGCGCGGGAGTTCGGCCTGTATCCCTACATGGAGCAGGAAGGCCTGACCCTCACGGATGCTTTGGCCGTGGAAATGCATCGCCCGGACAATCTGGATGGCGTAGTTTTTTCCAGCATTCAGGCAGCAGTGTATCTGGATTTGATGGAGGGTCGGAACGTCATCCTGTCCGCGCCCACATCCTTTGGCAAATCACTGATTGTTGATGCTCTGGTTGCCTCGGGGCGCTATGACAATGTAGTGCTCATTGTGCCGACCATCGCGCTGATTGATGAGACGAGGCGGCGATTGAGCGACAGGCAAACGGGCCACAAGATATATACGCACCCCGGCCAGTCCTACGCAGAGCGCAACCTCTTCATCCTCACGCAGGAACGCTACCTTGCTCTCGAAGATCCGCCCCGTCCTGATCTGTTTTTCATGGATGAATTTTACAAACTAGATGAGCGCAGCGGAGGCAAAATAAGTGGCCGTGCAGCGCTCCTGAACCAAGCCCTTTACCAACTCATGAAAACCGGTGCTCAGTTCTATCTTGCTGGTCCGAATATCCATGAGTTGAGCGCCATGGTGCCTGTAAATGTGCAGCGGACTCTTCGGGTTACGGATTTTTCCACCGTAGCAGCGAACGTGCACAGGCTAAGATCCGCTAACGCTGATCAGCGTAAAGAGATGGTGAAGTTGCTGGCATCCACCATGACTGGCGGGACAATGATTTACTGCCGCAGCCCCAAGCGTGTCCGGGAAGTAGTTGGCTGGCTGACCGAGGATGAGAACGCAGTCTACGGGGCCGGGATGCCTGAAGATGCTGACTGGCTGGAACGCGAATACAACGAGAACTGGGCGCTACCCAAGGCTCTGCGGAAGGGTATCGGTTCCCATCATGGACGTTTGCCACGCTGGTTGGCTCACAAGGTTGTCTCTGGATTCAATGACCGCAGGCTTGGCGTGCTGGTATGCAACAACACGCTTATTGAGGGTGTGAACACGACTGCGAAGAACGTCATTATTCTCGACCGCACTCTTGCCAACCGCGCGTACAACTTCTTTACTTTCATGAACATTCGGGGCCGAGGAGGACGGATGTTCAAGCACTTCGTAGGCGACATCTTTCTTTTCCACGATGCACCTGAGGCCGAGGTCAACGCGGTGGACATTCCGGGGCTGAGCCAGAGTGACGACGCACCTACATCCCTGCTGCTTTCCATTGAGGCTGAGGACCGGACAGAACGCACGAACGAACGGCTGGCTGATGTCCTCTCCCAGCGGGTGTTGAGTCAGGAAACCATGAAGGCGAATCAGGGTGTTCCTCTTGACGCTCAGATTCGCTTGGCTGGATACCTGCAGCAGTTGCCAGTTTCACGGACCCGGGACCTGACGTGGACCACGGCGTATCCGAACCGCAGCCAGTTGATTCCACTGATGGAACTGATTTGGGATTACATTCCTCCCGATGGTGCATCCAGCCATGGTGCTGTGTCCGCTTCCCAGTTGGCTCTTTTCACCTTCAGGGTTGCCGGTGCCGAGGGAAACCTCCGCCTTGTGATGGACCGCTTCACGGAGCCGAACCCCCAATACGACGGCGGTGAAACCCACGATGACAAGGTTGATAAAGCCTTTGATTTCATGAGGTTCTGGATAGATCACAACCTTCCTACGTTGGTTCGTGCTGTTGACCGGATTGCTGACGAAGTTTTTACTCGACGGGGCATCACGCCCGGCAAATATGGGGCGTTTGCTTCCCGGATGGAGGACGGCTTCCAACCCCACCTGCTCCTGACTTTGGAGGAGTATGGGATTCCCGTCCAGATATCCAAGAAACTCATGCGCTGGCTCTCCGGCTACCGGACCCTTGATGAACTGCTGGACAGGATTGCCACCCTGCCTCCCGAGGCGATGACCGGCCTTGACCTGTTTGAACAGAACACGGTGATGACAACAATGGTCAGCCTGAGGCCCACTGGCTGGCAGTTCCCGCTGTTCGGGCGGCAATAGGGATGATCTTCCTCATAGGATGGGGCCGTGAATGATGAGGATTTGAAGCGGCGACGGCATCAGTTATGGATCGATTGCCTGACCGTGGCGGAGCGTGTCGGCTTCACCGAGGAGGAGCAGCAGGTTGTGCTTGCCCCGTGGCGCTTGAGGCCATACAAGATAGTTGAGGCTGAGGGTTCCAAGTATTCCAGTCCCAGTGAATGGAGCGCTGCGATGGAGCATGCTCTGGAGCAGGAACGCAAGTTTTACCGCATCCTCCATGAGGCCCATGGGTTCCCTGACACTGCGTATATGGAAACGGTTCAAGGCCACTACGCCCGTCTTGCTCATCTGATGAGTATGTATCCCGAGGCTGACTGGGACTTGCTGACGCAGGAACAGGACACTGCCATGAGCAGGAGGCCAACACGTCCACGACCCATGAAAATTACTGTGCAGGTCGTTGAGCTCAGCAAGATGATCTTCCTGAATTTGGCTGCTGACAAGAAGCACCTGATGTCCCAACGCAGGTTCGATGAAGTGGCTACTGTCAGTAGGACTATGGAGCGTAGACGTAAAATCTTGCAGGATTACGGGCTTGACCCTGATGCCTTGCTCACAGAGTATGCGGACGAAGTTGAGCGCATGGTGGTTGAGCGTGCCAACGAAGTAGCACCGGGGGAAAGTGAACCGCTGGTTCTCAAGGAGCAGGCGCTGTTTGATGCTTCCGGAGAGAGAACACTTCTGGCTGTAAAAGCTCCTGATATTCAAGAGCAGGGGAGTGATGTTGTGGCAGCGGAACCAGTTTCGCCTCTTGCTGTGGAATCCCTTTCTGAATCCGTTCCCGAGCGATCTGAACCTGTGTCCCGAGCAGCGGTCATTGATGTAAATGAGATGGCCCGACTGTTGGGACGTTCAGCCGGAACCGTGCGTGAGTACTTGCAGCAGGGCAGGATTCCCGGAGCCATCCAAACCGGTGGACGATGGGCTGTAAATCGTAGTGAGTTTGAGGAGTGGCTGAAAGGTAAGCCAGCAGCCATGCCATCATCACGGGAAGTCCGCCAGAAGCAGCCTCCACGCGCGAAATGGGACAACGGCGACTTCAGGCCGTCTTTCTAAACACGCGGATTTTTGTCACTGCTTTACCGTATGATGTCGACCATGCCTGATGAATCCCTGCCTGACTTGCCTAGACGGGCTAGGGGAACCGGATCCATCACGCGCAGCGGCAGCAGGTTTAGGGCCTCAATCCGCATCACTGAATCTGACGGAACAACCAAGCCCCGCATCAAAAACTTCGAAACATATGAGCAGGCCGATGCTTGGCTGACAAGCCTCATTAGCCAGCAACGGCGCGTCCTGCATGCAACCGGCAACGCCGGGAACTCAGCAGCCGATTCAGTGCTTGATGTCCTGCGGCTCTGGATCATGAGCAAATACCGCGATTCCCAGACTCACGGCAAGCCAGACATTCATACAGTCAAGGATTACGATTCGCTGGTCCGTGACCACATCGTTCCCCACATCGGGGATATCAAGGTAGCCAAACTGGGGGTTCACCACATTGAAGCGTGGCAGGACACCCTGAGCGAAACCATATCCAAGCGCACTGGCAAGAAACTCTCACCAGACCGAAAGCGCATCATCTGGATTGCTGCTAAGCAGGCGTTCAAGTGGGGCTTCATGCGTGGATACCTCACCAGTGATCCGACTGCTGGCATCAAGGGGTTCAAGAGAAGAGAAGTCGATGTCCGCCGCAAGGCCATGAGCGATGCTGACTATAAAAAGTTCGTCAAATACCTCATCGCCAACCCCTGCGACCACAACAATGGTTACTGTCGTTTGCGCTGGCTGGTTGGTATTCAGTTGGGCAGGCGACAGGGTGAAGTCCTTGCCATCACTTGGAATGATGTGAACTGGCGACAGAAGGCACTCCGTATCGATAACCGTCTGAAGCCCCGGACTTGGAAGCATGGATGTGAGCCTGATGCCAAAGGCCAGCCCTCCTGTGGCCGTAAGGAAGGCGTGTGGTGCACCAAGCGGCATGGTGGGGGATTGGTCCTATTGGAAGGCACCAAGGGCGGTGAGGCGGTCCGTCCGTTGATTCCCATTGAAGGCCTCGTCAAATACTTCCGGGAGCATCAGTCGGCACAGGTGGCCGAGCGGAAGGCTTTCGCCGCTGCTGAGGAAGCGAAGCGCAAGCGGCTGGGGCTTCCTGCTGTGGAGGTGGATGAGGACAAGGATCCCAAGGCTCTTGACTTCGTTTTCACACAGCCGGATAACCAGAAGCCCTATGGTGCTACTTCGGACAACCTGAGGTTCAAGCGGACGCTGGAAGCAGCAGGCATCACCACTCACTACCATGTCCATCAGTTGAGGCACACGCTGGCTTCACGGTTGGCTGTAAGCACGAACGGGAACCTTCCCGTGCTGAAAGATATCCTCGGGCATAGAACAGTGGCGACGAGCATGCTTTACGTCTCGGAGGACATGAAGGCCCGTCGAAGGGCTCTGGAAGCCACTTGGAAAGATGCCATGCAGGTTCTTGCCGAGGTTGAGGATGAGGAGTCAGCGGAACCTGAGGACTTAACCAAGGAGGCCTGACCTCACCATCCCAGCAGAGAAGCCCCGGTAGCCGCAGAGGTTGCTGGGGCTTTTCCGTGCTTATGGGCCCTTGAGCGCGTCGTTAAGCGGGAGACATGCTACAAAACTGGTAACAAATAATCCGTAAGTTCTGCCGACTGGTGACAAAGTGGTAACAAACTAACTCGTCAAGACGCCGTATTGTGGCCGTTTTGGTGACAAAGTGCGCGGACTGGTTGAGAACGGGACTAGGTCAAAATCCGCGCCCACATTGGGAAGTGTGGCGATTGAACCGTTCCGGAAAGTAGCGCGGCAGCGGACTTAAAATCCGCGTGTTGTGGGTTCGAGTCCCACCTGGGGCACTTTCTGGCGCCCGTCCGGAATCAGGGCAGATTTCCTCTATGCAACGAGTGTTATAAGGATGTGACCGTAGTCACTTTGGTTCGGGCTGGAATTGCACTAGCTTGAAGTTAAATCAGGAACACCTGATCTTTCGCATCAAAGGCCGTTCGCACCTTTAGATCGAGGAGATTGTAAATGACTTCACTCCCCCAGGTGGCGCCCCGCATCGCTAAGCTAACCGCGCTTAGCATCGGCGTCGCCCTTCTGGCTACGGCTTGTGGCGGCTCGTCCACCCCGACGTCGACCGGATCCGGATCCGCTTCGGCAAATGCCGCAGGCATTGCATGCCCCGCACCCAGCGCAACGGCCGGCGCCACCACTGCCGCCGGAGCCGGCGGGTCCGTGCCGGCATCGACCACCACCACTGACACCGCGCTGAAGATCGGCTCGCTGCTGCCGACCACCGGATCGCTGGCCTTCCTCGGCCCGCCCGAAATCGCGGGTGTCAACCTTGGCATCAAGGAAATCAACGATGCCGGCGGCGTGCTGGGCAAGCCCGTAGAGGTCATCCACCGCGACTCCGGTGACACCAAGACCGACATCGCCACCCAGTCCACCAGCGCCCTCCTCGGCCAGGGTGTCAGCGCGATCGTCGGCGCTGCATCCTCTGGCGTCTCCAAGACCGTGATCAACCAGATCACGGGCGCGGGCGTTATCCAGTTCTCCCCGGCCAACACCTCCCCGGACTTCACAGCGTGGGATGACAAGGGCCTCTACTGGCGCACCGCCCCCTCGGATGTGCTCCAGGGCAAGGTCCTCGGCAACTACATGGCCACCTGTGGCGCACAGACCGTCGGAATGATCGTCCTGAACGACGCTTACGGCACCGGCCTGGCCAAGAACGTGCAGGCCGCCTTTGAGGCAGCCGGCGGCAAGGTTGTTGCCCAGGAGCTCTTCAACGAAGGCGATTCCCAGTTCAGCAGCCAGGTGGACAAGGTCATCGCCGCCAAGCCGGATGCCATCGCCCTGATCACCTTCGACCAGGCCAAGAGCATCGTTCCGCTGATGACGGGCAAGGGCATCAAGCCCACCCAGCTCTTCATGGTGGACGGCAACATGTCCGACTACAGCAAGGACTTCCAGGCAGGCACCCTGAAGGGCGCCCAGGGCACCATCCCGGGCACCTTCGCCAAGGATGAGTTCAAGAAGAAGCTGCTGGCTGTCGATCCCGCACTGAAGGATTACAGCTACGCAGGCGAGTCCTACGATGCCGTGAACCTGATCGCCCTGGCAACCGAGGAAGCGAAGAGCACCAAGGGCGTGGATATTGCGGCGCACCTGAAGGACGTTTCCGAAACCGGCGAGAAGTGCAACGACTTCCCCTCCTGCGTCACCCTGCTCCGCAACGGCAAGGACATCGACTACGACGGCCAGTCCGGCCCCGTAACGTTCTCCGACGCCGGTGACCCGACAGAGGCCTACATCGGCATCTACGAGTTCCAGGATGACAACACCTACAAGCCGGTCAAGGAAGAATTCGGCAAGCTGTAAAGCCTGCCCTTCCCTAGCCGCAGAAGACCCCCGTCCGTTCCGGACGGGGGTCTTCTGCGTGCGGGGGAGTCGCTCGACGCACCGGCAGCAAGGGCGCACCAGCTACGCGTCACGCACAGCAGGATTTTGAGCGGTCTTGGATCCCTGGCCCCGGGACTTCGAGGGCACAAAGGGGTAGCCCGCCGAAAACCCTGCCCGGCGTGACGCCGTCGTCGCCGGCCAGGGGAGGATGTGTGGCCGCGGTGGCGCCCGGACGGTTGCCGCACGCGCTGACACGCACCGTGCAGGCGCCGGTCGCGCAGAAGGGCCGCCACCGGCTGGTGACGGCCCTTCTGCTCGTGCGGGACTGCCCGGGATTACTCGACGGTGTCGGCCAGGGTGCCCAGGTACAGCTGGATGACCTTGGGGTCCTTCATGAGCTCCCGGCCGGTGCCGGTGTACGCGTCCTTGCCCTGGTCCAGGACATAGCCGCGGTCACAGATCTGCAGGCAGCGCCGGGCGTTCTGTTCGACCATAATGACCGAGACGCCTGCGCGGTTGATCTCGTGAACCCGGAGGAAGGTCTCGTCCTGTTTGACGGGGGAGAGGCCTGCGGAGGGCTCGTCCAGCAGAAGCACGGCCGGGTCCATCATCAGGGCCCGTCCCATCGCAACCATCTGGCGTTCGCCGCCGGAGAGCGAGCCCGCGCGCTGGGCACGCCGCTTGCCAAGTTCCGGGAACAGGCCCGTGACGAAGTCGAAGCGCTGGGCGAAGTCCTTGGGGCGCTGGAACATGCCCATCTGGAGGTTCTCCTCGATGGTCAGCGCCGCAAACACATTGTTGTTCTGCGGCACAAAGCCGATGCCTTTGCTGACCAGCTTGTTGGCCTTGAGCCCGGTGATGTCCTGGCCGCGGACCACTACGGAACCGGAGTGGACCTTGACCAGGCCGAACATCGCCTTCAGCAGCGTGGACTTGCCGGCGCCGTTGGGACCGATGATGCCGATCAGCTCACCCTTGCGGGCCTCGATGCTGCAGCCGTTGAGGATGTTGACGCCGGGGATGTAGCCCGCCACCAGATCGGTGACCTTGACGACCGAATCCTCATCGTCCACGGGCTTGGCGGCCGGTGCCGCGCTGGTGGCGCTCATTGTGTGTCCTTCTCTGTGCTGTGCGGCTGCTCGCCGCGGGTCGGCTCGTCGGCGCTGCGCCTGCCGCGCACCGGTCCGTTGCCGTCCGGGCCCGTCGTCTTGTCGGATTCCGCAGCGACGACGTCTAGCGAGATGATGCCGGCGTTCTCGGTGCCCACAATCGACTCCTCATCGGCGACCAGTTCGGCGGCGAGCTCCTTGATGCCTTCGGAATCGCCGAGATCCACGTCGTGGTGGGCGCCCAGGTAGGCGTCAATCACGGCCGGGTTCTTCATGACCTCGGCGGGCGGGCCTTCGGCCACAATCTTGCCCTCGGCCATCACCACAACCCAGTCGGCGATGTGCCGGACCATGTGCATGTCATGTTCGACGAACAGGACGGTCATGCCCTCGGCCTTGAGGTTCTTGATGTGATCCAGCAGCGACTGGGTCAGGGCGGGGTTGACGCCCGCCATCGGCTCGTCGAGCATCACGAGCTTGGGCCGGACCATGAGCGAGCGGGCCATTTCCAGCAGCTTGCGCTGGCCGCCGGAGAGGGACGCTGCGTAGTCGTCCTTCTTGGCATCCAGCTTGAACTTCTCCAGCAGCACGTTGGCGTCCGCGGTGATCTTCTTCTCCTGGCCGCCCCAGATGCCTTTGAACAGGGCCTTGGAGAGCCGCTCGCCGGCCTGGTTCGAGGCGCCGAGGCGCATGTTTTCCATCACCGTGAGCTTGCCCATGACCTTGGTCAGCTGGAAGGTGCGGACCATGCCCATCCGGGCAACCTTGTACGAGGAGACCCCGGCCAGGCTGTTGCCTTCGAACTGCCACTTGCCCGAGTTGGGCGTGTCGAATCCCGTGAGCAGGTTGAACAGGGTGGTTTTGCCGGCGCCGTTCGGACCGATCAGCGCCGTGATCTTGTGCCGCGGGATCTCAAGGTACTCGACGTCGACGGCGTTGATGCCGCCGAAGCTGCGGGTCACATTTTCCGCCACCACGATCGGGTCGCGCTTCTTGCAGCCGGGCGCAACTTCCCCGGCGGCGATCGGACGCGTATCCGTCATGTAGTTAATGCCAGTTTCTTCGCTCTGCGTGCTCATGCGAACGCCAGCTCCTTCTTATTGCCGAGGACTCCCTGGGGCCTGAAGATCATCAGCAGCATCAGCGCGACACCCACCAGGATGTAACGCAGCTGCCCGGCCTGGACCGTGTTCAGCCAGGTGATGGTGCCCGATTCGATGAGGCCATACAGGATGCCCTGGGTGAGGGACAGCACAACCCAGAAGATCATGGCGCCGATGACCGGTCCCAGCACCGTGCCCAGACCGCCGAGGAGCAGGCAGGTGTAGAGGAAGAAGGTCAGTTCGGTGCCGTAGTTCGCGGGCTGGACCGCGCCGCGGGGCAGGGTGAAGATCATCCCGGCGAGGGCGCCGAGGACACCGCCGATGATCAGGGCCTGCATCTTGTAGGCGTAGACGTTTTTGCCGAGCGAGCGGACGGCGTTCTCGTCCTCGCGGATGCCCTTGAGGACACGCCCCCAGGGGCTGCGCATCAGCAGCCACACCAGGGTGCAGCAGAGGGCCACGGCCACCCAGGCGACCACCCGGATGAAGAAGTCCCGGTTGTTCATTCCCATGATGTAGGTGCCCGGGGGGAAGGGGTTCATGGCGTAAAAGTCGCCCTCGAACGCGGCGAGGCCGTTGGCCGACCCGGTGATGGCGGTCAGCTGGTTGGTCGTGACGATGTAGCGCACAATTTCCGCCGCCGCGATCGTGACGATGGCAAGGTAGTCGGCCCGCAGCCGGAGAGTGGGAATACCGAGCAGCAAGGCGAAGATGGCCGAGCTGATCACGGCGATCAGCAGACCAACGAAGAAGGGAACGCCGAACGTCAGGGTGGAGATGGCGAAGCCATAGGCACCCACCGCCATAAAGCCGGCCTGGCCGAAGTTCAGCAGGCCCGAGTAGCCGAAGTGGACCGCAAGGCCGAGAGTGGCGAGGGCATACGCCGCCGTCGTCGGGCTGAACAGTTCACCGGCAGCACTGGAAAATATGAATCCGAAGTCCATGGCTGTCTCCTAACCCACGCGCTCGCGCCGGCCCAAGATACCTTGGGGCCGGATCAGAAGGACAATAATCATGATGAACAGTGCTCCCACGTATTTGAGGTCGGCGGCGAGGCCGAACACGGTGGTCAGCTCCACGAAGATACCGACGATGATGGATCCGATCAGGGCACCCCACACAGTGCCGAGGCCGCCCAGGGTGACGCCGGCGAAGATGAGCAGCAGGATCTGCGAACCCATGTCGAAGGTGACGCCGGGCCGGTAGTACGCCCACAGGATGCCGCCGAGGGAGGCCAGCATGCCGCCGGTCACCCAGACAATCCGGATGACGGAGTCGACGTCGATGCCCGAGGCTGCGGCCAGCGCCGGGTTATCGGCGACCGCGCGGGTGGCTTTGCCGAGCCGGGTCTTGAGCAGGATGATCCCGAGCAGGGCGATGACAACGGCGCTGATCACGAGGGACCAGAGGTTGTTCGGGGAGATGGAGATCGGGCCGAGCTGGATCTCCGCGCTCTGCGCGAACGGCAGCTGCTGGGTGGCGCCACCGAAGAAGAACTGGATGACGTACCGCACGGCCAATGCGAGGCCGATGCTGACAATCATCATCGGAACCAGGCCGGTCCCGCGGCGCCGGAGCGGCTTCCACAGCCCGGCGTCCTGGACGTAGCCGAATAGACCGCCGCCCAGCAGCGCGAGGACGATGGCCAGCCAGAACGGGAGGTTCATCGCATTGAACGCAAAAACCAGGACGGCGCCGAGGGTGACCATCTCGCCGTGGGCGAAGTTGGTCAGGCCGGTGGTCCCGAAGATCAGCGACAGGCCCACGGAGGCGAGGGCGAGCAGGAGGCCGAAGCTCAGTCCCGCCACGAGCCGGTTGATCAGGTTCTGGCCGAAGTCCTGCTGCTGGACGACGATGCCTTTACCGAAGGCGAAAATCACCGAGAGGTTGGAGGTCTGACTGAAGGTGACCTTGCGCGGGTTTTCCTGGCCGTCGGCGAGTTTGATGCCCTGCGGAAGGGTGGCATCATCCAGCTTGACCTCGTAGGTCCCCTGGGTGGGTACCCCGATGGTCCAGGCGCCGTTGGCGCCGGACTTGGCTGTTCCGGTGAAGTCTCCGCTCGTGGCCGTGATGGTGACGCCAACGATCGGGGCGCGGTCGTCGCCGCGCAGGAAGCCGCTGATGCTGTTCTGGAACGCGGTTGCCGACGGGGATGGTGTCGGCGCGGGGCTCGTGGCCTGCGATGCCGGCGCGACGATCAGCAAAAGCGCGGCTACGGCGGCGAATACAGCCCCCACAGCTTTCAGCAGTCTGCTGCGCCGTCTCTGCGACAGGCCTCTCGGTGTGCTTCTCAAAATGAAACCTCCACATGGGGTGGTGTGGGTTGCGCCCTTGCAACCACTGCGAACGGTCAGGGTGACGAGGGGTGGTGCCTCGTGCGATGCGGTGGAGCTGTTGAGCTGTGATATCCGTCACCCTGTTTGGCCCATGTTACAGCCCGTTCGGGGCAATGAATGCCGTCGCGAGCAGGCAGAACGTCGCGATCGGGTAACAACCGTGAAGCCCGGACGTGACGGTGCTTTACCCGCCCTAAAGAAAACTTTTGTTGATCCCGAGTATGCCTAAACAGTCGGAATGCGCAGGGCGGCGCCCGGGATGGAAACATGGCGGGGAGGTCACGGTTGGGTTGCGGCAGGCCGGCCCGGGGAACTAACGCTGACCGCCGGCTGTTGCAATTGGTAGCGTGTAGTTACAGGCACGTACACCACCGCATCATCACCCACCCCCTTTATATGGAGGACACCCGCAATGGCACTTGGCGGAAACCCAGTCTTTAACGGAAAGAACTTCCGTGGAGCAACCCAGGCACCGCCTGCCCCGCAGGCTTTCGGACAGGCCCCCTACGGCCAGAACCGCTATGGCCAGGCCCAGTACGGCCAGACCCAGGCCGGCTGGAACCCCGCCCAGCAGGGCATGACCCAGGACCAGCTCCAGGACATGTACAACCGGCCCGCCGCCGGTCCCGCCGACACGGGACGCATGACCTATGACGACGTCATCATGAAGACCACGGCCTGCCTTGCCGCCGTCGTCGCCGGTGCAGCTGTCACCCTCCTGGTGGCACCCGGCCTGGCCAACCTGCTGATGATCGTCGGCGCCCTGGGCGGCTTCGCCCTCGCCCTCGTCAACACCTTCAAGAAGCAGCCCTCACCGGCGCTGATCCTGGCCTACGCGGCCCTCGAGGGACTTTTCCTCGGCGGCCTGACGCGGATCCTGGACGGCATGTACCCGGGCGTTGGCCTGCAGGCCGTGATCGGCACGCTCTCCGTGTTCGCCGTAACGCTCGTGCTGTTCAAGAACGGCAAGGTCCGGGCAACGCCCAAGGCCATGCGCTTCTTTATGATCGCCACCATCGGCTACGCCGTTTTCGCCCTGATCAACATGGTGATGGTGTGGACCGGCGCTGTCGACTCCCCCTTCGGCCTGCGCACAAGCGTGGAGATCTTCGGCATCCCGCTGGGCGTCTTCATCGGCCTGCTCGCGATCGGCCTCGCGGCCTTCTCCCTCGTTATGGACTTCACCAGCATTGAAGCCGGTGTCCGCAGCGGCGCCCCGCAGCGCTTCTCCTGGACCGCGGCCTTCGGCCTCACCGTGACGCTGGTGTGGCTGTACGTCGAGATCATCCGGCTGCTGGCCATCCTCCGCGGTGACGAGTAACAACGCCACCCGCAGCCGCTAGCTGCACCAACCACGGGGAGCCCCGCCGAAAGGCGGGGCTCCCCGTCTGTGTACCCCGTTGCGGCGGCAC
>NZ_MQTS01000047.1:17994-42045 GCF_020532825.1 Arthrobacter sp. SO3
GCCGCTCCAGCACCACGGCCATGCCCTGGCCGCCGCCGACGCACAGCGTCGCCAAACCGAGCGTCGCATCGCGTTCCCTGAGGCCATTGAGCAGGGTGGTGGTCATCCGGGCGCCGGTCATGCCGAAAGGATGCCCCAGCGCGATGGCGCCGCCGTGGACGTTGAGCTTTTCGTGATCGATCCCAAGTTCCCTGGCGCTGGCGACGACCTGCACCGCGAAGGCCTCGTTGAGTTCCACGAGGTCGATATCCTCGATCCCCAGGCCGGCCAGCTCCAGGGCGCGGTGGGTCGCCTCGACCGGACCCATGCCCATCAGCTCGGGGGAGAGGGCGCTGACGCCGGTGGAGACAATCCGGGCCAGCGGTTCCAGCCCGAGTTCGCGGGCACGCGCGTCGCTCAGCACCACGACGGCGGCGGCTCCGTCGTTCAGCGGGCAGGCATTGCCGGCCGTGACGGTCCCCCCCGCGCGGAAGACCGGCTGCAGGGCGCTGACCGACCCGACGGTGACACCGGCCCGAGGGGAGTCGTCCCGGTCGATCACGGTGCCGTCCTTGCGGGTGTAGGGCGTGATCTCGCGGGCATAGAACCCGGCGGCGATTGCTGCTTCGGCGCGGTTTTCGCTCAGCACCGCCCAGGCGTCCTGCTCGGCCCGGCTGATGCCGTAGCTGGTCGCGACATTTTCCGCGGTCTGTCCCATGGCGATATAGATGTCCGGCATCCGGCCACCCAGCCGCGGGTCCGTCCACGGCGTATTGGACGCGGCCCGGGCGGCCGTGCGCTGCCGGGCGGCGTCAAAGAGCGGGTTGTGGGTGCTGGCGTCCGTCTCGCCGGCGCCGGCCCAGTCGCGGTAGCGGGACACGGCCTCCACCCCGGCCGAGACAAAGGCGTGCCCTTCGCCGGCTTTGATGGCGTGGAAGGCCATCCGGAGGGTTTGCAGGCTGGATGCGCAGAAACGGTTGATCGTGGCGCCGGGGACATTGTCCAGGCCGGCGAGGATGGTGACCACCCTGGCCATGTTGGAGCCCGCCTCGCCGCTGGGCTCGGCGCAGCCCAGATAGAGGTCGTCCAGGCCCCGCCCGGACGTGTCCGCCGGGTCGAACGAGGGAATCCGGGCGAGCGCCGCGGCCACCATGGCCGCCGCAAGATCGTCGGGCCGTTCGTCCTTCAGCGAGCCTTTGAAAGCGCGGCCGATCGGGCTCCTGGCAGTGGAAACGATGACGGCTTCTGGCATGGGCCCAGCGTACGCCTGGCCTAGGCCAGGCGCATCGCCCCTGCCGCGGGGCGGACACGGAAGATCGCCGGCGCCGTGTACCCGGCCGCCGCGAAGGCATGCTCGACGGCGGCCCGCACCCCCTGCTCGGCCGATGCCGGGGTGAGGGCGATCGCGGAGCCGCCGAAACCGCCCCCGGTCATCCGGGCACCGAGTGCCCCGGCGGAACGGGCGGCCTCCACGGCGAGGTCCAGTTCGGGGCAGGAGATCTCGAAGTCGTCCCGCATCGAGGCATGGGAGGCATCCAGCAGCGGGCCGATTGCCGCCGGCCCGGTACTCTCCAGGAGCCCGACCGTCCGGAGGACCCGCTCATTTTCCGTCACGACGTGCCGCACCCGGCGGAACGTCACCGGGTCCAGCAGGCCGCTGGCCTCCTCAAGGTCCTCCAGCCCGACGTCGCGCAGGGCCTTCACGCCGAGGACCTCGGCGCCCAGCTCGCAGGCGGCACGCCGGGAGGCGTAGCCGCCGTCCGCGTGCGAATGCGACACCTTCGTGTCAATCACGAGCAGCACCAGGCCGGCACCTTCGGCGTCGAACGGCACCAGCCGGACGCGCTGGTCCCGGCAGTCGAGGAAGAGGGCATGTCCGGCCGCGCCGCGCAGGGACGCGGACTGGTCCATGATCCCGGTGGGTGCTCCGACGAAGTCATTCTCCGCGCGCTGCGTGGCCAGGACCATGTCCTGCACCTCCAGCCCCGCCCCGCTGAGCTCGTTGAACGCTGAAATAACGGCGCACTCGATCGCGTGGGAAGAGGACAGCCCGGCGCCGCGGGGCACGTCGGAGTCCAGCAGCAGGTCCAGACCGCGCACGGGAAGCCCGCACTGCTGAAGCGCCCACAGCACACCCAGCGGGTACTTGGTCCACCCCCTCGCTGTTCCGCGGGCCAGCGAGCCGGCATCCGCCGTCGTCAATCCCTGGTTGCCGAAGGTGGACAACAGCCGGATGCCGGCGTCCGGCCGCAGGCGGACCGCCACGCGGGCCGTCCGGTCGATCGCAAACGGCAGCACAAAGCCTTCGTTGTAGTCGGTATGCTCGCCGATCAGGTTGACGCGGCCGGGCGCCTGCCACACGCCGTCCGGAGCCGAGCCGAAGACGGAATCGAACCGGGCCGCCAGCTGCCGGGCGTCGAGGGGGAGGCTCACACCGGGCCGCCGGCGGCCATCCTGGAAATGCGGGTCATGGCTCCACGGTATACGCCGTGGCGTGCGGCTGGGTACGGTGGTGACCATGAACCTGCTGCCCCCCGCTTCCCCGGAGTCCCCTCACCGCGACAGTCCCAGCGACGGCCCCGACGGCCCCGGAGCTGACGCCTCCGCCCGGCGCTACGCCACCGGCCGGCAGTATGAGCTGCGGCGCGGCGACGCGCTCGCGGTCGTCACCGAACTCGCCGCCGGGCTGAGGCTGTACAGCCGCGGCGGAATGCAGCTGACGGAAAGCTACGGGGACGCGGAGATCCCACCGGGCGCCGCCGGCATCACGCTGGCGCCGTGGGCGAACCGCGTTGAGGACGGCGTCTGGTACCTCAACGGCAAGAAGCAGCAGCTGGACATCACCGAGGTGTCCCGCAACAACGCCAGCCACGGGCTGCTGCGCAACGCCTCCTATGACCTTGTCGACGAATCGGAATTCTCGGTCACCCTCGAAGCGCCCGTGTTCCCGCAGCACGGCTACCCCTTCCTGCTGCGGCACCGCGTGCGCTACGAACTGGCCGGGGACCTGGGCCTGGTGGTCCGGCAGCTGCTGATCAACGACTCCCAGGAACCTGCCCCGTTCGTCCTCGGCGCCCACCCCTACCTGCGGCTGGGGGAGCTGCCCAGCGAGGAGCTGACCGTCACCGTCCACGCCGGCACCAGGCTCGTGACGGACGGGCGCCTGATCCCGCGCGGCACGGAAACGGTGGGCGGGGACTTCGACCTCCGCGCCGGCCGGCTGGTCGCTGAGCTGGAACTCGATTCCGCCTACACAGACCTGGAGTTCGACGACGGCATCGCCCGCCACACGCTGAGCGCAGCGGACGGCCGGAGCGTGAGCCTCTGGCAGGACGCGAGCTGCGGCTACGTCCACGTTTTTGTCACCACCGAGTTCCCGGGCCGCACCAAGGCGGTGGCGATCGAGCCGATGACCGGTCCGGCCAACGCCTTCAACAGCGGCGACGGACTGCGCTGGCTGCCGCCCGGGGAGCGGTTCGCCATGACGTGGGGGATCAGCGCGTCCCTGGAGCAGTGAGCGGCGGCCGGGTTTCCCATCCGGGCGGCGCTGGGGAATCATGGGGCTATGACGCCAGTTGACAATTCCGCCCCGCGACACCACCCCGACGCAGCCAGCGCCGCCGACAGCGTCTCTCACAGCGTCTCCGCCCGCGACTCCGACAGTGACTCTGCGCCGGTGCGCGTTGTCACGGACCGGGAAATCGACCAGGACATCCCGTATGGCGTGCGGATCGCCGCATCCTGGTCCTGGCGCCTCGGACTGATCATCCTCGTGGCGGGCGCCCTCGTGTGGCTGCTCAGCAGGGTCAGCTTCCTGCTGATTCCCGTCATGGTCGCCGCGCTGCTGGCCGGGCTGCTGTCACCGGTCAAGAACTGGCTCAGGAGGAACAGCGTCCCCAACGGGCTCGCCGTCGCCATTACCGTCCTGGGCTTCCTCGGCATGATTGTCGGGGCCCTGGCGCTCGTGGGGCGGCAGCTCGCCTCGGGCTTCGCCGAACTGTGGAGCGAGGCCCTCGCCGGTGTCCAGAAGATCCAGGTCTGGCTCGCGGACGGTCCGCTGCACCTGAGCGCGGCCCAGATCGACCAGTACCTCAAGGACGGCACCGCGGCGCTGCAGAACAACAGCAGCAGCATTCTCAGCGGCGCGCTGTCGTTCGGGAGCACCGCCGGGCACTTCGCCGCCGGAATGGTCCTGGCGCTGTTCATCCTGATCTTCTTCCTGCTGGAAGGAGGACGCATCTGGTCGTTCCTCGTGCGGCTGCTGCCCAGGAAGGCCCGCGCCGCGACGGACGGGGCCGGCCGGAAGGGCTGGGAATCGATGGTCAGCTACACCCGGATCCAGATGTTCGTCGCCTTCGTGGACGCGGTCGGGATCGGGGTCGGTGCGGCGATCATCGGTGTGCCGCTGGCGCTGCCGCTGGGCGTGTTGGTGTTCCTCGGCTCTTTCATCCCGATTATTGGCGCCCTGGTGACCGGCGCCGTCGCCGTGCTGCTGGCCCTCGTGGCCAACGGCCCGGTCAACGCCCTGATCATGCTGGGCATCGTGCTGCTGGTCCAGCAGCTGGAAAGCCACATCCTGCAGCCGCTCGTCATGGGCAAGGCCGTCTCGCTGCACCCGGTGGCCGTCATCCTGGCCGTCGCCGCCGGTTCCTACCTCGCCGGAATTCCCGGAGCCCTGTTCTCGGTCCCCATCCTCGCCGTAGCAAACTCGTCGATTCGCTACATTGCCGGCAGAACGTGGGAACATGAAAGTGCGCCGGCACCCGCGGGCCAGCAGGGCATCCCTGCCCCCGGATCCACCCCCTGAGCCGAAGACCGAGCAAAACACAGATCCGAAGAAGGAGACTAGTTCGTGAACACCCTTGAGAGCCTGCCCGTCACGCTGGACGATGTCCTGGAGGCGCAGAAGCTGCTCGACGGGATTATTACGCGGACGCCGGTTGAATCCTCCCGTGCCCTCGGCAGCATGGTCGGCGGCGAGGTCTTCCTCAAGTGCGAAAACCTGCAGCGGGCCGGTTCCTTCAAGGTCCGGGGCGCCTACGTCCGGATGGCCAAGCTCTCCCCGGCGGAGAAGAAGCGCGGCGTCGTGGCGGCCTCGGCCGGCAACCATGCCCAGGGTGTGGCCGTCGCCGCCAAGAGCCTGGGCATCAAGGCCCGGATCTACATGCCGCTGGGGGTCGCCCTGCCCAAACTCGCCGCCACCCGCAGCCACGGGGCCGAAGTGGTCCTGCACGGCCACAACGTCGACGAGGCCCTCGCGGAAGCGAAGCGCTACGCGGACGAGACCGGCGCCGTGTTCGTCCACCCCTTCGACGACGTCGACGTCGTCGCCGGCCAGGGCACCGTTGGCCTCGAAATCCTGGAACAGATCCCCGACGTCGACACCATCCTGATGGGCGTTGGCGGCGGCGGGCTCCTCGCCGGCGTCGCCGTGGCCGTGAAGGCCCGGGCCAAAGAACTGGGCCGGGAGATCCGGATCATCGGTGTCCAGGCCGAAAATGCGGCCGCCTACCCGCCCTCGCTTGCCGCGGACGCCCTCGTGCCGCTCAAACGAGTCTCCACCATGGCCGACGGCATCGCCGTCGGCCGGCCCGGCCAGCTGCCCTTCAGCATCATCCGGGAACTCGTCGACGACGTCGTCACTGTCAGCGAGGACGCCCTGGCCCGGGCGCTCATCTTCCTGCTGGAACGCGCCAAGATGGTCGTCGAGCCAGCCGGCGCGGTGGGCGTCGCGGCGCTGATGGAAGGCAAAATCGAGAACCCCGGCACCGTGGCCGTGGTGCTCTCCGGCGGCAACATCGACCCGATGCTGATGCTCAAGGTCATCCAGCGCGGCCTTTCCGCCGCGGGCCGGTACATGACCGTGCGGATGATGCTGGACGACCGGCCCGGTTCGCTGGCAACGATCGCCCGCATCATCGCCGAAAACGATGCCAACGTGACCGGCCTGGACCACACCCGGGTGGGCGGCTCGATCAGCATGGGCGATGTGTCCATCACCGTGAACCTGGAGACGAAAGGCCACGAACACTGCGAGCAGGTCCTTGCGGCGCTCCGGGCCGAAGGCTTCCAGCCGATCGTGGTGCACTAGGCACCATGATGCTGGATCCCGCCCGGAACGGCACGCCACGCACCGGAGACACTGCAGCGGGGCGCGCCCGCACGGGGCTGCTGGTGGTGGGATTGTTCGTGCTGGTGCTCTACGTCATCGAGATCATCAACACCCTGATGCTCCATTCGCTCAACCGCACGTTCGGCCTGCGCCCGCGCAACCTCGACGGAATCCTGGACATCCTGACGTTCCCGCTGCTGCACGCCAACCTGGCGCACCTGTTCTCCAACACGCTTCCGCTGATTGTCTTCGGGTTCCTGGTGCTGCTCTCCGGGCTGCGGGTGTTTTTCACAACCCTGTCCCTGAGCTGGCTGGCCTCCGGGGTGGTGGTGTGGCTGATCGGCGGCTTCAACATTACTGTCGGGGCGTCCGGCCTGGTCTTTGGGCTCTTCGCGTTCCTGCTGGTGCGGGGCTTCTTCAACCGCAACTGGTGGCAGATCCTGCTCTCCGTGGTGCTGTTCCTGACCTACGGCGGGGTCCTGTTCGGGATCCTGCCCACCGTGGCGAGCTTCGTTTCCTGGCAGGCGCACCTGGGCGGGGCGATCGGCGGGGTGCTGGCCGCCCTGCTCCTGAGCGTCCCGCGGGCGGGACCGCTGCGCGCCGGGCACTAGCACCCGGCATCTGCGGCACCCCTGGAGCGGCACCCCTGCAGCTCCAGCCCGCGCACCGGCCCCAGCCCTGCACAGCCCTGCACAGCCGCAACAACAACGACGCCGGCCCTCCCGCTAAGGGGAGGGCCGGCGTCGTTCGCTGCAGGGCTGCAGCGGTGGTTTCGCGTATTAGCCGACGTACGGTTTGGCGGAGATGATCTCCACCGTGATGACCTTGCCGTTCGGGGCGGTGTAGCTGAGCTGGTCGCCCTGCTTGTGGCCCACGATGGCTGCGCCGAGGGGGGACTTCTCGCTGAAGACGTCGAGCTCCGAGTCTCCGGCGATTTCCCGTGAGCCGAGCAGGAAGCTTTCCTCGTCCCCTGCGATGTTGGCAACGACGATCATGCCGGGCTCGACAATTCCGTCGTCGGCCGGGGATTCGCCCACGTGGGCGTCCCGGAGCAGCGCGGTCAGCTGGCGGATGCGGGCTTCGATCTTGCCCTGCTCCTCCTTGGCCGCGTGGTAGCCGCCGTTTTCCTTGAGGTCGCCTTCCTGGCGCGCAGCCTCGATCTTCTGGACGATTTCCGCCCGGCCGGGGCCGGAGAGGTGGTCCAGCTCTGCCTTCAGGCGGTCAAAAGCTTCCTGGGTGAGCCAAGCTGCAGTTGCGCTGTTGGTGGTAGACACGGACTTCTCCTTCATGGTCAAACAAACAAAGACCCCGCTACGGTGGCCACTTATGGGACTCAGTAACCAGCTCAGCGGGGGAAAGGTATTGATCCATTGTAGTCAATCCTGTGGATAAACCAAAGAACGCTGGGATGTGGATCACACCGTGTTACCGCGGCCGACGCCGCAGCCCGGAGGGTTGTGCGGCGGCAGCCCGGAGGGCCTACTTGCCGGCGTCGGGAATCCAGCAGCTGTCGATGATGCCGGACACGGCCTGCGACTCCGTGTGCAGTGTCGCCCGCTGGGCAGTGGTGCGTCCGCCGTCGGAGCCGGCATCGGCGGCGTTCGGGGGGATGTCCACCACCTTCCAGCCGACGACGGCGAACTTGGAGTCCAACGCCTTGACCGCGCATTTGGCGGCGGTGCCCGGTTCCTTGGTGACCTGGAAATCGACCTCGGTGAGGGTGGCGTCCGGCGTGCTGTAGCCGATGTCCTTGTAGGTGACCGTGGCCGTGGCGTTCGACGTCGAGATCCAGGCCATAAAGGCCATCCCGGCCACCAGGGCAAGAATCAGGACGTTCCGTTTGGCCTTGCCGGTGAGTGTTCGCTTTTGGCCGCCGTAGCGATTGGCTAGGCTGGGAGATGCCGGCGCAGTCGCGGCAGGCTGATCCTGGGAAGTCACCAGTCCAGTTTAGTGTGGATCCGGCGGGGAAATGTCCGCTCGTCGGGGCCACCCGCAGAAGCACGCCCCTAACAGCACACCAATAGACAAAGAGGAGCCGTCCCACGATGACAGCGTCCACCAGCCCGTCAGCGCCGCTTCGACTGTTGGCTGTCCATGCTCATCCCGACGACGAATCCAGCAAGGGCGCCGCCACGATGGCGATGTACGCCGCGGCCGGCATCGACGTCCTGGTGGCCACCTGCACCGACGGTTCCCGCGGTGACATCCAGAACCCGGCGATGGCGGGCGAGCCGCACCCCAAGCGCGACATGGCCGGCGCGCGCCGGCTGGAGATGGAGCACGCCGCCAACGTCCTGGGCGTCCGCCAGCGCTGGCTTGGCTTCGTCGATTCGGGGCTGCCGGAAGGCGATCCGCTGCCGCCGCTGCCGGTCGGCTCCTTCGCTACGCTGCCGCTGGAACGGGCGGCCGCCCCGCTGGTCCGGCTGGTCCGCCGGTTCAAGCCGCAGGTAATCCTCAGCTACGACGAGAACGGCGGCTATCCGCACCCGGACCACATCATGGCGCACCGGGTCGCCGTCGAGGCCTTCGAAGCCGCCGGGGACCCGGCCCGCTACCCGGGAACCGGGGACGCCTGGGCGCCGGGCAAGCTGTACTACGACCGTGCGTTCAGCCCCGAACGGTTCCGGGCCCTGCATTTCGCGCTGGAGGAATCCGGCCTTCAGTCGCCCTATGCCGAACGGCTCGCGGCGTGGCTGGAAGCCGACGCCGAGGGCCACACCCCGCCCGCGCCGACTCACCCCACCACGACCCAGATCGAGTGCGGCGACTTCTTTGAAGCACGCGACGACGCGCTGCGTTCCCACCGCACCCAGGTCGACCCGGAAGGGTTCTTCTTCGCCGTCTCGCCGGCGATGCAGCGCCGCGTCTGGCCCTGGGAGGACTACTCGCTGATCCAGTCCAGGGTCCCCGCAGAGTTGCCGGAAAAGGACTTCTTCGCCGGGCTAAGATAGACCATCAGGCCTTTTCTATGACGCGTAGAAGTCGTCGTGGAAACCGTTCCGGCCCGTCCGCCAGCAGTGGCGTCGGGTTGCCATTCAGCCCCCATAGAAGGTCCTCACCGTGTATTCCTCGCTCATTGCCCTGGCAACAACTCCGGCGCCCACCCCTACGCCGTCGCTGCGCCCGGGACTGTCCCAGGACCAGGTGACGCCCGGCCTGCTGGGTTTCCTCCTGACCGCCTTCATCGTGGTGCTGACGGCCCTGCTGATCGTCGATATGGTCCGGCGCATCCGCCGCGTCCGCTACCGCGCCCAGGTGGAGGAGGAACGCGCCGCACAGGCTGGCGGGGACGCTCCGCAGGCCGCCGACGCCGGAACGGTGGCCCCCGGGGTCCAGGATCCGGCCGCGCAGCCCGGCAACCGTCCGGAAGTTGGCAACCGTCCGGAAGTCAATGGCGATGCCGGGCCGGGAAACCGCTGACGGCGGCACGCCCCCGCGCTTCCCCGAGGCCGCCAACGCCTTGGGCGGAGAACCCTCTGCCTACCTCCGGCAGCACGCCAGCAACCCCGTGCACTGGCGGCCCTTCGGTGACGAGGCTTTTGCGTTCGCCGCCGCCCGCGATGTTCCGGTCTTCCTCTCCGTCGGCTATGCGGCCTGCCACTGGTGCCACGTCATGGCGCGGGAATCCTTTGAAGACCCGGACACCGCGGACTTCCTGAACGCCAACTTCGTCGCCGTGAAGGTGGACCGTGAAGAGCGCCCCGATGTGGACGCCGTCTACCTGGCCGCGACCCAGGCGATCAGCGGGCAGGGCGGCTGGCCCATGTCCGTCTTCCTGCTCCCTGACGGCCGGGCGTTCCATGCCGGCACCTACTTTCCGCCCCGGCCGCTGCCGGGCAGGCCCTCCTTCCGCCAGGTCCTCGAGGCCGTGGTGGAGGCGTGGCGGGAGCGCCGGGACACCGTGGAACAGAACGCCGGGGCGCTGGCCCGCGGCCTCGCCGCGTCGCAGCTGGGCGCCGCCGTTCGGCTGGACGGTGTGCCCGCGCCGGTCGATCCGTCACTCCCCGGGGAGGCCGTGCGCGCGCTGGCGGACTCCGAAGACCCGTCCGGCGGCGGTTTCGGCGACGCGCCGAAGTTCCCGCCCTCGGCAGTGCTGGAATTCCTGATCCGGCATGCCGCCGCTCCCTCAGGGGCCGCCGGGACCTCGGGAGCCGCCGGCCCGGGAACCCCGGACCAGGCCCGCGATCTGGCGGGCCGGACGCTCGCCGCGATGTCGCGTTCGGCCCTGTTCGACCAGCTCGACGGCGGCTTCTCCCGCTATTCGGTGACCCGGGACTGGTCCGTGCCGCACTTCGAGAAGATGCTCTACGACAACGCCCAGCTGTTGCGTGTCTACGTCCACTGGGTCCGGCTGGGCGGCACGGCCGGCTATCCGGCAGCGGAAGCAGCCGACGTCGCCCGCCGAACCGCCGGCTGGCTGCTCGCCTCTCTGGGGCTCGGCACGGGCAACACCGGCCATGACGCCCTGACCGGGACGGCCGGTGCGCTTCCCGAAGCCCTGGCCTCGTCGCTCGACGCCGACACGGTCGTGGCCGGCGTCCACTCCGAGGGCGCCAGCTACCTCTGGACCCCGGCAGGGCTGGCAGCCGTCCTGGGTCCCGGTGACGGCGCCGCCGTCGCGCGGCTCATGAATGTCCGATCCCGTGGCACCGTCTCCGCGGACGGCTCACCGCTGCACCCCGGCCGGGCACTCAGCGCTGCCGAAGCGGACCTGTGGCGGCGGGCCCGGCCGGCGCTGCTGGCCGAACGTTTCCGCCGGACCCAGCCCGCCCGCGACGACAAAGTCGTGGCCGGCTGGAACGGGCTTGCCGTCGCGGCGCTGGCCGAAGCCGGCGCGGTGCTGGGGCAGCCCCTGCTCGTGGCCGCAGCCGGGCGCATCGCGGCCTACCTGGAGCGTGTGCACTGGCGGCCGGCTGCCGCGGGCAAGGCCGGCACGCTGATCCGGGTCTCCCATGACGGCCTGGCCGGGGGGATCGGCGGGCTGCTGGAGGATTACGCTTTTGCCGTTGAGGGGCTGATCGCGCTCTACGCGGTCTCGGGCCGGACCCGCTGGTACCGGCTGGCGGAGGAGATCCTGGCGGCCTCCTGTGCGCGGTTCACGAAGGACGGCGCGCTCACGGACACGGCGGGGGAGTCGGAACAGGTGTCCAACGCCCAGGGGGGGCGCGCGCCGCTGGAGCTCTTCGACAATGCCACGCCCAGCGGAGCCGCCGCGTTCGCCGGCGCACTGCTGTCCTGCTCGGCGCTCTCCGGCTCCGCTGAACACCGCGCCCTCGCCGGCAACATCCTTTCGGTGCTGCCGCCGCTGGCCACCCGCGCGCCGCGGGCGGCAGGGTGGCTGCTCGCGACGGCGCAGGCCGCACTCGCCGGCCCGGTGGAAGCCGCCGTCGTCGGTCCGGACACACCGGAGCGGGCGGCGCTGCACCGCGGGCTGCTGCTCTCTCCCAGCCCCGGGCTGGCGGTCGCCCTGCAGGACGACACGCTTGCCCCCGGCGCGGGGCGGGAGGGCGACGCCGGCGGCGTGCCGCTGCTTCGCGGCCGCGGCGCCGCCCCCGACGGACGACCCCTGGTCTACCTGTGCCGCGGAATGGTCTGCGGGCTTCCCGTCGGCACTCCCGGCGAGGTGCGGGAGCGGCTGGCTAGGATGGCGGAATGACTTGTCGCGACGCTTTCGAACTTGTGGTTTTCGACTGCGACGGCGTGCTGGTCGACTCCGAAGTGATCGCCGTCCGGGTGGACCAGCTGGTCCTCGCCGACCTCGGCTGGGAGCTGGAGCGGGAAGAGATTGTGGAGCGCTTCGTGGGCAGGAGCGAGGCCGACTTCATCGCCGCGGTCGAAGAGCAGCTGGGCATCGAACTGGGCGAAGGCTGGGACCGGAAGTACGACCCCTGGTACCGGACGGCCTTCGAGCGCGAACTCGTGGCGGTTGACGGCGTCGAGGAAGCGCTCGACGGGCTGAGGGTCCCGCACTGCGTCGCCTCCAGCGGGAGCCACGCCAAGATGCGGCGCACGCTCCGGCGGACAGGACTTTGGCACCGTTTCGAGGGCCGGATCTTCAGCGCGTCCGAAGTCGCCAGCGGCAAACCGGCCCCCGACCTGTTCCTGCACGCCGCCGGGACGCTCGGCGCGGCACCGGAGCGCTGCGCCGTCGTCGTCGAAGACAGTGCCCACGGCGTCCAGGCGGCCCGCTCGGCCGGGATGCACGTCTTCGCCTACGCCGGCGGGGTGACCCCGGCGGGGCGGCTGGAAGGACCCGGCACCACCGTGTTCCATGACATGCGGCAACTGCCCGGCCTCATCGACGCCGGACGGCCCTGACTCGGCAGCCGCCGCGAAACTGTCCCGGGCACGCCGCCGTCGGCGGGGACATCAACTCAGGACGGCGATGGCGATCGCGATGTAGTGCGCGGCGAAAGCAAAAACGGTGAGGGCGTGGAACAGTTCGTGGAAGCCGAAGTGTTCGTAGCTGAAGTTCGGCTTCTTCAGCGCGTAGAAGACGGCGCCGGTGATATAGAGGGCGCCCCCAACACAGATCAGCACGGCGGAGGCAACGTTTGCGGCGAAGAAATCCGGCAGGTAGAACAACGCGCCGCAGCCCAGGGCGATGTAGATCGGGACGTAGAGCCAGCGCGGGGCGTGGGTCCACAGCAGGCGGAACAGTACCCCGAGGATGGCTCCGGTCCAGATCACCCACAGCAGCACTTCGGCTTTGGGCCGGTCCAGGAGGGCCCAGGCCAGCGGCGTGTAGCTCCCGGCGATCACCAGCATGATGTTCGTATGGTCCAGCCGCTTCAGCACGATCTTGACGCCCGGGGACCAGTTGCCCCGGTGGTAGATGGCGCTGATCCCGAACAGCAGCACCCCGGTGAAGGCGTAGATGGCGGAGGCGATCTTCAGGTCCGGCGTGGGGGCTAGAATCACCAAAACCAGGCCGGCGGCCAGCGCCAGCGGCGCCGTGACGGTGTGGATCCAGCCGCGCCATTTGGGTTTGATCATCAGGAGTTCGGCCAGCCGGACCGCGGCGTCGTCCATCGGGCCGGATTTGCGGTCCGCAGGCTGCTCCTGCCGCGGCTCGGGACTGTTGCTTTCCATGCCGCAATAATAAACTACGGTCCAGTAAGTTACCCGCGGGTAGTACGTTTTTATGGGCAACATCGCACCGTCCCTGCGCCCCGGCCCGCACTCCGGCGGGTAGCCTAGGATGTGCACAGCAGAGTCGTACTTCAAGGAAGCCAGGTGAATCTCCGGATGGAAATGCCCGGGTTCCTCTATGGCTTCTACGAGCGCAAGCTGCAGCGGTCCCTGGACCCGGAGCGTATCCCGAGGCACATCGGCGTCATGGTCGACGGCAACCGGCGCTGGGCCCGGCAGTTCAACGCCCCGACCAGTCAGGGGCACCAGGCCGGCGCCGACAAGATCCACGAATTCCTCGGCTGGTGCCAGGAACTCGGCATCAAAGTGGTCACCCTGTACATGCTCTCCACGGACAACATGAACCGATCGGGCGAGGAGCTCGACCTGCTCATGGGCATCATCGCCAACACCCTGGACCGGCTGGACGAGGACGCCGAAATTTCGGTCCATGCCATGGGAGCCCCGGAACTGCTGCCCGACTACCTTGCCGCCCGGCTCAACCGGCTCACGGCCCGCACCCCCGCGCGTGAGAAACTCCACGTCAACGTCGCCGTCGGCTACGGCGGACGCCGCGAAATCGTCGACGCCGTCCGCGAACTGCTGCACGACGCCGTCGCCCGGGGCGCGGACATCGGAAAACTGGCCGATGACCTCAGCGTCGATGACATCTCGCGGTTCCTCTACACCCGCGGCCAGCCCGATCCTGACCTCGTGATCCGGACATCCGGGGAGCAGCGCCTCTCCGGTTTCCTGATGTGGCAAAGCGCGTACAGCGAGTTCTATTTCTGCGAAGCCCTGTGGCCGGCCTTCCGGAAGGTGGACTTCCTCCGGGCCCTCCGCGACTACGCGGGCCGGCAGCGCCGCTACGGCTCCTGAGCCGACATCCGGTGTTCACACGATGGCAACAAGAATCGCCGAAAAATTGGCATCAAAACGTCGCACCCCGGACGTACGTTAATCCCATCAGCAGGCAAACCGCCGGCTGATCGGGGAGGCCAGTACATGGAGCGGAAGTTCGCACCGGGTGTATGGGAGGCCGCGTCCGGCCTCAAGGCCGAACCGCCTCACCAATAACAATTCCGGGCATGCGCCCCGGGGCTGGAGTCGATGTGGCTATTTCTGAACAACTGCCCGACGTCGTGACCGACCAGGGACAGAAAGCTACCTCTCGCGCCAAGCGAGCCACCTCAACGACCGGTGCAGCCCATAGCGGCGCTGCAGCCGGTCTTGCTGTTTCCGGGGAAGGGACAGCAAACAGCGAACCGGCCCGGAGCTTCGTCATCGACACCTCGGTGCTGCTCTCGGACCCGCGGGCCCTGCTGCGCTTCGCGGAGCACGAAGTGATCCTGCCGATCGTCGTCATCACCGAACTCGAAGGCAAACGGCACGACCCCGAGCTCGGCTATTTCGCCCGCAAGGCGCTCAGGCTCCTCGATGACCTGCGGGTCGAGCACGGCGGACTCGACCGTCCCATCCCGCTCGGCCACGACGGCGGCACCCTCATGGTGGAGCTGAACCACATCTCCGCCGACGTGCTCCCGGCCGGCTTCCGCGGCGGGGACAACGACAGCCGGATCCTCGCCGTCGCCAAGAACCTCGCCAACGAGGGCCGGGACGTCACAGTGGTGTCCAAGGACCTCCCGATGCGCGTCAAGGCCTCGGCCATGGGGCTGCAGGCCGACGAGTACCGCAACGAACTCGTCAAGGACTCGGGCTGGACCGGCGTCGCGGAAATCGACGCGAGCGAGGAGGAAGTCTCCACGCTCTACGGCCATGAGCCGGTCTTCATCCCGGAAGCGGCCGAGATGCCCACGAACACCGGACTGGTGCTGCTCTCGCAGCGGGGATCCGCCCTGGGCCGGGTGGGGGCCGACAAGCAGGTCCGCCTCGTGAAGGGCGACCGCGACGTGTTCGGACTGCACGGCCGTTCAGCCGAACAACGGCTGGCGATCGACCTGCTGATGGACCCCTCCGTGGGCATTGTGTCCCTCGGCGGGCGTGCCGGCACCGGCAAGTCCGCGCTGGCCCTGTGCGCGGGCCTCGAAGCCGTGCTGGAACGCCAGGAGCACCGCAAGGTGATCGTCTTCCGGCCGCTCTACGCGGTGGGCGGGCAGGAGCTGGGCTACCTGCCCGGCTCCGAGGCGGAGAAAATGAACCCGTGGGCGCAGGCCGTCTTCGACACGCTCGGCGCCCTCGTCAGCCAGGAGGTCGTGGAGGAAGTGATGGACCGCGGCATGCTCGAGGTGATGCCGCTGACCCACATCCGCGGGCGTTCGCTCCATGACGCGTTCGTCATCGTGGATGAGGCCCAGTCACTCGAAAAGAACGTGCTGCTGACCGTGATGAGCCGGATCGGGCAGAACTCCAAGATCGTCCTGACCCACGACGTCGCCCAGCGCGACAACCTCCGGGTCGGCCGGCACGACGGCGTTGCCGCCGTGGTGGAGACGCTCAAGGGCCACCCGCTCTTCGGCCACGTCACCCTCACCCGCTCGGAGCGATCGCCGATCGCGGCGCTGGTCACGGATCTGCTCGAGGGGGCGGAGATCTAGTCGCCTGTGCGTGGCCGCGGCGGGATGGTCACCTTCGCGCGGCGGCGGGGTCCCGCCGTCGCTTAGACACCTCCCGCCGCTACGCTGCAGTCGCTGGGGCCGTGGTCCGGTTTGCCGGGCCGCGGCGTGTGCGTCGGTCACCTTCCCTGCGGGCCGCGGTCCGGCGTTACTGCGGGTCGATCCCCAGGTATTTGGCCGTGGCTTCGTGGCCTTGCACCTGCAGCTGCCAGTCGGGGCGCTTGAAGGTGGCTGGGGTGAGGCGGACTTTCTGGGCTTCCTGGCGTTGGCCGCCCCAGGTGATGCGCGTGACGCCGTTGAGTTCGTAGCCGAGGGAACGGGAGACGCCGAGGGACTGCCGATTCCAGGCGGCCGCCTCGGATTCCGCGACCTCCGCACCGAGCCAATCGAAGGCATAGAGGGCGACTGCGGCGCGCATCTCCTTGCCGAGACCGCGTCCCTGCACGCTCTGCCTCAGCCAGGAACCCGTGCCGACGGTTTTCAGGGTGGCGAAGTCGCTGGCCGCGATGTCCTGGCAACCGATGAATGCGCCCTCGTGCCAGATGCCCAGCAGCAGGGTCCATTCCCCGGGCGACATGGTGCCGCGGCACCGCCAGTACCACTGCGCCATGTTGCGCCCGAGCTCCTCGGCAGGGGCCTCCGCCCACGGTCTGCTGAAGGGGCTGCGGCCTGGTTCGTGGATGCCGCTCAGGGCCGCCTCCGCCGCTGCAGGGATTTCCTCGTCGCGGATGGGCCGCAGCACCAGGCGGGGTGTGGTCAGGGTGAGGCCGAAGGGCGGCCAGTAGCGGGCGAGCTCAGTCATCCCGGAAGCCTAGCGGCGGGGCCCGCGCTCAGCCAGTCACACGCGCCCTCAGCCGGCCGGGAGTTCCCAGCTGATGTGCCGGCGGACATCCGTGAGGTTCATGGACTCGGCGAGGAACAGGTCATCCAGCATGTACTCGTCCACGGCGAGGATCCGGAGCCAGTGTCCATACTCCTGCGGTCCGTTCCCTTCCTGTCCGCCCCCCAGCCAGTGACTCGCCACGCAAACTCCCGTGCCGGCGTCGATCCTCACCAGCGTGCGGCCCGGCCGGCACAACGGCGCGCCCGGGTCGCTGGGGCGGTAGCCGGGGTTGGGAGTCACGGTCGCTTCCAACGCGGGGCGGCCTGCGTGCATCACCTCGGTGATGGGGCCCAGTTCCACGGCATTGGAATTGGGGAATTCCAGCGGCACCGGGGCATTGCCTGCCAGCTCCACCGGGTCCAGTGCTGCGGCGAAGCGCCCGTTGCCGAAGCTTGGCTCGCCGTAGGCCGCTTCGGGGCGGCGCCGGACCAGGCCGCGGTCGTCGTAGACCGGGGTGACCAGTTGGGGCGGGAGCAGCCAGGTCTTCCGGGTGGAGCGGACGTAGAACACGTCGCGGGAATCGTTGATGCCGGTGGTGCTTTGCAGGACCAGGCCATCGGCGGTTTCCAGCCGCAGGGCTCCCGGGCGGCGCAGCCACGCGCGGACCAGATCCGGGTCCGGAGCTGTTTCCGCGGGTCCGGTTTCGGCGGGTCCGGTTTCGGCGGCGAGCGGCCGGTCCAGGTATTCAAAGCGCAGGGAGTGCCACTTCCACGGCGAGGAACGGCACAGGTTCCGGAAGGCGGCCGCCTGTTCCGCGGGGTCCCCGGGCGCGCGCCGCCCGCGCGGGTTCGAGGTGTCCCATCCGGCCATATCCACAGTTTACGCGCGGGCCCGGCCATGGCAGCCGGAATTTTCCAGTAGCATCCGAGAATGATCCAACGACTCGGCGGACTGGGCGAAGCGACCCCGCTGGCCTTCTGGCTGGTTCTGCTGGCGTGCGCCTACCTGGCGGTCGTGGCCGTGCGGCTCACCGTCATCGACGTCCGGCACCACCTGCTGCCGGACCGGATCGTTTTTCCGTCCTACGCCGTCGCCGCGGCGCTGTTGCTGGGGGCGGTGCTGGTCCACATCGTGTCCGGTGCGCCGGCCGCGGCCGCGGTGCCCGACGGCGGGGCCGGCCTTTTCGGCGTGCCCGGGCTGCGCGTCGTGGCCGGTGGCGCGGCACTGTGGTTGTTCTACTTCGTGCTGCGGGCCGTCTACCCGCCGGGGATGGGTTTTGGCGACGTCAAGCTCGCCGGTGTGCTCGGCATGTATCTGGGCTTCCTCGGCTGGCCGCACGTCTTTGCCGGAACCTTCGCGGCGTTCCTGTTCGGCGGACTGTGGAGCCTGGCCCTGCTGGTTTCGCGGCGCGGCACCCTGAAATCCAGCATCCCCTTCGGGCCGTTCATGCTCGCCGGCACCGCCGCGGCCATGGTGCTGCTGCCGGCCGCCTGAGGCCCGGCCGCCGCCGGCGCCTGGGCCAAACGGTGCCTAGGCCAGCCGGCGCTCACTGCCGTGGCTAACCGGCGTTGACGGCCGTGGCACCTGCGTGGCGTTCGGCCTCCAGGCGCTCTGCCTCCTCGCCGCCCACCGCCTCGCCGCGGGCCACCATACCCGCGGTGTCCGAGAGCGGGATCTGCCTCAGGGTCAGCGCGAGCACCAGGGCGATCCCGAGGAAGGGCAGCAGGTACCAGAACACGGGAGCCAGCGAATCGGCATAGGCGTTCACGATCGCGTCCTTGAGCTGTTCCGGGAGTTGGCTGAGGGCCTGCGGGTCCAGGGTGCGGGTGGACTGCGAGGCCTGCTCGGCCGAGGCCCCCGCCCCGGTGAACGCCCGGGCCAGTGACTCGGAAAGCCGGGCCGTGAAAAGGGAACCGAAGACGGCGACGCCGAGCGAGGCGCCCACTTCCCGGAAGTAGTTGTTGGTGCTTGTCGCCGTGCCGAGCTGTTCGGCGGGGACGGAGTTCTGCACCACCAGCACGATCACCTGCATGATGGAGCCCAGGCCCGCACCGAAAATGAACAGCTGGATGCAGATGATCCAGATGGGGGTCGCGGCCGTGAGGGTGGTCAGCCACAGCATCGCGGCAATGGTGAGGGTGGCCCCAAGGATCGGGAACATCTTGTACTTGCCGGTCTTGGAGATACGGATGCCGGAGAAGATGGCCATGCCCATCAGCCCCACCATCATGGGTAGCATCAGCAGGCCGGATTCCGCTGCCGAGGTGCCGGAGGACATCTGCAGGAACGTGGGGACGAACGCGATGGCGGCAAACATGCCCAGGCCCAGGGTGAAGCCAATCGCCGTGGAGTTCACGAAGATCCGGTTCCGGAACAGGCTCAGCGGGATGATGGGGTCCTCGGCCCTGCGTTCCACCAGGACGAAGGCGGTGGCGGCCAGCACCATGCCGGCGCCGAAGGCCCAGGTCAGCGGGGAATCCCAGCCTTCATCCTTCTTGCCGCCGAAATCGGTGAAGAAGATCAGGCAGGTGGTTGCCGCGGACAGCAGCAGCACGCCCAGGATGTCGATCCGCTTGTCGGCCTTTTTGTTGGGCAGCGTCAGCGTGAACCACGCGATGGTGAACGCCGCGATGCCGATCGGGATGTTGATGTAGAACGCCCACTCCCACGTCAGGTGGTCCACGAAGTAGCCGCCCAGGAGCGGGCCGGCCACGGCGGACAGGCCGAAGATTGCGCCCAGCGGGCCCATGTACTTGCCGCGGTCCTTCGCCGGGACGATGTCCGCGATGATGGCCTGCGAGAGGATCATGAGCCCGCCGCCGCCCAGGCCCTGGACGGCGCGGAAAATCACGAAGCCCCAGAAATCCGTGGCGAAGGCGCAGCCGACGGAGGCCAGGGTGAACAGGGCGATGGCCACCAGGAACAGGTTGCGCCGGCCCAGGATGTCGCCGAACTTGCCGTAGATCGGCATGACAATGGTGGTTGCCAGCAGGTAGGCGGTGGTGATCCAGGCCTGGTGTTCCACGCCTCCGAGCTTGCCGACGATGGTGGGCATGGCAGTGGAGACAATCGTCTGGTCCAGGCTCGAGAGCAACATCCCGGCGATCAAAGCGGAGAAAATGATCCAGATACGTTTCTGGGTCAGGAGCAGCGGCTCGGCTGCCGGTGCGGTGCTGACGGCGGAACTCATTGGGGTCCTTCGGTGGAGGCGGACGGAGCGATGTCCAGTGGCTGGGAAAAAAGGGTGCGGGCCGCTGCAATGTTTTCAAGCAGCATGTCCCGGTATCGACGGGTGTTGCTCTCGGAGAAGTAGGCTGCGCTCGTCTTCCGGGCGATGCTGCCCAGGAGCAGCACCGCCATGCGGACCACCGGATGGTCCGGGGGTACGTTTTCGCGGGCCGCGAGCATCCGCGCGAATTCTGTTTCACGCTGTTCCGAGGCTCCGATGAAGCGCAGCATGAGCTGGGGTTCCTTCTGGATGACGGCGATCAGCTGGCGGGTTTCCGCCTCGCTTGCGTTCATCTGTTCCGACAGGTCAAGGGAGAGCTGCACAAGGTCCGACAGCAGGGTGGGGGAGATCTCGCCGGCCGGAGAGCCGGCCCCGCCCTCGACGAAGCGGCTGACCACGGCGGCCGGGAAGTCGTCGTCGACGTGCCCGATGATGGCGTCTTCCTTGGTCGGGAAGTAGTTGAAGAAGGTCCGGCGGGAGATTCCCGTCCGTTCGCAGACCTCCTCTACTGTGTAGCCGTTGAGGCCTCGCTCCGCGGTCAGGGAACGCGCGGCGGCGGTGATCGCCGCCCGCGTCGCGGCGCGCTTGCGCTCGCGGAGTCCGCCTTCAATATTTGCACTTTCATTCACAAAGTAAATATTTGCACTTGTAGACAATAAGTGCAAAACCGCGGCGTGGATTTGGCCGTTCACTTTTATGTCGGGGCCCCGCCCTAGCCTGATGATGTCCAGCCAGCCGCTGGGGAAAGTTGGTCCTGGTGCGCCCGGACCGGAAATGGGGAAGCATGACAGATGCTGCATTGACACAGGTTTACGTCCTCCTGGACCGGTCGGGGTCCATGAGTGCCATTGCCGACGACACAGTGGGCGGGTTCGCGTCCTTCGTGCGTGAGCAGCGGTCCGTGGCTGGACGCTGCCTGCTCTCCCTGGCCCAGTTCGACGACAGCTACGAACGGGTCTACGCCGCGGTGGACATCCAGGATGTGCCTCCCCTGGACCTGCAGCCCCGCGGCTCCACGGCGCTGCACGACGCCATGATCCGGCTGATCGGAGAGGCCGGCGAGGAACTGGCGGCCCTGCCCGAGGACAAGCGCCCGGGGACGGTGCTGGTGGCAGTCCTGACCGATGGCCACGAGAACGCCTCACGGGAGGCGACCGGCCCGATGGTGAAGGCCCTCGTCGAGCGGCAGCAGAGCCAGTGGGGCTGGCAGTTCACGTATCTGGGCGCCAACCAGGATGCCGTGCTGACGGCGCACGGGCTGGGCATCCGGGCCGAGGACGCGCTGACGTATGCGGCCGGCAATGTGGACGCAGCCTTCTCCGGGCAGTCGGCCAAGACCCGCAGGCTGCGGGAGGCCCGCCTGGCCGGTGCCAGCATGGCGGATGCCGCTGCTGCTGCGGCCTACACCGTCGAGGAGCGGCGGGCCGCCGGGGGAGAGGCGCCACTCTAGGCCTGCGCAGGCAGCAGGCAAAACGGCGGCCGGCGCCTTTCGCTGGAAAGGTGCCGGCCGCCGTCGGACGCCACGCGCCGGAAGGGCGCGGCGGCGGGTGGGTGTTAGGCCTTGTGCGGCGGACGGGTCATGGACATAACGTCCAGGGCGGTGTCCAGCTGCTCCTCGGTCAATTCGCCGCGATCCAGGAAGCCCATGGCGACGACGGTTTCGCGGATGGTCAGGCCCTCTGCGACGGCCTTCTTGGCGATCTTCGCGGCGTTCTCGTAACCGATGAACTTGTTCAGCGGCGTGACGATCGACGGTGAAGCCTCGGCGAGGAAGCGGGCCCGCTCGACGTTGGCGGTGATGCCGTCGATCATCTTGTCCGCCATGACGCGGCTGGTGTTGGCCAGCAGCCGCACGGATTCGAGCAGGTTGGCGGCCATCACGGGGATGCCGACATTGAGCTCGAACGCGCCGTTGGTGCCGGACCAGGCGATGGTGGTGTCGTTGCCGATGACCTGTGCGCAGACCATGATCGAGGCCTCGCAGATGACCGGGTTGACCTTGCCCGGCATGATCGAGGAGCCAGGCTGCAGGTCCGGGATAGCGATTTCACCGAGGCCGGTGTTGGGGCCGGAACCCATCCAGCGCAGGTCGTTGTTGATCTTCATTAAGGAGATTGCGATGTTGCGCAGCTGGCTCGAGGCTTCGATCAGGCCGTCTCGGTTGGCCTGGGCCTCGAAGTGGTCGCGGGCCTCGGTCAGCGGCAGCCCGGTGTCGGAAGCGAGCAGTTCGATAACACGCTCCGGGAAACCGGCGGGGGTGTTGATGCCGGTGCCGACGGCGGTGCCGCCGAGCGGAACTTCGGCGACGCGGGGGAGCGAGGCGTTGATGCGCTCGACGCCGTAGCGGACCTGGGCGGCGTAACCTCCGAATTCCTGTCCCAGGGTCACCGGGGTGGCGTCCATCAGGTGGGTGCGGCCGGACTTGACGACGTCCTTGAACTCGACGGCCTTGCGCTCCAGCGAGTCGGCAAGGTAGCCCAGCGCCGGGATCAGGTCGTTGATCAGGGCGGAGGTGGCGGCCACGTGGACCGAGGTCGGGAAGACGTCGTTGGAGGACTGCGAGGCGTTGACGTGGTCGTTCGGGTGGACCACCTTGTCGCTGCCGGCGGCTTTGAGGGCGCGGGAGGCGAGCTCGGCGATGACCTCGTTGGTGTTCATGTTGGAGGACGTGCCCGAGCCGGTCTGGAAGACGTCGATCGGGAAGTCGCCGTCGTACTTTCCGGTGGCAACCTCGTCGGCGGCATCAGCAATTGCCTGGGCGAGCTCGCCGTCGAGCACTCCCAGTTCTGCGTTCGCCTGGGCCGCGGCCTTCTTGACCCGGGCGAGGGCCTCGATGTGCGTGCGCTCCAGGGTTTTTCCTGAAATGGGGAAGTTTTCGACCGCACGCTGTGTCTGGGCACGGTACAGGGCGTTCACGGGGACGCGGACTTCGCCCATCGTGTCGTGTTCAATGCGGAACTCTTCGGTGTTCAACTCTTCTGTGGAAGTCATGGGGCTAGCTTATTGGGCGGAGCCGTTGCATCGAAAACCGTGAAGGGCTTGCTACTTGGCCGCTGCGTGAACCTAGAGCTCGCCGATTCCGGAAACGAGGTCCGCCCGGCCATCGGCCAGGCTGTAGGCGAGCCCGATCACTGCTGCACGTCCGCTCCCGACAGCCTCGGAAATCACCCGCGAGCTGTCCACGAGCCGCTGCGAGGTCTGTTTGACGTTTTCGACCACCATCTCGTTGACCTCGTGCTGGTTGTTGCGCAGCGAGGTCAGCACCGAGGGTGTGATGCGTTCCACGAGGCTGCGCATAAAGCCCACGGGCATCTGGCCGGTCTCCATCGCGTTCTTGGTGGCCGTGACCGCCCCGCAGCTGTCGTGTCCCAGGACGACGATCAGCGGCACTGAGAGAACGCTGACGCTGTATTCGAGCGAGCCGAGCACGGCGTCGTCGATCACATGGCCGGCGGTGCGGACCACGAAGGCGTCGCCCAGGCCCAGGTCGAAGATGATTTCGGCGGCCAGCCGTGAGTCGGAGCAGCCGAAGATCACCGCGAACGGGTGCTGGTTCTCCACCAGGGAGGAGCGCCGGGACGCGTCCTGGTTGGGATGGGACGACTTGCCGGAGACGAAGCGTTCGTTGCCCTCGCGGAGACGGCGCCAGGCAAGGGCGGGAGTGAGATAAGTGGCCACGGCCTTTACTTTACGGTGAAGGGGTGGGGGAGGGCGAAACTGTTGCTCCCGGGGTGCTCCCCGGTGACGCGCTGCCGGCCGTGCGGGATCCGCTCTCGAGATCCTTGACGACGGCGGCTGCCAGCGCCGTGAACTCGTCCAGCTGGGCGGGCCCGGTGAGGATGACGGTGGAGCCGCCGGCGTCGAGAAGCACCATGCTCTTCTCCCCCTTGCCCGTGTCGCGGAGTTCCCATTCACGCCCGCCGGCGCTGCGGGTGCCGGTGACCGGCGCGCTCTTCACCTGTTGCAGCAGCCAGGTGGGATTGGACTGCCGTGTCTGCACCAGGGCGATGAAGGATTCCTTGGGCGTGAGGTAGCCGACCTCCCAGGTCGGGACGCCGCTGCCCGTGCCGGATTCCCACCGGGCGTAATTTGCGCGGAATGTGTCGCCGGTATCCGGGGCAGCCGGTGTGAATCCCGCCACACCGGCGGCATTCTGCGCCACGGCGCCGACGTTGATGTTGGGGCGGTAGCCGTCGGTCTTGGG
>NZ_MQTS01000048.1 GCF_020532825.1 Arthrobacter sp. SO3
TGTGGCTTGCCAATGTAGTTGGCGAAATTGACAAGGCAGATTTGTGGTCAGGGCAGGGTGGGCCACGCGGAGGTGGGTCAGCTGAGTTGACAGCCATCTTGGCGAGAAGTGGGATTTACGGCGGCAATTCGGCCCCTTTCGCCGGGGTGCGGCGTAGCAGTTGAGTGCTTCGGCCGCGATGACTGCCTTGAGGAACCGCGCGCGGTTGGAGCTGGCGGCTGCTGGTCCTTGCAGGTCAGGAGCGCGTGGGAGATAAGAGGAAACTGTCGGTGCGGTTGGTAAGGACGCCGATCACCACATCGACGAGTTCGTCGATGAGTTTCCATGTCTGGGCCGGGGCGCCGAGCCATGCCAGGCCCGGGCGAAGGTGGGCGTAGAGGCGGGCTTGTTCGGGACGGCGGTGCCAGGTGCTGATCTCGCGCTCGAGGGGCCAGTGTGTGGCGAGGTAGTCGGCGATGGTTTTGAGGATGCGGACCCGGGCGGGGTAGCGGTCGATGCCGGGGTGGGCATGTGGGCGGTGGCCGAGCCAGAGGTGGTCCTTGAGTACGGGCGCGTGGCGGTCGATGGCGGCGATGATGGCGTCGTGGGCTCCAACCGGGACGAGACCGGTGGCCGCGATGCGGCGGAAACGTCGTTCAACGGTGCGCAGTTCGTAGTCGATGATCTGCCGCTGCTCGGTGGCGTGTTGGCCGATCCAGCGGTTGTGCTTGAGGCAGATCATGAAGCGGCGGTGGTCGTAGGTGTCGACGTGATCGCCGCCGACGCAGCGCGAGCAGGCGGCTCGCTTCTGCTGGCGGGTCAGGAAGGCGTCCTTCAGCCGCGGGGCAGGCTGGGCGACGGCGCGGGCGTACTCGCCGTGGAAGTGTCCGACGTCGGGGCCGCCGAGCTCACTGATGACGTGGGCAAGCTCGTCAGGGCGGCCTGTGCGGACTCGACGGTTCTGGATCAGCCGACGGATGTAGTCGCCGTCGATGAGATTGGCTGCACACAGCCGGGCAAGATAGGAGTCGGGGTTCTCGAACTGGTGGGGCCGCGGCTGCACCACCTGTGGGTGGAGTTGCCCGGGCACTGTCCCGGCACGGTTCATGCGGCCTTCCGCTTCCTGGGCTTCTGCGCGGCCACGAGCCGCCGGGATCCTGCGCCCATGTGCTCCTCAAGCAGTGTTTCAGGATCGGCGGGAGAGGGCTTTTCTTCGAGCATGGTCAGCAGTGCGAATCCGAGAATGCGGCGCAGTGCGCCGATGCGGCCCTCGGTGAGTGAATGGAGCGCGTCAGCGTACGGGCTCAGATCCGGGGGTCCGTCGATGAGGTACATCTGCTTGGCAAAGGCGTCAACGAGTCGTGTCCATGATTGCCGGGAGGACTCGGAGGCGTAGTCGAAGGGTGCGTGCCGGTGGGTTTCACCGCGGGCCATGAGCTGCTCTGCGGCGTGGCTGCCCAACTGCAGGTCGAGGTCGATGCCTGCCAGAACGGTCACGACGCCGGTGTTGTTGATGATGGCCTTGACCGTGTTGATGGCGTCGTCGCCGCGGCGGCCATCGAGCTGGACGGCATGGAATTCGTCGACAATGAGCAGCGAGGTCCTGCGGAGGGCCATGACTTCGGCGGCCTGCCGGATCAGGACCTGGTGGGCGTCGCGCTGGCGGTGGGGCACGCCAAAGAAGTCCAGGATCGAGGTTGCGACCCCTTTGGGGGTAGCTCCGGGCAGCATCTCGATGGAGACCACGGGAACACGTCCGTCGTCGCGGAAGCCGGGGTGGCGCCGTTCGGTGCGGGCCTCGACTTCCTTGGCCAGCTGCAGCAGGGTGGTGGACTTTCCGACGTTGGCCGGTCCGGTGAGGACGCACACGCCTTGGCTGCCGACGGCGTCCATGTCGCGCATCGCGAGGTAGCCTCGGACGCTGCGCAGCAGCTCTGTGGTCGCCTCGCTACGAAGGGTGAATCCCGAGCCGAACCACCGGACGCGGCTCTCATCGTGGGCAAGCTGCCCGGCGGTTGTGAGCGTTTCGTAGACGGCCCGGGTGAGCTTGCCGGGTTCTGCGACGACACGGTCGATTTGGCGTCGCATCCCGATCAGGGTGTTCTTGATTGCCGGCGTGATCTGGGCGGTTGAGGGTTCAGTCATTCCAAAACCTGTCGGTGGCGCGGACGACGGCGAAGTCGTCACTGGCGTGTTCGGAGGTCTCGGATGCGGCCGGTTCGGGGGCGCTGATCCGGGAGGGGCGTGGTTCGGTGTCCGCTTCCCGGCGTGCGAGGACCGCGCGTGCTTTCTCGGCCTTCTTCGTCTTCTTCCTGCGTCCTGCCCGGGCCGCGTCAGCGGTGCGGGCAAGTTGTTCAGCTGACCATTCGCCTGCGAGGGCGGCCTGCGCTTGGGGCGTGTTGCGCAGGAGCCGCAGTGCGGAGGCGAAGGGATAGATGTCGCGCCGGTAGGACTCAGAAACGCACTCCAGCCACTCGCCGTTTTCCGGGTGTTGGACCCAGACGCGGTCCGGATCGTAGGGGTCTTTGCGGATGACCCATTTGCCGTCCTTGGTGGGCGGGGTGAGTTTGCGGAGCCCGATCAGCGCGTCGTGCCAGTAGGTGAGGTTATCGATGTGAATGCCGTCATTCTGGATGGTGCGGGCGTAAGGTCGCATGAGGCTGATGAAGGTGGCCTGGTCAATCGGCACCGGTATGCCTGCTCCGGCGTCGAAGAGCGCGGAGTACATCTGGTTGGGGCTGTAGCAGCGAGCCGGCAGGTCACGGTCGCGCAGCTCACTGTGTGGGGTCCTTTGGTAGACGCGCACCCACCATTCTTCGAAAGACTCGCGCAGTTCACGGATCGTGAGCAGGCTGGCGTGATCGATCACCCGGCCCCGGTTGGAGACGCTGTTGCCCACGTAACCGGGAAGCTTTTGCATCCAGGATGTCTCAATCGTGCCCATCAGCCGTTCGATGTGGCCCTTGTAAGTGGGGGAGTGCGGAGGGGAGGGGATGACGCTGATCCCGAAGTGGCGGCATGCCGAGATGAAAGTCTCGGACAGGTAGTCCTTGCCGCGGTCGGTCGTGATCGTCTCCGGGACAATATATGGCACAGCGACAGCGCCGATCTGTCGTGCGTCGGCGGCCACCATTGCAGCCGACGGGAGGTCCCGGGCCCGGTCCAGGCGCATGTCTTCGGGTGCACCCGCCCTGGAGGCGCGCGGACGGAGCATCCGTCCGAGAAGGTCTGCGTGCTCAACTCCGGATGCACCGAAGGGGACGATGTCGAAGGCCAGGATCGATCTGGTGGCCACGTCTATCGCCACCGTCAGGTGCACCCTGCCGGGGGTGCCGTCAGGGAGCAGCGCCATGACATTGATCGGGGTCGAATCAATCTCAACGTACTGTCCCGGAGTTGTCGCCGCGATAGGCCTGGGTCCCCGGTCGTGCCGGTTGGCTTCACTTCGACGGGTGGTCGCCTTGCCCGTGGCCAGGCCCCGGCGGTCGTAGGCTGCGAAGACCCGCCGCATCGTCCGGTCCGACGGAAGTACGACCTCCTCGCCGCGGTAGCGCTGCGCGAGGTGTACACGGGTCTTGTCGATCAGCGTGGTCACCGAGACGGTCGAGTCGTTCCTGGTTGCCGTGAGCACTGCGAGGACTGCCTCAAGAATCCGGTCCTCAACCCGCGGAGTCCCATTGCCCCCGGTGAGGGTCCGGCGGTCGATGAGTCCGTGGACACCATGCCTCTCATATTGCTGCTGTTTCCGCTGAAGACTACGCACGGATGCCTGATAGCCGGCGGCAGACAGCTCGCTGACCTTCAGGGCTTCGCGGCTTTGTTTGGAAGTGCCAGGTCCGTAGCCGGGACGGGGGACTGCGCCCGGTGCATCGGGGTCCGGGACACCGAACGTGACTTCGTTGAGGTGTTCGACCCACCAGCGGGCGGTTTCCAAATCGGCCTTGCTGACCGTGGCGGTCAACGAAAGGTCCGCCGTGTGGTCAACGGGCTCAGGTCGGTCAGCCACGATGATTTCGTCGGCAAGGGAGGCTACGTCCACCCATACGGTGTCGTTATCGGCAAGGCGGCGCAGCATCGCCGCCCGAGGCCGGGCCGCGATGACGAGGTATTCCTCGTCCTGCCACGTCAACAGGTCGCCCAGGTTCAGGCGCAGCATCGATTCTCCTCGGGTTGGGGAACTGTCGTCGCGACGGTGTCGAAGTCCAGACGCTCGGTCGGATCAACAGACAGCCGCCGGTGCCAGATCAAGTGCTTGATGAAAGGCATCGCCAATGCCGGAAACCGCCGGTTCACCATCTCCCGGCCCTCGCCGAGGGTTCGTCCGCCGGAGAAGACATTGCCGATCTGCTCGGACATCACAGGGTCGGGATGAGCGCGTGAATGCCGCGCATTCCGCAGGAAGGCAAGATTGGCGGCCAGGATCCGATCCGGCTCGTGGAGGACCACGTGACGCCAACCGGCCATCTCGCAAACACGCGCCGTCTCCTCGAACTGATCACGGACCGCCTCGGTCATCCGCCTGGCCGGCTTCACGTCATAGACCACTTGATCCCCGTTACCGAGAACAGCGAAGAAGTCCGGATCATGACGAACAACCTTCGAGGCACGCCGGAAAAGCACCCGGAACGGCTGGGCGAGGATCCGGTCGACCTCTCCGCCTTGATCCAGCACGACCAGGCAAGACGCCTCAAGGGAGCTCTCATACCAGATATGCCGGCCCGTACGTTGCCAGAAGTAGACCCCATGCTGATTGGGGCGATTCTGCCACTGACTGCCGAGACGAACAGGTTCGCCTTCAACAATCGGCAGCTCAAGCAACTTCCGACCGGCATCCTGAGTCACAACCGATCCACCAACCCGCCACTGGACCATGTCCAGCCCGGAACTCGTCCGCGGCAGCAACTTGGCGGCGGAAGACGCTTTTACCATCACGTCATCACCCGCCAGAAACCAGAACGATGACGAAACATGCGTCCGACTATGTCAGATGCGACCGCCAATCCAAGGATGACTCGCCAGATAGCTGACAAGATTCGCCAGATCGTTTGGCAATTCGCCAACTACGCTGTCAAGCGACA
>NZ_MQTS01000049.1 GCF_020532825.1 Arthrobacter sp. SO3
CACCCCCACGAACAGGACTTCCCGCATGTCATCGCCCTCGAACAACGCCGCCCCCGGCCAGACCCCCGGCCAGACAACCGGCCATACACCCGGCACCACCCGGATCGTCGCCGGCAAATCCGCCAGGCCCAGGCGCAAGCGCACCCTGGAGATCACCCTGGCGGCCGGCCTGGTCCTGCTGATCGGCGCCGGCGCCGCCGTCGCGTCCACGGTGTCCCGCACCAATGACGCCACGCCCGCCGCTGCGGTTGCCGACACCCCCGCCGCCGAACTCAAACTCGGCTACTTCGGCAACATCACGCACGCCCCGGCCCTCGTCGGGGTCAGCCAGGGCCTGATCGCGAAGAGCCTCGGCGAGACCAAGCTCAGCACCCAGGTCTTCAACGCCGGCCCCGCCGCGATCGAGGCACTCAACGCCGGCGCCATCGACGCCACCTATATCGGCCCCAACCCGGCCATCAACTCCTACGTCAAGAGCAAGGGCGAATCGATCAGCATCATCGCCGGCGCAGCTTCCGGCGGAGCCCAGCTGGTGGTCAAACCCGAGATCGCCTCGCCTGCGGACCTCAAGGGCAGGAAGCTCGCGACCCCGCAGCTCGGCGGGACGCAGGACGTGGCACTCCGCGCCTGGCTCGGCCAGGAGGGCTACAAGACCAACACCGACGGCAGCGGCGACGTCGCCATCAACCCCACCGAGAACGCCCAGACCCTGAAACTGTTCCAGGACGGCAAGCTCGACGGCGCGTGGCTCCCGGAGCCCTGGGCGTCCCGTCTGGTGCTCCAGGCCGGCGCGAAGGTCCTCGTCGACGAAAAGGACCTGTGGGAGAAGGGCGAGTTCATCACCACCGTCCTGATCGTCAACAAGAAGTTCGCCGCCGAGCACCCCGCCACGGTCAAGGCGCTGCTGAAGGGCCACGTCGAATCCGTGAACTGGCTCAACGCCGCACCGGCCGCGGAGAAGTCCACGGTCCTCAACGCCGCCCTCAAGGAATCCGCCGGCGCCGCCCTGGCCGCCGACGTGATCGACCGGTCGCTCAAGAACATCGTCTTCACCGTCGACCCGCTCGCCGGAACGTACAAGAAGCTCCTCCAGGACGGTGTCGACGCCGGGACCACCACCCAGGCCGACATCACCGGCATCTTCGACCTCACGGCCCTGAACAGCGTCCTCGGCGAGGGCGCCACCGGGAAGAAGGTCTCCGCGCAGGGACTGGGCAAGAACTAGCCAGTTCCCGCCGCCCGTTCCGCCAACCTTAGTTAGGACATGACCATGCCAGTCGTACTGGAAAACCTGGGCAAGCGCTTCGGCGACGGCGCCCCGGTGCTGGACGACGTCAACGCCAGCATCGGGCAGGGCGAGTTCGTCGCCCTGCTCGGTGCCTCCGGCTGCGGCAAGTCGACTCTGCTGAACATCATGGCGGGACTGGAGGCCCCGACGTCGGGCGCCCTCGAGGTGCCGAGCGACGGCGCCGCCTTTATGTTCCAGGACGCGGCGCTGTTCCCCTGGCTGAACGCCCGGGAGAACATCGAGCTGGCGCTGAAGCTGCGCGGGGTGGGCAAGGCCGGGCGGCGGGTGAAGGCCAACGAGCTGCTGGACCTCGTGCATCTGGGCGGCGCGGGGGACAAGCGCCCGCACGAGCTCTCCGGCGGGATGCGCCAGCGTGTGGCCCTGGCCCGCTCGCTCGCCCAGGACCGGCAGCTGCTGCTGATGGACGAGCCGTTCGCCGCCCTCGACGCGATCACCCGCGACCTGCTGCACGACGAGCTGGAGCGGATCTGGAAGGAAACCGGCCGCACCATCGTTTTTGTCACGCACAACGTCCGCGAAGCCGTCCGGCTGGGCCAGCGCGTGCTGCTGCTCTCCTCACGGCCCGGCCGCGTGGTGCGGGAATGGCACGTCAGCGAAGAGCACCGCACCGACGCCGGACTGGCCGGCCAGCTCACCGGCGAAATCACCGCCCGGCTACGCGAGGAGATCCGCCGCCATGCCAAGTAAACAAACCTCGCTTGTTGAGCCCGGCGAGACCCGGCACATCACCGCGGCCCTGACCCGGTCCTCCACCGGCTCGGCCGACCTCCGCGAGCTCGAGGCCGGGCTGGACTCGCTGCAGTCCGACGCCGTGCGCAAGGCCCGGATCGACTGGAGCCGGATCCTGCTGCCGGTCGGCGCCATCGCGGTCCTCGTGGTCATCTGGCAGCTCTACGTGTCGATGGGCTTCAAACGGCAGGACCTGGTGCCGGGCCCGCTGGACGTGGCGGCCCAGTTCGGCCATCTCTGGGCCGAGGGCAAACTGCAGGAAGCGGTCTGGACCTCGCTGCAGCGCGGGCTCGTGGGATTCCTGATCAGCGTGGCCATCGCCACCCCGATCGGACTCGTGCTGGCCCAGGTCGCCCCGCTGCGCCGCGCCTTCGGGCCGCTCATCTCCGGGCTGCAGGTGCTTCCGTCCGTGGCGTGGGTACCCGCCGCCATCATTTGGTTCGGCCTCACCGACGCCACCGTGTACTTCGTGGTGTTTATGGGCGCCATCCCTTCGATCATCAACGGGCTGATCTCCGGCGTGGACCAGATCCCGCCGCAGTACCGCAGCGTCGGGAAAGTCCTGGGCGCCTCCCGGGTCCAGCTCGCGCTCCAGATCATCCTCCCGGCCGCCCTGCCCGGTTACCTGAGCGGCCTCAAACAGGGCTGGGCCTTCTCCTGGCGCTCGCTGATGGCTGCGGAAATCATCGCCGTCGGCGGCACCATCGGCTTCGGCCTCGGCTCCATGCTGAACCAGGGCCGCGACCTGTCTGACATGACCATCGTCATGTCCGCGATCCTGCTGATCCTCGCCGTCGGCATCCTGATCGAACTGCTGGTGTTCGGCCCGATCGAAAAGCGCCTCCTCCGCCGTCGTGGCCTCCTCGCCGGCAGCACCCGCTAACCCCCACCCTCCACGCACAAACAACGCGGGCAATCCACAAGCAACGCGGGGTCATTTACGGCCCATAAACCCCGGGTTTATGGGCCGTAAATGACCCCGCGTTGTTGGTGCCTGGCGAGTTCGCGGCCACCGACGCCGGGGCGGTCATGACGGACCGGATTGAATTCTCGGCACCCTTTGGAGCGCTGGGCTGGCTTGTCGAGCGGGTCATCCTGCGCCGCTATCTGGAACGCCTGATTGCTGGGCGCGGGCTCCTCCTCGCGACGCCTTGTCCGGACCCCGGGACGGGCCTACACTCGCGGCTATAGGCCGGCATGCGGCCGACCCCGCCCAATTCTGAGGAGACAGCCGTGGCGCCAAAATACGGAGTGCTGGCACTGGTCGAAGCCAAGCCCGGGAAGGAGCAGGATGTCTGGGACTTCCTCAACGGCGGCCGCGACATCGTTCTGACCGAGCCCGGCACCCGGACCTGGTACGCCTTCCGGGTCAATGAGAACACGTTCGGCATCTTTGACACCTTTGACACCGAGGCGGACCGGCAGGCCCACCTCGACGGAGCCATCCCCGCGGCCCTTGGCCAGCACGGCCCGGCGATGCTGGCCAAGGACCCCGACATTAAACTCATCGAGCTCATCGCGGTGAAGTAGGCCCAGGAGCCGGGCCGCTGCTCGCGGGGCGGCCGCCGAGACGCCGCCGCCGTCGCCCCGCCCGCAGCCCGCCCCCAAAC
>NZ_MQTS01000005.1 GCF_020532825.1 Arthrobacter sp. SO3
CCCACCGAGCCCGCCCGCGAGCCCGCACCCGCGCCCCACCGCGCCCGCCCGAGCCACCACCAAGCCCCGCCGGACACAAAGAAGCTGGTGCAGCCACTGCGTTTCCGCGGGGCGGCTGCACCAGCAGGTAGTACGAATTTTCAGAATGCTATGAAACGTTACTCATTCGCGGCTCCCTTTTTCCCGGTTGTTTGATCTACCGGGTCTTTGCGTCCTCGGCCAGATGCCTCGACATCAGCCAACCGGCGCCTACCATTCCAAGGCCCATGATCATAAAGGCCCAAACATCTGCGGCGTTCAGCGACAGGAAATTGGCCGCCGACCCCACCCCAACAATGAGCCCGTAGACGCTAAGGACGATGTACAGCAGGCCAAAGCCCATAAGGAAGTTCCGGGCACCCATGGGGTTGTTCCGGGACATGGCCAGACCGGTGGCGCCGATCGCGAGCTGAACGATGTTCAGCAGCATCGATAGCTGGAACAGGCCAAGGAACAAGGCCATGGAACCGGGCCCGAAGAACGCCAATGAGCTGTACTGCGTGGTGATGCCGGGGATGAACCCCAGGACTCCCACGACTATAAGGACGATACCAACACCCATGCCGACGTTCTGGACATCTGTCCGTCCGAAGTGAACGCCGTGTGCATGTGGAGATGCGGTAGTCATTTTCTGCCTCCAACCACTGATTGCGGACACTCCAATTTTACGGCGGAGTAGGGAAAAAAGCGCCGGCAGGGCGGGCAGTTGAATGCACCCCCAAAACCCCCGGCCCGGGCAAAATCCTTGCAAAATCCGCCGGTTGAGCCTGTCGGAACGGGCCGGAACGCCGTCACATGGCACCATGGAACACGATGAAACTGCGCGCTGATCAGACCGGGGAACGTGGACTTCCGATGCCCTTGTGGCTGCAGGGAGCCCTTGAGTCCGCGCAGGCGGCCATAATCTCCGCCCTGGTGGTGGCCGCCCCGATTCTCGCCGTGTGGGCCACCGCCGGATTCCTGAACGGCGCACCCGACGCGCTCGCCCGCCTCGCCGGCCAGGCCTGGCTGCTGATCCACGGCGTTCCACTGCTGCTGGACACGGCTGGCGCCGCCGCGGCCCAGCCGCAGTCCGGCGTCCTGTCCCTCACCCCGCTCGGACTGACGCTGATCCCGTTCCTGCTCGCCTGGCGCGCCGGCCGGCGGCTGGCCCGGGCCTCCTACACGGACCAGCTGTGGCAGGCGCTGCTCGGCTCGTGGCTGATGTACGCCGGCTTCGGTCTGGCCACCGGCTTCATCTGCCGCACGGGCGACGTCGGCGTGGGCCTCTGGTCCGCCGCCCTCATCCCGCTGGTCCCGTTCGGGCTCGGCATGGTGATCGGCGCCCGCCGCGAGGCCGGCTCCTGGAGCCGGCTGATCGGCGTCGACGCCGTCGACTGGCTCTCCCGCACCAGCCAGCATTCGCGCTGGGCCGGCTCCTACCTGGGGTCCGCCATCAAAGCCGGCTTCGTGGCGCTGATGGCCGGCCTGGCAATGTCTTGCGTGCTCCTCGCCGCCACCTTGTTCATCCACTGGAACCTCGTGATCGCCGTCTATGAAGCGCTCGACGCCGGGGCCCTGGGGGGTGCCGTGCTCACCATCGCGCAGCTCGGCTTCCTGCCCAACCTGGCAGTGTTTGCCCTTTCCTGGACCTCCGGTGCGGGCTTCGCCCTCGGCATCGGCTCCCAGGCCGGGGCGCTCGGCACCGCCGTCGGGCCGCTGCCCTCGATCCCGGTGTTCGCGGCACTGCCGGCCGGGTCCCTGGACTACGGGGTGGCCGCGCTGGTGGTGCCCGTCCTCGCCGGAACCCTGGCCGGCTGGTGGTTCCTGCGCGAGGGCGAAAACCACTTCGACGAATGGTTCTCGATCAAGATCCACGCCCGCTGGCTCACCGCCACGGTCTCCACGCTGGCGCTCGGCGTCATAATCGGCAGTGTCGCCGGGCTGCTCGCGGCGGCCCTGGCCTGGATGGCCGGGGGATCCGCCGGCATCGGGCGGCTCACGGAGATTGGACCCGACCCGCTCCGGACGGCACTGTTCGTGGCTGCGGAGGCGGGCATCGGCGTCGTGATCGGTTACACCGCCGGGCCGTGGCTGGAACGCCAGCAGAAGCTGCGCGAAGCGGACCTCGAGCCGGCGTCCCTGTGATGCGGCAGGCTGCTTAGCGCAGCTGCACGGGCATCGATTTCTGCAGCTGGGTTCGGCACATGGAGGCGGCCTGCTCGGTCAGGGCCTGGCGGCTGCACTGCTGGTAGTCCCGGACCTGGTTGAAGAACAGCGCCGAGGACACGAGCAGCAGCACCTGCACGGCCACCACCACCAGCCCGGAAATCGTCCCGAACAGCACGAACTTGGATTCCTTGAGCTTGGCGTACCGGATGAGCACCATAATGCCCAGCACGATGGCGATCGCCGTCAGGAGCGCACTGAGCCAGAGGTAGCTGATGTCCAGCTGGTAGACGAAGAACGAGCCCAACACCGCCACGACGAAGCTGCGGAACAGATTGTGGGTTTTCGCCTGCGAGGCCTTGGCCGCGTCGCTGAGCGGGTGCTGTCCGCCCGGGCTGCCGGCGGAGTCGTTCGGGGGATTCATGGTTTCCAGCCTACGCGAGCGGCCCCATAAGCTAGGACAATGCGCATCGTAGTCCTCGTCTCCGGCACCGGCTCCAACCTCCAGGCCGTCATCGACGCCGTGCAAGCGGGCAGGCTCGACGTCGAGATCGCCGCCGTCGGCGCCGACCGGCCCGGAACCTACGGGGTGGAGCGCTCGGCCGCCGCCGGAATCCCGACCTTCGTGGTGGACTTCAAGGCCTACCCGGACCGGGCCGCCTGGAACGCGGCGCTCACCGAGGCCGTGGCCGCGTACTCGCCCGACGTCGTCGTCTCGTCAGGGTTCATGCGGATCGTCAGCGCCGGCTTCATCGACGCGTTCGGCGGCAAATACCTCAACACCCACCCGGCCCTGCTGCCCGCGTTCCCCGGCGCCCACGGGGTCCGCGACGCGCTGGCCTACGGCGTGAAGGTCACCGGCTGCACGGTGCACTGGGCCGACGCCGGCGTGGACACCGGCCCGATCATCGCGCAGGAAGCCGTGGCGGTCGGCGACGGCGAAACCGAGGAGTCCCTGCACGAACGGATCAAGGTGGTGGAGCGCCGGCTGCTGGTTTCGACGCTGGCGTCCCTCGCCCCCGCGGAGAAGCCCGCCTGACTCACCCCGGACCTTCACCCACCCCGTCCATCCGGGTTGTTGTTGTGGTTGGGGGCGGAGGGGTGGCTAGTCGAGGCGGCGCTGTTTCGTTTCCGGCGCGAAGAACGCCATCCACAGCACGCTGATTAGCACCAGGCCGCCGGCGAGGGCGAACGAGGTCGCGAGGCCCAGTTCCGGCCAGAGGACCGCCGCGAAGACCAGCGGCCCGAAGCCCGCGCCGAGCCGGGAGAACGTCGACGCCCAGCCGAAGCCCGAGCCGCGCAGCTCCGTCGGATACAGCTCGGAGACGTACGCGTAAAGCACCGGGATGGCCACCTGCACCACAAAGCCGAAGACCAGCAGCCAGAACACGGCCGCCGTCGGGATGTCCACCACAATGGCCACGATCACCAGGGTCAGCGCGGACAGCGGGCCGGTGATCGCCAGGACCCACTTCCGGCCCACACGCTCCACCAGCAGGGCGGCCACCACCACGCCCAGGAGCCCGACGGCGGCCATGGAAGCGGTGGTGAGGAAGGCCTTGTACTCCTCGAAGCCGGCGCCGATCAGGATCCGCGGCATCCAGGTCAGCGACAGGTAGTACACCAGCAGGATGCTGAAGAACAGCGACCAGGCCGCCGTCGTGATCTTCCAGTCGTACTGCCACAGGGCGCGAAGCTGGGTCCAGGCGCTGCCGGCGGAGAGCCGCGGGGCCTCCTGCGCCTCGGGCAGGCTGTAGACGCGGGGCTCTGCCCCGGTGGCCGCGACGAGGTCGTCGATCACCTTGGCGGCCTCGTCGCGGCGGCCCTTGCGGATCAGGAACAGCGGGGATTCCGGGACGCTGCGGCGGATCCAGAACACCAGCAGCGCCGGGAGCACCATCACCAGCATGGTCAGCCGCCAGTCCCCGTACAGGGCAATCAGACCGGCGGACACGAAACCGCACAGCGCGGCCCCGATCGGCCACCAGCCGTCCATCGCGGTGAGGACCCTGCCGCGCTGCTTGCGGGGCGTGAATTCGCCCACCAGCGCGTAGTCCACCGGGATGCAGCCGCCCAGGCCGAAGCCGGCCATAAAGCGGAACGCCACAAACCAGAGGAAGTCGGGGGAGAACGCGCCGAGCACGGTGAAGACCGAGAAGATCAGCAGAGTGGCGGTGAAGGCCTTCTTGCGCCCGATCGTGTCCGCGATGGTGCCCCAGACGAAGGCGCCCAGGGCCATGCCGATCAGGTTCGAGGCGCCGATCCAGGCGGCGTCGCCCGGGCTGAGCGACCAGTGCTTGGACAGCAACGGAATCAGGATGCCGTTGAGCGTGACGTCCCAGGCGTCGAACATAAAGCCCAGGCCGCCGATCAGGAAGATCCGGCCCTGCACTTTCCAACGCCATGGCAGTTCCTGGACCACCTGTTCGCCGCTGGGCACAGTGGTGTACGTGTTCATCTCTCAGCCTCCTGGGAAAACTCTACGTGGCCGGGCGCACGGGTACGATGCGCTTCATACTCCGGCGCGCGGAAAGGCCCGGCGCGCTGACGCGATAAACTGGCCCCATCCCCACCACCCGCGGCCCCGCCGCGATATAAGACGGAGACTTTTGTGAGCTTCACGCAGCTTGACCGTGTATCCATCGACCGTGTCCCCATCCGCCGGGCGCTGATTTCGGTCTACGACAAGACCGGTCTGGAGGCACTCGCGAGGGGCCTGCACGAAGCCGGCGTCAAGATCGTCTCCACCGGCTCCACCGCCAAGAGGATCGCCGCCGCCGGCATCCCGGTGCAGGAAGTCGAAGAAGTCACCGGCTCCCCGGAAATGCTGGACGGCCGGGTCAAAACCCTGCACCCGCGTGTCCACGGCGGCATCCTCGCCGACCGCCGCGTCCCGGCCCACATGGACACGCTCGCGTCGATGGACATCGAGCCGTTCGACCTCGTCGTCGTGAACCTCTACCCGTTCGTGGAAACGGTGAAGTCCGGCGCCGCGCAGGATGACGTCGTCGAGCAGATCGACATCGGTGGGCCCGCGATGGTGCGCTCCGCCGCGAAGAACCACGCCGCCGTCGCGATTGTGGTGGACCCGTCCTCGTACGAAGACGTTGTTGCTGCCGCCGCCTCGGGCGGCTTTGACCTGAAGACCCGGCGCCGGCTCGCCGCCAGGGCTTTCGCGCACACCGCCAGCTACGACACCGCCGTGGCGACCTGGACCGCGAGCCAGTTCCTCGACGAGGACGGCGACGGCGTGATCGACTGGCCCGCCTATGCCGGACTGGCGCTTGAGCGCTCCGAGGTCCTCCGCTACGGCGAAAACCCGCACCAGCAAGCCGCCCTGTACGTGGACCATGCGGCCCCGGCCGGCATCGCGCAGGCCGACCAGCTGCACGGAAAGGCCATGAGCTACAACAACTTCGTCGACGCCGACGCCGCCCTCCGCGCGGCCTTCGACTTCGCCGGGCCCGCCGTCGCGATCATCAAGCACGCGAACCCCTGCGGCGTGGCCGTGGGGTCCGCCTCCGCGGCGGACCCCATCGCCGACGCGCACGCCAAGGCGCACGCCTGCGACCCGGTCTCCGCGTTCGGCGGCGTGATCGCTGCCAACCGCACCGTCACCGCCGGCATGGCCAGGACCGTTGCCGGCATCTTCACCGAGGTCGTCATCGCGCCGGGCTTCGAGGACGAGGCCGTGGAGATCCTGTCCAAGAAGAAGAACATCCGGCTCCTGGCACTGCCCGATGGCTACGGCCGCTACCCGACCGAGTTCCGCCAGGTCTCCGGCGGCATGCTGGTGCAGGCCACGGACAAGGTCGATGCCGAGGGTGACAATCCCGCCAACTGGACCCTCGCCGCCGGTGACGCCGCCGACGCCGCGACCCTGGCCGACCTCGCGTTCGCCTGGACCGCCTGCCGCGCCGCCAAGTCCAACGCCATCCTGCTCGCGGACAACGGTGCCGCCGTCGGCATCGGCATGGGCCAGGTCAACCGGCTCGATTCCTGCAAGCTCGCCGTCGAGCGGGCCAACTCCCTCGGTGTGAGCGTGGACTCCGAGGTCGACGGCGCGGGAGGCGCCTCGAACGCCGACGCGACCGGAGCCCCGGAGCGGGCCCGCGGTGCCGTGGCGGCGTCGGACGCGTTCTTCCCGTTCGCCGACGGCCTCCAGATCCTGATTGACGCGGGCGTCCGCGCCGTCGTCCAGCCCGGCGGCTCGGTCCGGGACGAGGAAGTCATCGCCGCAGCCAACGCCGCGGGCATCACGATGTACTTCACCGGCGCCCGGCACTTCTTCCACTAGTTCCACCAGTTCCACCAGTTCCACCAGTTCCACCAGTTCCACCAGGCGGGTCGCGCGGACCCCGCGCAGCCGGCCCCACCAAGAGTGGACATGCCCTCCCTTTCCGGAGGACATGTCCATTCTTTGTGCCGGCGACTGGGCATAAGGGGATTATGTCCAGTGCCGGCTCCGCGCGGGGGGCATGTCCAGTGGTGGCAGGGTGACCCAAGCCCGGGTGCGGCCAGCTGTCCGGGGGACATGCCCATTCCTGGTGCCGGGGACTGGACATAAGGGGACTATGTCCAATGCCGGGTCCGTACGGAGGGCATGTCCCGCGGGGCAAGGTCCGCAGAAGACTCCGAAACCAGGGTTAACGCCAGGGCGGGGCCACTTGTGGTCCATCCCCGCTGCTGGAGATGGGCCACAGGTGACCCCGCGCTGTGTTGGTGCGCCGGTGGTCCGGCTAGGTGTACTCAGCCAGCAGGTTGGTTACATCTGCTTATGGGTGCTCGTCCTCCGAGGGCTGCGTGGTGTCGGCGGTGGTTGTA
>NZ_MQTS01000050.1:0-3206 GCF_020532825.1 Arthrobacter sp. SO3
TATTTTCCCTTGTCAGAGCACCTTTTCGTCTCTTAAACACACCCCTCAGCCCAACATTGATGAAAACCCCGGGTTAGGGCCGGTTGAAGGAGGCACCCCATGATGGGTGGGTACGGGTCCGGCATAGACGCGTCCTGGTTATTCTGGTTGCTCCCGGTCGCGGTCGCCGTTCTAGTGGTGGCTCTCGCGGCCCGGGCACTTTCCGGTGGCACCCACCGACGGGAAAGGGGATCAGCCCCGGGGCCGAACCGTAACGCCGCCGCGGGCAGGAGCAACGCGCGCCTGATCCTCGATCAGCGATACGCCGGCGGCGAGCTGGGCACGCAGGAATACCGCGACCGGTTGGCGCTGCTTACCGGCCCGGGGACACAGCCGGAAGAACCGGGCGACGGCGGGCGGAGCGATCAGCCAGCGGCGTTGAGCCTTCCGGAGCTGAAGCAACGGGCCGTGTCGCTGCTGATAGCGGCCGATGACGCCGTGCGCTCCAGCGAGCAGGAAGCAGGATTCGCGCAGGCCCAGTTCGGGGACGTCTCCGTTGTGCCCTTCGCGAAGGCCCTCACCGACGCCAAGGCGAATCTGAGCGAGTCCTTCAGGCTCCAACAGCAGCTCGACGACGCGGTCCCGGCCTCCGAGGAGCAGCAGCGGGGCTGGTACACCGAGATCATCAGTCGCTGCGAGTCGGCCAACCAGGCCCTGGCCGAACAGAAAGCCTCCTTCGATTCCCTGCGTGAACTCGAAAAGAACGCACCACGGGCACTCGAACTGCTCCGCGCCGGAAGCGTAGAGGCAGCGGCCAAGGTAGCGGACGCGGAGCAGGCCATGACCGGGCTTCGCGAACGGTACTCCGATGCGGCGGTCGGCCCGGTCTCCGACAACATCGCCCAGGCCCGGGAACGGTTGAAATTTCTAGACACCGCCGTGCAGACGGCACAGCAGAAGCTCACGGAGACTGACCCGGGCGCCACGGCCGTCGCTGTCCGCGCCGCCGAAGAAAGCCTGCACCAGACCAACGTGCTGGTTGACGCCATCAGCAAGGTCTCGCACGACCTTGACTCCGCCCGGACTGATCTCGACCGCTCTGTGGAGGAAGCAGCCCAGGACCTCGCCCAGGCCAAGGCCACCATGGCGGCCGGCCAGCACACCGACCTCGCCGGCCCCGTCGCAGGCGCCGAGGCGGTTCTGAGCCAAGTGCAACGGCAGCTACAGTCAGGAAGGATCGACCCGATCGCCGCGCTGCAGCGCATGGAAACGGCGCGCCAAGGCCTGGATCAGACCCTCTCCGGGGTCCGGAACCAGCAGGATCAGGCGCGGCGCGCCGAGCAGGCTCTCCAGCAGGCCATCATGAATGCACAGGCCCGGATCTCGGTTGCCTCGGACTACATTGCCGCCCGGCGCGGCGGTGTGGGACCGGGGGCCAGAACACGCCTGGCCGAAGCGCAACGCAATCTGGACACCGCGCTCTCCATCCAGCAGACGAATCCTGAATCTTCCCTGACCTACGCGCGGCAGGCCGGCGCTCTGGCGTCCCGCGCGGCAGAGCTCGCCCGGTCGGATGTACAGGATTTCGGCGGCATGGACAACCGCGGTTACGGCGGCGGCATGTTCGGTGGCCGCGGGTGCGGAGGGGGTCTCGGCGGTGCCGTTCTGGGCGGGATTCTGATCGATTGGATACTGGGCGGCGGACGCGGAGGCGATTCCAGCAACGGCGCCGGCTGGGATGGAGACACCGGGAGCGGCGGCGGTTTCTGATCCGTCATGTCCTGGTCCATTTCGGTCCGTCGACCCCGTTAGCGCCCCGTGCGCGGTCACCGCTAACCCCGGCGCCGTGACAGGCACCGGCGGTCACGTGACCCGTTCCGTGGGCATGGCCAGGGTGACCCAGTCGTGCAATCCGCCTCGATAATACGCCAGCGCGGAGGCCGGATACCCGGTTTCCATCAGCGCCCGGACAGCCGCCGGGGACTGCGGGCACTGCGGGCCGTTACAGAAGAACACGCTCAGCCTAGAAGGGTCGAGTTGATCCCTGAATTCCAGGATCCGGTCATGGGGGAAGTTGACTGCGCCTGGAATCGTGATCCCGGCCCTGGAACCAGGTACGCGGCTGTCGACCAGGACCGCGCCGCCGCCGAGCAACTCCAAGAGTTCGAGCTCGCCGAGGGTGACCACCCCTGGCGCGCACTGCAGCGGCTGCAGCTCTCCCCATGTCGTGTCCACCACCACCAGATCCGGTTCTCCCCCAACCTTCCGGGGGACACTGGCCGGATCCTGAGAACGGATCCTGGACGTTCGTTCTATCACGGCTGGTTCGACTCTCATGAGCCCAGCCTAACGCCGCCGGGCGCGCCGCGGTAAGATTCCGCCCGGCTTCGCCGGTGGAGACAACGTGAGGTATAAACGACCGTTCAGCACGCGAAAAGACCACTCCGCGACTGGCGTACCGAGGAAAGCTTCGAGCCTCTGCAACACCTGCCCGGGCGGGAACTGCGTCTCTTCATTGGCTGCCGGGTCCAGGGAGGCTGCAGCCCTCCATCCGTCGGGCTCCCACTCGGCAGGTAGCTGGCTGGATCCACGAACGAACAGATCAGATGCAGCCCGGAGCCGCTGCGAGACTGGCGGCACGTCGCGCCTCAGTGTCACCGGCACCGCCGACCAGGAGGCACTGACCGAGGCAGTGCGCTCCTCCGGCTGCGTCCTGACCCGCGCGAAGCGTGATCCGTTGGCTCCATCGTTTCCTCCGCCATCGCCCTCTGCATTGCCCTGAGCTGCCCCTGGCCGGCAGGGTGACCGGCCCGCGGCGGGAGACCACTCCGGTCAGGCACGCCGGTATGCACGAGCACTGCAGGATCTGCGCCGAGGCCTGCCGCCGGTGTGAAGCGGCCTGCGCTTCCCTCCTGGCCGCATTGGCCTGAGTATCAGCCGGCCTTCAGCTGACCGGTGCGGATGCGTAGAAAACCGGCCCGGGTGGACCGGGACCTCGGACTCTATCCGGCAGTCGACTCCGCGCTAAGACTCGGAGCAACTCTGAAACGAAAGGCGCCAGTCAAGATGTGGGGTTAGGGATAAGGCATGTGGTGGATGTGGCTCTGGATTCCTCTGCTGCTCGTCGGGATCGCGCTTCTGGTGGTGCTGGCGGTCCGGGTCTTTGGCGGCGGCGTCCGCAATGGATACGGGCCGCCGCGCCCCCCCCGGGGCAAGGCGGCCCGCCG
>NZ_MQTS01000050.1:3252-26116 GCF_020532825.1 Arthrobacter sp. SO3
GAGCGCTTGGCGAGAGGAGAACTCACCGCGGACCAGTACCGCGAACAGCTCAAAGTGCTCGGTGAGGGCCCGTAGTGCAGCCCATCAGCCGCCGACAGACGCTGCTGCTGGGCGGGCTCGGCGCAGCGGGGACAGCGGCCGGCGGGGCCGGGCTGATCTGGATCCTGACGTCGCGGCCCGCTCCCGTCACGGGAAGCGAACTGACCCAGCCTTCGGAGGAACGGAGCACAAACGGCCAGCTGCAGATACGGCTCGAAGCCGCACCCGGACAGATACTGCTGGCCGGCCGGCAGACCGCAGCCCTCGGCTACAGCGACGGCATCCCCGGTCCGACACTCCGCGTACGCCCCGGCGACGTCCTGAAGATCGGGCTCGTCAACAACCTGGCCCAGACCATCAACCTGCACGTGCACGGCCTCCACGTTTCCCCGGAGGGCGACGGGGACAACGTCTTCGTCTCGGTGGACCCCGGCGGCACTTTCGACTACGAATACAGACTTCCCGACGATCATCCCCCGGGCGTGTACTGGTACCACCCCCACCACCACGGTATGGTCTCCGACCAGATATTCGCCGGGCTCTTCGGAGCAATCATCGTCGAGGACCCTGAACCCATCGAGTCAAGTGCGGACCGGGTACTGGTCATTTCGGACATCACCCTCGACGGCGGGGGGAACATCCCGGAAGTCTCTGAGATGGAACGAATGATGGGCCGGGAGGGTGAACTGATCCTGGTCAACGGTCAAAGCAACCCGCAATTCAGCGCCCGCCCAGGACAACGCGAACGATGGCGCCTCATCAACACGTGCGTGTCCCGATACCTCCGGCTGCGGCTCGACAGGCAGCAGCTGCAGCTCCTCGGCATGGACTCCGGCCGCTTCCCGACACCGGAGAGTGTGGATGAACTTCTGCTGACGCCCGGAAACCGGGCAGACCTCCTTGTGACCACAACAACCGGCGACTCCGTGCTGCGTGCGTTCTACCAGAACCGGGGAAGCATGCCGGGAATGATGGGACCGGGATCCGGAGCACGCAATCCTGCAGACCAGCCGGGCGGCGCCGCACTGGCCACCCTCCGCGTAGCCGGCGAACCGGTCGCAGTCCCGACGGCCGTGCCCGCCCAGCGGGGGCTGGGAGACCTGCGGTCAGCCGCCGTCGCGGCCCGCCGGCAGATCGTCCTGGCCGCCGGCATGGGCATGGGCATGATGCGTTTCACCATCAACGGCAGGGAGTTCGACGAGGCATGAACAGACACAACGGTAGCGGCCGGGGATGTGGAGGAATGGACGCTGACCAACACCAGCTCCATGGACCACCCCTTTCACCTTCACGTCTGGCCGAAGCAAATCATCGAGGAAAGCGGCCCAGGGACGAACCCCGCCATCTGGCAGGACGTAGTGAACGTGCCCGCGAACGGGCGTGTGAAAGTCAGGGTGGCTTCTAAAGACTTTTGGGGACGCTCCGTTTACCACTGCCACATCCTGGATCATGAGGACCTCGGCATGATGGGTGCCATCGAAGTCCGGTGAGACGTCTCATCGACGCACCCTGGAAGCAATCGGGACCGCCCCATGCCACTCGAAAAGCTGAATCTGGACCCTCAAACAGCCGCTTTGAGCCTGCTATGGAATTGCAGATCCCGCACAACTACTTCACGGTATTGACGATCACCTGTCCAGGAAATTTCACTGGCTTAGTGGCTTGACTCGGGCGCGGAGGAATGGGCCCCGAAGAGCTGTCCGCAGATCTTCCAGCGACGGGATTCCGACCAGACCGGTTGATGACGGGTAGACCCGGCAGGTCACAGCCGGGGCGGCCTTCGAGGCGAACAGGTCATGGCCATCGGCGATAAATGACGGAGAACCGTGAAAATCGTGAGCCTCGGCTTCGCTGTCGGACGTGATCTCCACGACCCGGAGGATCCGGACTCGTGCTCCTTCGGCAGCCAGCGCCTGCCGGAACAACTCCAGTGCCGGGCCGCTGTTGGGGCAGCCAGGGATGGTCCGCAGTTCATAATCCATGGGTCAGCCTTCCCTGCGGGTCAGGGAGACGGGAACAGACTGTTGTCCGGGTCCATGGCCGCAATCTTCACAGCAGCCATCCGCGATAGCGGGGGCCGGGCTGGTCCGTCGGTCCGTATCTGCGCAGTCATCATTGGCGCCGACATGTAAAGGGGCATGCGGGACGGTGCAGCACGCGTCTCCGCGCCAGGCGTTAGTGCCCTCGCGGACGGCGATCGCGGCGATGACTAACGCGGCGCCGGCGTCGGCCCACCACCAGCCCAGCGTGCTGTTGAGCACCAGTCCGACCAACAGGACGGCCGAGAGGTATGTGCACAGCAGCGTCTGCTTCGAATCTGCAACGGCCGTGTGGGATCCCAGTTCCCGGCCGGCACGGCGCTGGGCCCAGGACAAAACCGGCATGATCGCAAGGCTCAGAGCAGCAATCACAATCCCCGGCGTGGAGTGCTGGGCCCCTCCCCCGCCGGTGAAGGCCCTGACTGCATCGACGGTGACAAACGCCGCAAGGGCGAAGAAGGACATCGCGATGATCCGCAGCGTCAGGTGCTCGCGCCGCTCAGGATCCTTGGCGGAAAACTGCCAGGACAGCGCGACAGCGGAGGCCACCTCGATCACGGAATCCAGTCCGAAGCCGATCAGCGCCGACGAGTCCGCGACACCGCCGGCCCACAGCGCCGCCGCAGCTTCAACGACGTTGTAGGAGATCGTTGCGGCGGCAAACAGCCTGATCCGACGGCTCAGAACAGCCCGGCGTTCTGATGTGGGTGTGAGCTGGAGAGTGGTCATGCCACGCACGTCCCGTCGGGTGCGCAGCAGGCAGGGTCCACGGCGAGGACGACGCCGATAAGGTCCCTGATTGCATTGCCCAGGCGTGCGTCGGCGAGTTCGTAGCGGCTCCGCCGACCATCCGGGACGGCCATCACGAGTCCGCAGCCGCGAAGGCACGTCAGGTGATTGGAAATGCGCTGTCGTGACACTTCGAGTGTGTCAGCGAGATCGGAGGGATAAGCCGGAGCGTCAGCTAGAGCCAGAAGGATTCGGGCCCTCGTCGGGTCGGAGGCCGCGTAGCCGAACCGTGCCAGCACCGGGGCGTGCGTGAGGGTTTCCATAATTCCAAAGTACATTCATGCGTGTATTCAGGCAATTGTGTAGCGTGCCGCTTGTCAGCTGCCTTGGCGCAACTGGGAGAATCTCACGAACGGGGCGCACCACAACGTTCCTGCAAACGAAGGGTTCAAGAACAGGTTTCATTCGAGAATCGTGGCTGTGGACTTTGGCGCTATTTGGCCGCTTTCTGTGATCGCTCTGTGTCGCTCGTGGTGAATCAGCCGCCTTCACCAGCACCTGGAATATCCATCCATCTAGATGTATTGATAAATGTATGAGCACCTACACCACCGCTCCAGAAGCGGGCACAACCCACGACCCGCCCAGCCTGTCACCATTCCCTGGCATCGACGAAGCCCGGAAGCTGGCGGCTCTGACCCAGGCCCTGGCGGACCCTGTCAGGCTGCAGATACTTGCCACGCTGGAGTCAGTGTGCGTGCCAGTAGGCACGATTGTGGAAGCCACCGGTCTGCGGCAACCGGCAGTCTCCCACCACTTGCGCGTCCTTCGTGACCGCGGGCTGGTCCGCGGGGAGCGACGGGGCACCTTCATCTTTTACTGTCTTGCCACGGACGCGGTCGCGCCGGCGATAGAAGCCCTTCGTCGTTTGTCGGCGTCCGTCGGGAGTGCTGAATGACCGGGGCCGTGGAGGTGTTTTGCCGCACAGGATGCGGCAAATGCAGTGCCGTCCGCCGCTGGCTCGCCGGCCTGGGTCACCCCGTGCGGATGCACGATGTGACCCGCGACCCTGAAGCCGCCAAACGGCTGGCGGAACTCGGTTTCACGACCCTTCCGGTGCTTCTGACCCCGGATGGGCGCGCATCGGCCGGCAACGACCCGCGCACCCTGGCAGACCAGCTGCCCATGTTGAAAACCGCACGGACCGATACTGAACCAGGAGATCCCCGATGACCGAAGTCGACCCCCTTGTAATGGACGACCAGCGCCGACACTGGCGCACCACCTTCCAGTCCAACCCCGCCATGTACGGACCGGCCCCCAGCGGGCCGGCACTTCATGCACTGGAACTTTTCGAACGCGAACGCGTCAGGGACGTTCTCGAACTCGGTGCGGGCCAGGGTCGGGATACCATGGCGTTTTTGCGTGCAGGGATGAACGTGACTGCGCTGGACTACGCGCCCGAAGGCCTGGCCGAACTCTCCGACGCGGCCGCCTCACCCGGGGTGGCCGGAAAGCTGACCACCGCCGCTCACGACGTGCGCAGCCCGCTACCTCTGCCGGACGAATCCGTGGACGCCGTTTTCAGCCACATGCTCTTCAATATGGCCCTGACCACCGGCCAGCTCACCACCCTCGCCGCCGAGGTCCGCCGCGTACTTCGCCCCGGCGGCTGGCACATCTACACCGTCCGCCACACCGGAGATCCCCACGCGGGCACCGGCCTGGACCGAGGTGACAACATGCGCGAGCACGGAGGATTCATCGTCCACTTCTTCGACCAGGACCTCGTCAACCGCCTCGGCCAAGGATTCTCCGCGCCCGAGATCGTCACCTTCGAAGAAGGCGACCTGCCCCGCCGGCTGTGGCGCGTAACCCAGAACAAAACGGTCCCCGCCAACGACGCCCCGGACCGCAGCCGAAGAAGTTCCCCAGAGAGCTGACACACCGGCCCCCATCGCGGAGAAAATATGGGCAATCCGACGCCGTCATCGAAGCCCCGCCTACCACCCGGCCAGGCTCAGCGAGCTCATGATCAGCTCCGAATCAGTGGCCATGTCATGCCGTTGCGCCCGCATTCCTGCATGAACAAGTATCAGAACGGAACATCCGGACCAGCCGCAACCCCCGGTCAATCCAAAAACCAATCAGCAAATCATGTTCTTAGCGGCTCTAGCTACCATGAAGCTGTGAACGCGAAAACCCAACGGAAGGACGAACGAGGATGAACACCCAACCATCGCGGCACTGACGGGGGCCTTGGCCGAACGGGGAATGTCCATCCGTGACGGGCTCCTCGTAGGAGACGACACAGTCTCGCAATACGACGGCGATCCCACGGCCGGACCATCCCTGCCCCTAACGTCGATGCAGTCCAGCCAGATCAACGCCGAGTTCGTCTACCGCGGCAGCACCATCGCCCCAACCAACCGCATCACACTGCCGGCTTCGACCAAAGAAACCCAGACCGCGGACGGCGTCGAAAGTTGTGTGAGATCAATACAAAGCCTGAACGTTCGAGATGCCATGGACCGGGCCCGGACGCTATGGACGGAAATGCTGGGCGCAAAAACCTTCCCGACCGGCGAGCAAATCATCGGCCTGATCGCGAACCTCCAGTTCCCCACCATCCGGGATCAACTCATGGCGGACATCCCCGGAATCGACGAAACCCATGGACCGTATCCTCCTGGCCCAGACGAACAGCAAGCCGCACTGGTCACGGGTCGAGTGGGCAGAACAGCTGCTGCTACACGCCTACACACACAGCAGCACCCGACATTCCGCCCCAATCCTCACCGCCATCGCCTTCATAAACTGGTGGGAAGGCAGAGGCAGCAAGGCCCACCAGTTCCTGCCACTCGCACTCGAAGCCGACCCCGGCTACCACCTGGCCAGACTCAGCAAGCTCATGATCAGCTCCGGATCAGCAGCATGTCATGCCGTCCCACCCGCATTCCTGCATGAACAAGTATCAGAGCGGACAATCCGGACCGGCCGCAACCCAAGGTCAATCTAAAGAATAATCAGCAAATCATGTTGTACGCGGTTTTAGCCACCATGAAGTAGTGAACGCGAAAACCCAACGGAAGGACAAACGAGGATGAACACCCAGAACAGACCCCGCGAGGAGGCACCCGGTCCGCCGTAGCCAGAGGCTCCCCCACACAACCGAATAGGCCGTTCCGGGACGCCACACACCCGGAACATCAGATCAGAGGCGAGAGTGTGGACACTGTCCACACGAAAAAAGCACCAAAAAGCCCCTGACATGCTGAAACACTGTGCCCGAGGTGGGACTCGAACCGGACTCCAGCCCTTGCAAACACTGGACTCCCGCCGAAACCTCCGGAATCCGGGCCAGTCCGATGCCAGTACGACCCGATCCGAAGCCCAGGGTGTGCACATTGTGCACACCCTCTTTTTCCCCACTTTGGCGCCCACAACTAGGCTTCTTAAACTGCCGTCCGGGCGGGGCGGGATTTCGTTGCGGTATGAAGAGTAGGCCTCCGGAACCGGACCGGCCCCGAATAAGCACCGCACTACGGCGCGGGCCTCCTGCTGGATATTGATGGACATCATGGTGGCGGGTTCCTCCTTTCCGAACGTCTCATGGAGAAACGAACACCAGGCTGCATGACCAGCCGACAGCCCTGCTCTCCAGGGAGTGAGCAATGACCACCAACGGCGCAGCGGAGCCGACCGCAACATCCGCATTGTCCGTGGCCAAGAGGTGCTCGACTGGCTGGCGGCAGGCAACTGTTACTGGCCGTTGTGACAGTCCTCAGAGGCGCGTCCTGCGTGTCCGCTCTCCTTGATAACGCGCCTCCCGCGGTGCTCGTATCGTCGATGCAGTGCAAGTGGGGAAACAGGGCAGACCCCGCGCTCCTTAGCTCTTGCCGGTTAGACATCGATTGATGAGACCTCAAGGAAGAGCACGGCCTTACTCCTCAGCTCCCCTGAATTGGGCTGTTTTGAAACCATTTCCCTTTAAAACGACGCCTCGGCGCCGGCGCGTCTGCCTAGAAATCTTGGCCCGTGGCTCGTATGGCTATTTCAGACACGTCGACTCCAGCTGGTTGGGCCAGCGCCCATAGCACGGCCCCGGCCACGGATTCAGGGGCTATCGCGGCCTCGGGCGCATCCGTCCACAGAGGTGTGTCCACGTGTCCCGGGGCAACGTGCAGCACACAGAAACCGGTGCCCACGAGCTGCTGTCGGAGTGATTCTGCGTAGCCGGCGACGGCCCATTTGGTGGCGGTGTACAGGTTTCCCGGATACACCTTGCGCCCGGCGGTGCTCCCTATCAGGACGAAGTGTCCGCGGTTGGCCGTGAGCTGTGGGAGTGCCGCCTTCGCCAGGACCGCCGGGCCGTAGACGTTGGTGAGGACCATGTCCCGCCATATTTCCGGGTCCCCGTTGGCGAGGTCGCCCGGCGCGGAGAATCCGGCGTTGGCCACGGCGACATCGCGGCCTCCCATGGCCTTGACGGCCGCGGTAACGGCGTCACGGCTTTGAGGCCAGTCGCCCGCGTCGGCAACCGTGCCGTGAACTTGACCGAGTCCGGAACAGGAGGCGAGGAACGTCTCCAGCCGTCCGGCGTCACGCCCGGTGGTGAAGACGCTGTGTCCGGCTTGGAGGGCCTCCCCGACCAGGACGGCACCGATTCCGCTGGTGCCGCCCGTTACCAGGATCCGCATTAGGACGGGTCGGCGATTCCGATGTAGCGGGTCTCGAGATATTCCTCGATCCCTTCCGTGCCACCTTCCCGGCCCATGCCTGACTGTTTTACGCCGCCGAACGGCGCAGCCGGATTAGAGACGATGCCGGTGTTCAGTCCGAACATGCCGACGTCGACCTTTTCGGAAAGCCGGAGTCCCCTGTTGAGGTCCCTGGTGTAGCCATAGGCCACTAGCCCGAATTTCGTGTCGTTGGCGAGGGCGATCGCTTCTGCCTCGGTTTTGAAGCTCACGACGGGGGCGACGGGACCGAAGACTTCTTCCTTCAGGATCCTCGCGTTCGCCGGCACGTTGGTCAGGACGGTGGGAGGCGACGCCGGCCCGGTAGGAAACATCCTCTTGGGTCTCGATGAGCTGTCCGGGGCGGTTGGCGGCAAGGTCAGTCCAGGGCAGCGTGAAAGATGCGGCGGCAGGTTCCGGGCTCGGGACAGGTGCCGTCCGGGTCTCGCCCTGGCGGGCGGCGTCCATGAACCGACCGGCCGCGGTGAGCGGGGAGAGTCCGGCCAGCGCTCCGCCGCAGCAGCTCACCGGCCTGGCCAGGTTCCGGGACGGCATCGAGAGTGGCCAGATCCAGGTAGCCGACCTTGGTCCCGTCCGTCAGATTCACATACAGCCGGCGCAGCTCTTTGAGCTTCCACGGGTTGTAGACGAAGACCGGCGCTGCGGTCGGGTAACGGAAGCTCGGCGACCGCAACTGACGTGCTCCCCTCCAGCATGTCCGGCCCGGATTCTGGTTTCATCCACGCGAGCTGGATCACGGCATCTCCCCCCTGTTGGCTTTCACCAGGGAACATGCGTAGACCGGCCGGGGCGCAACCAAAAAGGACCCCGGAGCGTCGCGCGCTCCGGGGTCCACTGAGTGGGGGGTGTTACTTGCCGGACTTGCCGTGCTGGCCGGAGTCTCCGTGGCCGGTGGCTGCCGCGGGTGTTGCCGGAGCGGCAGTTGCGGTTCCGCCGTAGGACGGGGTCGCCGGGGTTGCCGCGTTCTCATTGCGGTGTTCCGCTGCGGTGGCCTGGCCGGCCGCGCGGTGCTCGGCGGCATTGGCGTGGGCCGCTTCGCTGTTGCCCTTGACAGCAGGGGCCGGGTAGGTCGCCGGAACAGACGCCGGATCAGTCGGATCAGCGGTTGCAACTGGGGCCGTCTTGGCCGACTCAGCAGCTTCGGACGGCTCAGCCGTCGCCGACTCGGTTGGCTCAGCCGTAGCCGGTTCCGTTGCCTCAGCTGAGGTGGTGGGCTCGATCGTCGGGTCAGCGGCGGGTGCTCTCGTCGACGGTGCGGTAGTGGAAGTTACCGGCTCCGTGGGGGTTTCGGACGTTGTGGAAGCCAAGGCCGCGCCGGCTCCGCCAGTGGCGATGACTGCGGCGGCCACGGCAACCTTACCCGTGGTGCCCAGCGCACCGAGGACAGAGAGAATGCTTGTCATAGTGAGACCGTTCATGAAGGTTGGGTGGAACGTGGCGGGTTGCCTGGGGTGATGCGGGCAACCCGGCGACATCATACCGGTATTCGGTGAATACCAGGCATCAGTCCCGCGCGGCAGTTTGTTCCTGGCAGCGTACCGGGATCGGCCCCGCCCGTGGGTCGCCGCCTGCGGGACGGCCGGGGCCTCGTCACCGTACTGCTTCAGGTAGCGGTACAGCGTCGCGCGGGACCAGCTGACGGCCTCGGCTGCTTCCTGGTCGTGCATCCCCTCGGCCATCATCTGCCGGGCCAGGCGCAGCTTCGCTTCGACGGTCGTCTTCTTGGGTGCCGGCCGGCCGAACTCGACCCCGCGGGCCTGGGCGGCCACGACGCCGGCACGGACCCGCTCGAGGATGAGCTCGCGCTCGTACTGCGCCAGGCTCGCGAAGAGGGCCAGCTGAAGCCGGCCGTGGGACGTGGAAGGATCTACCCCGTCCATGATCGAGTGCAGCCGGATCCCGCGTGAGGTGATGTCGTTGACGGTGTTGATGACGTCAACGAGGGACCGGCCGAGCCGGTCCACGCGCCACACAAAAATTTCGTCCCCGTCCCTGGCGTAGTCGAGCAGCTTGACCATCTGGGGCCGTTCGCGGGCCGATTTGATGCCGGACATCTCGTCGATGAAGATCCGGTTCCTGGGGACTCCGGCCTCGACCAGCGCTGTCACCTGCATGGCTGCGTTCTGGTCGTGGGTGCTGATCCGCGCGTACCCGAGTTTCATCCTGGACCCCGTTCCGTCTCGTCTCGCATCTTCTTCAGGAGTTTCAAGACATCCTCGTGAGACAGACTGTATGAGACACCCCTGACACTGGAACGGCGGGGAATCCGGGGTGGGGGATGTTTCCCCTTTAACTAGAGTCTGTGAGACTCAGAACCTCTGTCCGAATGCCGGTCAGCAACCTTACCGACGGCGTATGCGGTGCTCAGCGTCAGTAACCTATGTTTGATCGGCACCAGTGCCCAAGGGCCGGAACGTACTGACCCAACAGAATGAGAACAGCGTGGCCGGGAGCCCAACTCGAAGAACTGATGCTGCCGCGCGGACCAGGCGGGTTTCCGTCCAGTCCGCGCGGGCCTGCTGTCAGTGACTTGGCCGCTAAGGGCGTTGTCAGTCGTCTTCGTGGTTGGTTGATCCTGCGGGGATGCCGGGCACCTCGTCAGGGCCGTAGATCTTCTCGTCGCCGGGGTATGGGCTATCCCATTTGTGGGCCTGGTACCAGGTCCAGCGGTTGAACAGGTTGGGGTCCGCGTAGTCTTCCTTCGCGCCGTTGCCTGTGAGGTGCTGCTTCTCGGACCAGTCGTCCCACTTTTCGACGATTTCCTTCATCGGGGCCGGGACAGCGGTGGCTTTGGCTGCGGCGTCGTTTACCGCGGTGGCTGCCGCTCCGGTCTGACCCAGGGTGTCGGGACCGCAGGCGGGTGCGGTCTTGACTCCCTCGGTGAGAGGAATCTGGTTCGGGACCGTAGAGTACGGCGTCAGGTCGGCCTTGTTGGTGAAGGCGTCGAACATCGGGGTGGCGGCCGCCACCTTTTGGTTTAGTGGCTGGGCGCCGAGGATCTGCTCAATGGTCCGGACCATGTTGATCTGTGAGTAGAAGGTGCTGACGGTCTTGCCGTGCACGGCGTAGGGGCTGATGACCTGGACCGGGGCACGGTGGCCGTCGACGTGGTCGGTGCCATTCTGGCTGTCGTCCTCAGCGATGAAGATCGCGGAGTCCTTCCAGTACCCGGAGTGGGAGATCTCATCGACGATCTTGCCCACCGCGAGGTCGTTGTCGGCGACCTGGGCCTCCGGGTCGGCGGTGCCGCCGGTGTGGTCGCTCGAGAGCCAGGTCATCTGGAAGTTCTTCGGACCGTTCTTCTCGAAGTCCTGCTTCCAGGTCGCGTAGCGGTAGATGTCCGGCACCGAGGTGTCGAAGGGGGCCGCGTTCGGGTCCGTGATGTCATTGAGTGAGGGGATGGCCGAGCTGGCGTGCATCTGCAGTGCCGGTGTGAAGAGCTGGGTCGGGTCACCGCCGGCCATGGTGCTTGTGGCGGCGCAGTAGTACTGCTGCCAGGTCGCCCCGGCCGGCTTACCCTCGTCGGAGTCGAACTCGCCGTAGTTCCTGGCGGTCTTGCCTGCGTCCTTGATCGCGGTCCAGAGGAAGCCGGAGCGTTGGTGGCCCAGGACGTCGTCTTCGGTGTCGTAGGACCGCTTGTACTCACCTGCGCTGGTCTCGGTGTAGGCCGGGTCGTCGCCCTGCATCATCCAGTTGTGGCCCTCGGCCGAGTTGGTGCCGATGTCGTAGGTGTTGTCGTACAGTCCGAACTGGCCGGCGAGGGCGTGCTGGTTCGGGGTGACCTTCGCGCCGAACTGGGCCAGCGAGGCATCGCCGTTGCCCTGCTTCATGTCGCCGTAGACCTGGTCGTAGGTGCGGTTTTCCTTGACGATCAGGAACACGTGCTTGATGGTCGACGGCTCGCTGATCCGCCTGGGGACGGCGACGGCGGGGACGTTTGCGGCGGCTGCAGCCATCGATTCTTTGACGGAGCTGCCGTCCCAGCCGTTCTGCTCGAAAACGGTCTCGGTGTTTTTCTGGATCTCTTCATCGCTGGGGAGCGTGAACTTGGTGAGCGAGGCTGTGGTGGAGTGCGTGCCGTGGCCGGTCGCAGCGGTCGTGTTCGGGCCCTCGTTGATGGTCACCTCGGGCCCGCGCGCGTCGGTGCCGCGGACATTGGTGACCACAATCTGTCCGTTGACTGCGGTGACGTTGCCGGGGTAGTAGTCGGTGGGCAGCAGGCCGATGTAGCTGGCCGGGTCTTTCGGGTCCTGCTTGTTGACCTTGTAGACCGCGATCGCGTTGGCGCGGCCAAGTGAGATCAGCAGGTGGTCGCCCTGGATGGTGATGGCCGTCGGTTCATAGCCGACCTGGGAGGAGGCCCAGGGCTGGGTGGCAATGGTCTGAAGGACCTTGTTGCTGGCCGTGTCTACGACGGAGACGGTGTCACTGTTGGTGTTCGCCACGTACAGTGTGGCGCCGTCCAGGAACATCGCTGTCGGGTGCAACTGGACGTCGATGGAGGAGACCGGTGCGGAGGCGTTGGCCGTATCGATAACGCTCAACGTGCCCGTCGTGGAGGTGCCGAGGTTGGTGTCGGCAGGAACCTGCGTGCCGTAGGAGTTCATGGTCGGTTCCCCGGGGAGGGCCGGGCGGCCTCCTTCGTTGGAGACGTACAGCCGGGTGCCGACGAATTTCAGCTGGCGCGGGGCGATGCCCGTGCTGAAGGTCTGCTTGATCGTACCGGCGACGGGATCGATCGCGACAACGGTGTTCTGGCCGTTCACGGCTGCGTAGAGGGTCGAGCCGTCGGGAGAAAACGCCATGCCGGCGGTTAGGGCCTGCTTGTCGCCGGCGGTCGGAATGTTGATTTTGGTAACGGCCCCGAGCGAGCCGTCCGCGTTGAACGGATAGCGGACAATCCCGGTCGCGACGGGCTCATAGAGGAACTTGCCATCGGGCGAGAAGACCGGGCCATCTTGTCCCACCGAACCGTCCGTGATGTGCTGGTACGCCATGTTCGCGTAGCCCGCGTTGGTAGCTGCGGTACTAAAAGAGGTGGCTGCGAGGGTGCCTGCTGCAGACACAGGTTTGTACGTTGTGAGGTTGAAGACCTGCAGGTCGACCGAGCGGTCACTGCTGGTACCAACGAGGTAGCGGCCGTCCGGGCTGACGGTCGAGCCCATGATCTTGCCGAAGGGTGTCATCAGGCGGTCGCCGATGGGCTTGATTACCTGGTTCGAGGAAATCTGCTCCCCCTTATCATCCTCGGAGCCGACCTGCTGCTGGCCGAAGGGAATGGTGGATGCGGCCGCGATGCCGGCGCCACCCAGAACGGCCAGGGTGCAGCTGGCGGCAACGATCGCGAGCGGTTTGCGGCCACGAATGTACCGGGGCAGCTGACGCAGGCCGTAGGTGCCGGGTTGTTGCTCGCTGGTGGATGTGCTGACGGGTTTTGAAGGTCTTTTCACGGAAGCGAACCTACGGACCCGAGCTTAAATCGAGGTGACGGTCTTGGTTACTTCAGGCAACGATTAGTCACCGGACCGGTGCCAAGGGTGCCCTCGCAAAGGCCGCCGTCAGACGTCATCTCGTGTTCATGAAACCTCAGCCGGGAGTTAATTATCGGTTAGTAAACCTTGGAGTGCGCTTTACAGCCACTCCCTTCACACACGAAAGACTGGATCCCCCCATGCCTCATCTCCAGGCAAAACGCAGATTCAACCGCAAAGGCGCCGCGGCCACCGGCGCAGCCGTCCTCGCTGCTTCGGCACTGACGTCCGGTTTGTTCGGGCTCGGCACTGACACCGCGACCGCCGCCGAAAGCCCCTTGGCCACAGCCACACCCATTAAGCATGTAGTGGTGCTCTTTCAGGAGAACGTCTCCTTCGATCATTACTTCGCCACCTACCCCAAGGCTGCCAACACCGCTGGGGAAAAGCAGCAGGGCTCCGGCGCCCCGGCGGCCGCCTTTACGGCATCTGAGGACACTCCGAAGGACATCAACACCCTTGCCAGCGCAGGACTGCTGGCACCGAACAACCCCAACGCCGCCCAGCCGGCCCGGCTCTCCCCCATGCAGGCCGTCACCTGCGACCAGGACCATGGCTACAAGGCCGAGCAGAACGCGTACAACAGCGGGCTCATGGACAAGTTCGTCCAGTACACCAGCCGGGACGCGTGCGGCACCAACCAGTACGGCCGGCCCGGGCTGACAATGGACTACTACGATGGCAACACCGTCACCGGCATCTGGAACTACGCCCAGAACTACGCCATGAGCGACAACCACTTCAGCACCGTCTTCGGCCCCTCCACCCCCGGTGCCCTCAATCTCGTCTCCGGCCAGACCCACGGCGCCACCGAATACACCGCCGCCGGGCAGCCCGTGGCCACCCCGGCAGCAGGAAGCAGCGCTGTCCGCCAGCCCGACGCCAACGGAGTCGGGACCGTCATCAACGACCCGGACCCGGTCCACGACGACTGCTCGAACAACAGCCACGCCAAAACCGGCAACCTGGCCGGCATGGCCGGGAAGAACATCGGGGACCTGCTCAACGCCAAGGGCACCTCCTGGGGCTGGTTCCAGGGCGGCTTCACCCCCACCACCGCCGCGACCGCGACCACCCCGGCGTCGTGCCTGTCCAGCCACACGAATGCGGCCGGCGCGAGCGTCGTGGACTACTCCCCGCACCACCAGCCGTTCCAGTACTACGCCTCCACCGCCAACCCACATCACACGGCACCGGCCTCCGACGCGGAAATCGGGCACAACGGCCAGGCCAACCACCAGTACGACCTCACCGACTTCAGCAAGGTCGTCGACAGCGACAACATGCCGGCCGTGTCCTTCCTCAAGGCGGGCATGTCCCAGGACGGGCACGCGGGCTACTCCGATCCGGTCGATGAGCAAAAGTTCATCACGAACACCGTGAACGAGATCCAGAAGTCCAAGAACTGGGAAAACACCGCAGTAGTCCTCGCCTACGATGACTCCGACGGCTGGTACGACCACGCCGCCGCCAAGGTGAAGAACTCCTCCAACACCACCGACGACGCCGCGTGGTGCCAAAACGCCGCAGCCAGCGGAGTGCCGATGGCCGGCGGTTACGCCGACCGCTGCGGCCCGGGCCCCCGCCAGCCGCTGGTGGTCATCTCCCCCTACGCGAAGAAGAACTTCGTCGACCACACCGAAACCGATCAGGCCTCCATCCTGCGCTTCATCGAAGACAACTGGCACACCGGCCAGATCGGTGACTCTTCAGCGGACGCCACCGCCGGCAGCGTGGATTCGATGTTCAACTTCCACCACGAACGCAACGACAAGGTCCTGCTCAACGAACAGACCGGCGCCGTCGCAACCATCACCCACAACGGTCACGGCACCGCCGGAGACTAAGCACCGGTTGCCGCCCCGGCCAGGGCCCCTCAGCAATGCGATAACAGGAGCGCTGCCCGGCACACCATGGTCAAGGGTGGCCAGGTCGTGAACTCGCCGTCGGACGCAACCGGTGAACGCCCGGTCGGCGACGCGCTCCTCGTTTTGCCCGGCCGTAAAGGCTAGGCCCGGTCAAACCCCGCCCACGGCACCAGTTGTCGTGGGCGGGGTTTTCTGCGTCAGGTCAGCAGGAACTCACACTAGAGCGGGTAGTGATCGGAGATCCCCCAGGACACTTCGCTGTGGGTCAGTCCCGGGAAAACGTGCGGGATGAAGTCGAAGGTTCCGGCCCGCTGACCGTAGGCCAGTCCCTGCAGCAAGGAGGTGCCGTCGGGTGTGGAGAACCAGGCCAGTTGGTCGTAGAAGTGCTTGGTCTTGTCGTGGTCGAAGATGGTCCGCGGGACGGCGTTCAGCTCCGCCGGCGGCCAGAGACCTGTTGAGATGAACGCTTCGTAGAGCGGGTCGCCGATCCGGTCCAGGTTGAAGTTGCCAAGCACGATGAGGTTGGAGTTCCAGTCGTTGGGCCGTACCGCCCAGTCGTGCATCCATCCAGCGAACGCCGTAATTTCCGGCAGCCGCTCCGCGGGGTTTTTGCCCCAGAGGATGTGGACGGACGCGAGGGTGAACTCGACCCCGGCCCGGGTGAAGCTGGCGGTGTACGGGGTGCGGGCGAACTGCCGCTGCGGGTTCTCCCCGATCGGCGGCAGCACAATCTCCCCGACCAGACCCGAGGGCTGGACCCGGGCGCTGTCGTAGAGGAAGGCGAGTCGTTCACCGTTGCCGGCGGATCCTTCGGTAACGTCGGAGATGATGACCTGCCAGTGCGGGCCCAGGCTGGCCAGGAGCCGCCGGAGCGCTGCCGGGTTGCGGCTGGATTCCTGGACGGCGACGACATCGAACCGGGAGATCACGGCGGCCAGGCAGGCGATGGCGTGCCAGTCCCGTTTCGGTGAGTCCTTGGGGCCGGCCAGCCATTTGGCGGTCAGGTCGCCGAAGGCGCGGATGTTCCAGGTCCCGACCAGCAGGTTGGATTCCGTCCGGGCAGGGATGGCGGAGGCCAGCGCTGTCTGTAGCCGGTCCAGGTCTTCGGTTACCGCTGCCGGCGGCTGCTCAGTCATGACTCCATGCAAGCAGCTCATAGACTGACGCCAATGGATACTGTCACCCCGGAATACGCCCGCCTGCGCGCCGCCATCACCGAGCGCCTGAACGACCACGACCTGCTCGGCATCATGGACCACGGGGCGCCCGAGGACGAGTACGACCCGGAGATGGAAGACTTCGCGGCGCTGATAGCCGCCGGCACGCCCATCACCCCGGAGGTCGTGGCCACGGTCTGGCACAAATGGTTCGGCAACACCTTCGGTGAGACCGACAGTGAACCGGAAGAGCCCACCACCAAGATGGCTGCCCTGGCCGCTGACCTGCAGACTATCCGGGACGGCTATCTGCAGTACTAGCCGGCCGGAGCTCTACCTGTTCAGGGTTCAGCCCGCCGGCCACCCGGGGCGAGCAGGTCCACTAGCATGGAGGTCAGTGCTGCGGGGACGAGACCCATGGCTGCCAGGTGGGCGAGGAGCCCGTCCGGCATCTCCATGGCCAGCCCTCCCACGACCAGCGCCGTCAGGATCGTCTCCCACAGAGGACGTCCGCTCAGTCCCGCCCACACGGCGGACCCGCCGAACGCCAGGGATCCGAGGAAGATCAGGCCCTGGCCTTCCGCTTCCGTCGGTGAGCGCACGATGAGGCTGAAGGTCATGGCCAGCCCGCACGACATCAGCACGGCGGCCAGCAGCACCAGCAGCGCCCATGCCCCGTCAGCCCAGCGGACGCGAGGCATCATCGGATGACCGTGCTTGCCAACACCGGGCCGGCTACTTGTAGCTGAGGCTCAGGAGCATGGCCTTCAGCTGCGCGTACTGTTCGGATCCCATCCAGGCTTTCGCGGCGGCCGGCGAAGCAAAGGCGGGCGTGGTCGCTGTTCCGCCGAAGATGACCCGTGCCGTCATGACTCCGTTGGGCAGCAGCACCTGGTTGGTTCCTGAGTTGGTCTGGGTTGGCAGGAATTCGTGGGCGCGCCTGACGTCCAGGTGGTAGTACGGTCCATCGGAGGATCCCGGGAGCTCGTCATAGGCGAGGCCGACCTCGGTTGCCTCACCGGTCGTGTCGATGATCCCGGGCACCGGTGCGTGATCCAGGACGGTGCGCTTGACGGGGCCGGCCGCTCCGTCGCCGTACATGCCGCTGAGTACGTGGGCGACCTCAGAACCGGAGGCGTCGAGGACGGTCGCATCGAAGGAGGTCTTCTGGGCCTCCGGGTTGAGGGCAGGACCGGGCTTGACCGTGACGGTCCAGCCGGGAAGGGCTGACTTGCGGATACTGCGTCCAGACCGTGGAAAAGGCCGTGTCCGGGGTACCCGGGGTCGAGCTGGCAACGGTCGAACTGGTCCCGGGCGGCGCGTCGCGGCTCAGTGTCACCGGCACCGCAGACCAGGAGGCACTCGCTGAGGGTGTGCGTTCCTCCGGCTACGTCCTGACCGGCGCGAAGTAGCCTTTCCACGGTCCGATTGGCCCCGGGGGAGGATCGCCGTACCGGTAAGTGCCCTGCCACAGGGCGGGTAATCTTGAAACAGAAAGCCCGCAACTGAAGGGAGGACCGTTATGACCGCGCCGGCACACGCCTCTGCGATCGCGCTCCTTCGCCGTGCGGGCCTGTTTACCGCTGTTCTGGCCCTGATCGCAGGGATTTTCGGTATGCACGTGATGACCGCCACCCATGACATGCACTCCCCGGCCCCGGCGGCAGCAACCGTCAGCGTCCATCACGACTCCTCCCCTGCCGGCCACACCGCAGAACATCCTCCCGGATCATCCTCTGGCCCGGAGATGCCCGCAGCACAGGACGAAGCGGGTGCCCGGACCGTGCAGTGCCCGGACTCGGACAACTGCACCAGCATGGCGTCCATGACCGCGGCCTGCACCCCGTCGGCGAAAACCGGCTCCCTGACCGCACCTCTGCCGGGCACCGGAATCATTGCCCGGAACACCAACACCGAGACGCAGAGCACGATCAGTGTGCGGTGGTCCTATCTTCCCGGCGGTCCTTCACCGGGCGAGCTCTGCATCAGCCGAACGTAAAACGGGGCCCCTGCGCTGTGATCGGACCGGCGCCCGCCCCTGCCTGACTCTCCTCTGAGCCGGGCGCATCCCTGATGCACACACTCCCCTGGCGCCCGCGCGCCCACTGATGTCTTGAAGGACTTAACCAGCCATGATGAACACGAAGTTTCTGACCCTTTCCGCCACCGCGATCGCTGCGGCCCTCGCCCTTGCCGGCTGCTCAACCGGTTCCTCCACGCCGTCCGCAACGTCCAGCAGCGCCGCTTCCTCCGCCGGCTCCATGCCGGGAATGGGCCAGGGCCCGGGGATGATGTCCAGCAGTGCACCGGCTGCAGCTACCGAACACAACGAGGCCGACACCATGTTCGCCCAGGGAATGATTCCGCACCACGAACAGGCGGTGGAAATGAGCGAGATGATGCTTCAGAAGAAGGACATCCCCGCGTCGGTCACTGCCCTTGCCACCAGGATCAAGGCGTCCCAGGGTCCGGAGATCGAAACGATGACCGGCTGGCTTAAGGCCTGGAACGAATCCGCGACCATGGGCGCCGGCCACACCATGGACGGCATGATGGGCGATGACGACCTGAAGCAGCTCGAGTCCGCCCAAGGCACCGCAGCAGCCAAGCTGTTCCTGACGCAGATGGTTGCCCACCACCAAGGCGCTGTCATGATGGCTCAGACCGAAATGTCCCAGGGCAAGAACGCCGACGCGATCAAACTCAGCAAAAACATCGTGACCGCCCAGGAAGCTGAGATCAAGGAAATGCAGGGCCTGCTGGCCACCCTCTGACCGGTGCCCTCCGGCGCCGGCCCTTCATGGGCCGGCGCCGATTCCTGCCTTGCCCATCTGAATCCCTGGAGCCACCATGCCCAATCCCTCCCGTTCCCGGGTCCGCGCCATCGCCATACTGGCAGCCGGCGCCGGCCTTATCTTTGCCCTGTCAGCCTGCAGTCCGTCCCCCGGCGCGGCCGGACCCGCCCCTGCAGGGAACGCCGGAGGTACCATGCCTGACGCGCACATCCACGGGCTGAGCGTCAGCAGCGAAACCGGCCAAGTGCTCTTGGCCACCCACGATGGCCTGTTCGACATGAGCAAAAAGCCCGCTGCCAAACTCGGCCCCACCAACGACCTGATGGGTTTCACCGGCGGCACCGACCACGGCGTCCTCTACGCATCCGGACACCCCGGAGAAGGTTCCGACCTGTCCAACCCGATCGGACTGATCAGATCCACCGACGCCGGTAAAACGTGGGAACAGCTCTCCCGCCAGGGCGAATCCGACTTCCACGCACTCACCGCAACCAAATCCGGAATCATCGGCTTTGACGGTGCACTGCGCACCAGCACGGACGGTACGACCTGGAGCACGGTGCCCGCGGATTTCGTCCCGACCGTCCTCGCCGGAAACCCCACCAGCGACACCGTCCTGGCCACCACCCCACAAGGGATCCGCCGCTCAACGGACGGCGGCCAAACCTGGACAACGGTGGACTCCGGACCCGTGATCCAGTTCGCCGCCTTCGCCACCCCCGCCGAGGCGGTCGGAGTCGAACCCGACGGGACAGTCCATTCCTCCGGCGACGCCGGCGCGACCTGGACCCGAAAGGGCAAAATCCAGGACACGGTCCAGGCTGTGGCGGCAGTGAAGGGCCCCGAGGCAACCCTGTCGATCTGGGCCGCCACGGCCAGCGGGCTCGTCGTCTCCACCGACGGCGGAGTCACGTTCCGCCCCGTCGACGCCTCCTGACCGCGCCATGCGTGACCCGTTCATGGTCCTGCTCGGGGGGCTCATCGTTTTCACGGCCATCGCGGCCTGGATTGCCCTGAACCGCCCGGGCCGGCAGGGTCCCAAACCACAGCGGGAAACCACACCGGTCAGGCGGGTCGGAGTGCGCCGCCGCTGGGAACTCGCCGGCTGCATTGTGCTCGCTGCCGCCGGCCTGGACGTGGCGGCCGCATATGGCATCGGCACGTCCTCCCCCGGCGGCAGCGGCATCACCGTGGAGCTCGGCTTTTCCATGATGGTCCTCGCCGTCGCGTGGTCCATCTTCCGCCAGGAGATCCTGCGCTACCAGCTGCGGCTCGGCGCCGCACTCTACGGCCTTCCGACGCCCGCGGAGCCTGCCCAAGTCAAAGCCGCCGAATACACCGGCGTCATCCTCCGCCTTCTGCTCTTTCTTCTGGGTTTAATCACCGCGCTGGCCAGATTGATATTTCGCTAGTCTGTGTGGCCCCGGCGCGAGTCCTGAGGCGCGAAGGCCGGCGGGACCGCATTGAGAACATTTTCAAGATCGTCCACGAGAACGCACGAGCATATACCCCTATGGGTATTAGGGTGTAGCCTCATAAATATCGCTGCAGGCCGGTCAGTACCGGTTTCGCGGGATAAGGACACAGATTAGTGATGGGTGGATACGGATCAGGCATGGGCTGGACGTGGATGTTCTGGCTGCTGCTGATCGTCGGGGTCCTGCTGCTTGCCGGTCTCGGGATATGGTTCTCTGCCGGCTGGCGCCGCGGCGGATCCGCGGGATCCGCGGACGGCAGAGGCGCCGGGCTTGCGGGCAGTGGAGACACACCCGGAGAGATTCTGGATGAACGTTTTGCCAGAGGCGAGCTGACAGCGGAGGAGTACCACGAGCGACTCAGGACCCTCAAGGGCGGCAACTGATGCGGCCTGTCCGCCGACGCACTGCCCTCACCCTCGGGGGCGCCGGAACCGCAGTCGCGCTGACGGGCACGGCTGATCTGTTGTGGGGCTCCGGAGCCGGGTTCCAGCCGTCCGGCGGACGGGAAATCAGTGAACCCGAGGTCCTCCGCAGCAGTGATACGGCGATGCGGCGTCATTAAGTCACAGTGAAACCCAATGGAGGAGCATAACCATGAGCTACGCACACACCATCACCGTCGCCCTGCCGTACGAGGAAGCGGTGCGCCGGACCAGGGAGGCGCTCCTGGGCCAGGGCTTCGGTGTCCTCTCCGAAATCGATGTCCGCTCAACCTTCGAGGCCAAGCTCGGGGAGGAGAGCGGACAGGCCCTGGGCGACTACCTCATCCTGGGTGTCTGCAACCCCGCCCTGGCCCAGCGCGCTCTCACCGCGGAACCGGACATGGGACTGCTCCTTCCCTGCAACGTCGTCATCCGTCGTGGCAGCGGCGCCGACGCGACCGTCATACAGACGATCGACCCGCAGACGATGGTCCGGCTCAGTGACGCCCCGGCCGTCGCCCTGGTCGCCGGCGAAGCCGATGACCGGCTCCGGGCCGCGCTGAAAGAACTCCAAACCGCCTGAGACCCCTGGCCTCCGGACCGGAGGCTCATGGGACGGGAAAAAGAGACCATTGTGTCCGCGTGCGCACCGGAGCAAGGCTGACCGCCGCCGGCCCTGAAGCAGACTGCATACACCCGCCACACACCCGGCCGTTAGGCCCTGTTCCGAGAAGCGGGCCCGACGTAGTTTCACAAGAGGAGGTCTGATCATGATGTATGGCTGGGACGGGAATGGCTGGGGTATCGGCGCGTGGGTAGCCATGGCCGTATTGATGCTGATTTTCTGGGGCGGAGTAGTCACTGTCGTTGTGCTCCTGCTCCGGCGCCCCCATCCGGGTGAGGGACCGGCCACGCAGCGGCCGCCGCACCACGACGCTGAGCGTATTCTTACTGAGCGCTTCGCCCGCGGGGAAATCGACGAGCAGGAGTTCACTGCCCGTCGCACAGCGCTCAGGCGCCAGGATTGAACTCGTTGAGCCGCCGCGGGCAGATCATCCTCGGAATCGCATCGGTGATTCTTCTGACCGCACTGTCCCTCGTAGCTGTCGGCGTCCTGAGCAGTGTTGTGAACCCCGGGGGCACCGGTTTTCTGTCCCGCACCCGCTGCGTGACACCGAATCTTCCTGGACCGGTCGTCTCCGTTTCACTGACCAACATGTGCGGACCCATGATGCGCCGGCCCAACGACATGATGGGCGGCGCCATGCGAATGACGGCAGACCGAAACACCGTGGCGCACGGCCCGGTGTCCTTCCTGGTCACCAACGCAGGCACCATCAGCCACGAACTCGTCATCCTTCCCCTTCCCGAGAGCCAGATACCCGGCACCCGCCCGATCGGCGCGGACGCCAAAATCGATGAGGCGGGCAGTCTCGGGGAAGCGTCCAACACCTGCGCCGAAGGAACCGGGCAAGGAATCCTTCCCGGCGCGTCAGGCTGGGTCACCGTCACGTTGCCGCCAGGGCGCTACGAGCTCGTTTGCAACCTCCCCGGCCACTACGCCGCCGGCATGTACACCCAACTCACGGTCACCTAGTCCCTTCGGGAAGTCTCCGCCTCGCGACATTGACGCCCGCAAGCAGACGGCAGTGGTGACAGTGGTGGACTGAGGTGCCTTCGTCAGTTGCGGTTTTGAGGTTCCGTCCGTTATTCAGAGGTCACTGAGGCCAAGGCCCCGGTCGTCCAGGCATGGCGAGCGTTTGCCTGCCGGGGATCCTATGGATCGACGGCAGGTGCATGCCGGCCCTTTGACGGCCGGCATGGTCAGCCAGACGAAGCGCTGCATCTTGTTGTGGTTTCCGAAGTCCAGAACGGCACCGTTCAGTTTTGGGGCCAGTTCGTGGCTGACGCTGATGCTGATGTCCGTATCGCCAAGGCGGCCGCCGCGTTTCTCCGCGCCGTGGGATTGGGCTGCCGCGGAGATCTCGGACAGTGGGCCCTCTTAAAATGGGGGTCTACCGAAAGTAGAGATCAGCATGACCGCAT
>NZ_MQTS01000051.1 GCF_020532825.1 Arthrobacter sp. SO3
AGATGTGTATAAGAGACAGATCCATGACTGAGCTTCCCAACAGCACCCCGTCGAGCTGGACCGGGGCCGCCGCGATCCTCTTTGACCTCGACGGCGTCCTGACCCCCACTGCGATCGTGCACGAGCGCGCCTGGCAGGAACTCTTCGACGGATTCCTCGCGACCGTGCCCGGGGTGCCCGGCTACCGCGAAAGCGACTATTTCGACCACATCGACGGAAAGCCGCGCTTCGACGGCGTCCGCGACTTCCTGGCCTCCCGGAACATCGTCCTGCCGGAGGGCCCGCTGGATGACGACCCGGCGCACAACACCGTCCACGGCCTGGGCAACCGCAAGAACAAGGTCTTCAATGACATCGTCGAGGCCGGCGGCGTCAAACCCTACGAAGGCTCCGTACGCTTCATCGATGCCGCGCTGGCCCGCGGGCTCAAGGTCGCCGTCGTCTCCTCCTCCCGCAACGCCCCGGCCGTACTCAAGGCCGCAGGGCTCTCCGACTACTTCCCGGTGGTGGTCGACGGCGTCGTCGCCGTCGCCGAGGGGCTGCCCGGCAAGCCCAGCCCGGCGACCTACGAGTACGCCGCCCGGCTCCTGGGCCTGCCCAGCGAGGACTGCGTCGTCGTCGAGGACGCGGTCTCGGGGGTCCAGGCCGGACGGGCGGGGAGCTTCCACTCGGTGATCGGCGTGGACCGCGGCGCCGGCCGGCAGACCCTGCTGGACGCCGGTGCCACCCTCGTGGTCAATGACCTCGACGAGCTCCTCTAGCCCGGCTTCCGCCCGCACTGCCCCAGCAAACGCTTTTCACCGCAAGACTTTACGCCTGAAGGAAACCCACCATGGCTCTCATCACCTCGGACCGAGCACGGTTCCCCAACGACCCCTGGCAGCTGGTCGAGACCGTCCACCTCCCCGGCAACGCCGGCACGCTGGAAACGCTCTTCAGCCTGGGCAACGGCCACCTCGGCATCCGCGGCGCCCACTGGGCCACCGCCGACGCCGATCTTCCGGGCAGCTTCATCAACGGATTCCACGAGACCTGGGACATCAAGCACGCGGAGAACGCCTATGGCTTTGCCCGCACCGGCCAGCGGATCCTCTACATCCCGGACGCCAACAACTTCACCGTGGTCATCGACGGCGAAACCCTGAGCCTGGACGAATCCACCCTGCTGGACTACCGGCGCAGCGTCGACTTCGCCACCGGCGTCTACGAATGCCGGATCACCTGGCTGTGCCGTTCCGGCGCCACCGTGACCACCACTGAACGCCGCGCCGTCGGCTACGAGTCCCGCGGTGCGCTCGGCATCTCGCTGGAACTCGCCGCGGACCGTGATATCTCCGCGGACGTGACCTCCTCCGTGATCAACCGCCAGGACCAGCCGGTGGATGACCACTCGGCCCATGACCCGCGCCGTGCCGGCCGGCACGCCGGCCGGGTGCTGCTTCCAATCCGGCTCGACGGCGGCGACGGTTCGCTGCGACTGTCCTGGGAGACCGCGGAATCCAAGCAGCGCATCGGCCTGGCCGTGGACCACTGGACCAACGCCGGGGTGCAGCCCTTCGACACCCAGGTGCACGAGGACGACAGCAGCGTCCGCTACGTCCTGGCCGTCGGCGCCGACGAGCCGTTCCTCCTCGAGAAGAGCGTCAGCTACGCCGTCGGGCAGTCCTCTGAGGACCTCGCCGACGACGCGGAGGCAGGCCTCAGGCCGCTCGCGGAGATCTTCGCCGAAAGCGCGGCGCACTTCCGCGACTACTGGGCCACAAGCGACATCGTCCTGGCCGGCCAGACCGAACTCCAGCAGGCCGTCCGCTGGAACCTCTTCCAGCTGGCCCAGGCCACGGCCTGCGCCGATGTTGCCGGCATCCCGGCCAAGGGCGTCAGCGGCTCGGGCTACGACGGCCACTACTTCTGGGACCAGGAGGTGTACCTGATGCCGTACCTGACGTACACCAGCCCGGACAACGCCCGCCAGGTCCTCGAATTCCGCCACGAGATGCTCCCCGAAGCCAAGATCCGCGCCGAGGAACTCAGCGTGGACGGCGCCCTCTTCCCGTGGCGCACCATCAACGGTCTCGAAGCCAGCGCCTACTACGCCGCCGGCACGGCGCAGTTCCACATCGCCGCCGCAATCGCCTTCGCCACCAACCGCTACATCTGGGCCACCGGCGACAAGGCATTCCAGGAATCCCTGGGCTCCGAACTGCTGATCGAGACCGCCCGGATGTGGGTCTCACTGGGCTTCTTCGGCAAGGACGGCCTCTTCCACATCCACGGTGTCACCGGCCCGGACGAGTACACCGCCGTCGTCAATGACAACCTGTACACCAATGTCATGGCCCGGTTTAACCTGCGCGCGGCGGCGGCTCTGGACCATGTGGGGATCGACGACGCCGAACGCCAGCTCTGGGAGCAGGCCGCCAACCGGATGCAGCTGCCCTACGACGAGGACCTCCAGGTGTACTCGCAGGACAACGACTTCATGACCCTGGAGCCGTGGGACTGGGCCACGCCCCGTTCGAAGTATCCGCTGCTGCTGCACTTCCACCCGCTGGTGATCTACCGCCACCAGGTCCTCAAACAGGCGGACAGCGTGCTGGCCATGTTCCTGCAGTGGCAGGACTTCACCGCCGAGGAAAAGCGCCGCGCCTTCGACTTCTACGATCCGATCACCACCGGGGACTCCACCCTGTCCGCCTGCGTGCAGGGCATCATGGCCGCTGAGGTCGGCTATGGCAAGGCTGCCCTGGACCACTTCACCCACGCGCTGTTCATCGACCTGGACGACACCCACGGCAACACGATCGACGGCGTACACATCGCCTCCACCGGCGGCGTGTGGAGCTCGCTGGTCAGCGGCTTCGCGGGCCTGCGCGACCAGGGCGCGGTGCCGTACTTCGACCCGCGGCTGCCCGCCGAATGGGACGGGCTGTCCTTCCACCTGAAAATCCAGGGCCGGCTGCTGGAGCTCGACCTCGAACAGGGCGCCATCAGCCTGACCGTGCGGAAGGGCGCACCCCTTGAGGTCGATGTGCGCGGCGAGCTGTTCACTGTCGACGGCGACACGGTGCGGGTTCAGCTGGCACCGGTTGCGACACCGGAGCCGACCATCTTCCCGAGCGGACTTCCGACGGCGTCGATCCCGGTCGTGCGCGCCGCGGTCTAACCTCCGCCAACGTAACGCGGGGTCACCTAGCGCCCATGATCCGCACCGACATGGGCGCTAAGTGACCCCGCGTTGGTTTTCCGGCCGCGAAGGGTCCGATGGAATAGGCGGCGGGGCGTCCGGGTTGCCGCCTAGTGGGACGGGCCACCTCATCGGGGCAGCCCGTTCCGACGTACTGGGCCCGAAAGCCGCCTTGCCGCCACAACGCGGCGGCGGCCGCCGGCCTGATTAAGTTCGACTACCTAGAATCGGAGATGGTGGATTAATGACTGCCTACAAGACAGTGAACCCCGCGACCGGAGAAATGTTGAAGGAATTCCCCCTCGCTACCGCGGGCGAGGTCGAGCACGCCCTCGCGGCCTCGAAGGACGCCTTCAGGGACTGGCAGACGGCGCCGGTGGAGGCACGAGCCAAGGTAATTGCCCGCGTGGCCGAACTGTACCGGGAACGCCGCGACGAACTGGCCCGGCTGATTGCCACGGAGATGGGCAAGCCCCTGGCCCAGTCCCGGGGCGAAGTGGGCCTCGTGGCCGACATCTACTCGTACTACGCGGAAGAGGGCCCGTCCTTCCTCCAGGACGAAGTGCTCGACGTCAAAGGCGGCGGCGAGGCCATTGTCCGCTCCGCACCGGTCGGGCCGCTCCTGGGCATCATGCCGTGGAACTACCCCTACTACCAGGTGGCGCGGTTCGCTGCCCCCAACCTGATCCTCGGCAACACCATCCTGCTCAAGCACGCCGGCAGCTGCCCGCAGTCTGCCCTCGCCATCGAGCAGATCTTCAAGGATGCCGGACTCCCCGAAGGTGCCTACATCAACCTGTTCCTGAGCAATGAGCAGGTTGCCGAGGTTATCGCCGATGACCGCGTCCAGGGTGTCTCGCTGACCGGCAGTGAGCGGGCCGGCTCGGCGGTTGCCGAGGTGGCCGGCCGGAACCTGAAGAAGTACGTGCTGGAACTCGGTGGAAGCGATCCTTTCATCGTCCTCGACTCCGGCGACCTCGACGCCACCGTCAAGGCGGCGGTCAGCGGGCGGATGGGGAACGCCGGGCAGGCCTGCACGGCCTCGAAACGCTTCATCATCCTCGAGGACCTCTACGACGCGTTCGTAGACAAATTCACCGCCAGGATGTCCGCGATCAAGCCCGGCGACCCCCTGCTGGCCGACACGCGGTTTGGCCCGCTCTCCTCGCAGAGTGCCGCCGACGGCCTGATCGAGCAGATCCAGGACGCCGTGGACAAGGGCGCCACCCTGCGGACCGGCGGTCACCACGTCGAGGGTCCCGGCGCCTACGTCGAGCCCACCGTGCTGACCGACGTGACCCCGGGGATGCGGGCCTTCTCCGAAGAGCTCTTCGGCCCGGCGGCGGTCATCTACAAGGTCGCCAGCGTGGAGGAGGCCATCGAGCTGGCGAACGGCTCCCCGTACGGCCTCGGCGGCGCGGTCTTCAGCACCGATACCGAGAAGGCCAAGGCTGTGGCGGACCGGCTGGACACGGGCATGGTGTTCATCAACTCCGTGGCCGAAACCCAGGCGGACCTGCCGTTCGGCGGCGTGAAGCGCTCCGGCGTCGGGCGCGAGCTGGCACGGTTCGGCATGAATGAGTTCGTCAACAAGAAGCTCATCCGGACTCCGCGCTAAATACGGCGGCATCCTGCGGGCAGTTGGGGGCGAATGCGCGACGCCCATCCGCCCCCAACTGCCCGCTCCCGTGCCTGCTGGGGCGCGGACGTACGGGCCCGTGCCCTAGTGTTAACCCAGGACGAAGCTCAGCACACTTACGGTTCAGGGAGAGGCAATGATGGCCAAGCGAAGCAACCCGGCAATGCGAATTGCCCAGCAGTCAGCACACAACGCGATGTTCGACGCCCAGGGCAAGCCCAAGCCGGGCGTCCACAACGTGCTCCTGCGGGCCGTTGAAGTCCAGCGCCCGCTGGTGCTGGCCAATCTCCGCCGGCTCCAGCGGAAGCATCCGCACGCCACAGCGGCGCAGCTCGCCGCGACACTGGAACGGGACTACATCATCGCCGTCACCGGCGGCGGCGCACTCGTGGGCGGAGCGGCCGTGATTCCCGGCGTCGGGACCGCAGCAGCGCTGGGCCTCTTTGCGGCCGCCACCGTTGGTTTCCTCGAAGCCACCGCCCTCTTCTCAACTTCCCTCGCGGAACTCCACGGCGTGCGGATGGTGGACCCCGAGCGGGCCAGCACCCTGGTCATGGCGATCATGCTGGGCGAGGAGGGCACCGCACTGCTGAGCTCGCTGAGCGGGCAGGCCGCGGGGCAGGGCAAGGGCCCCACGCAGGCCTGGGGTTCCCTCTTCTCCCGCCGGGCCCCGCTGGCCGGTTTTGGTTCGGTGCGGGAACGGATGCAGACGATGTTCCTGCGGACCCTGCTGAAACAGCAGGGCACGGCCCTGCTGGGACGGGCGCTGCCGTTTGGCATCGGCGCCGTCGTGGGCGGCGTGGGCAACCGGATCATGGGCCGCGCCGTTGTCGCGAACGCCAAGGAGGCGTTCGGCCCGATGCCGCTGATTATCCCCGGGGAGCTGGGGGCCATGGCGGAAGCCGAATCCCCGGCGGCAGTGCACGGCCGGGACCGCAAGGCCCCCAAGGACCACAAAGACAACAAAGCGAACGAGGGCGGCACGTTTTGGATCTGAACGCTGACTTGGGGGAGTCCTTCGGGACCTGGACCATGGGCGACGACGCCGCGATGTTCCCGCTGGTTACAAGCGCCAGCGTCGCCTGCGGGCTGCACGCCGGGGACCCGGTGACCATGCTGGACACCTGCCGGGCGGCCTACGAGCTCGACGTCCGCGTGGGCGCGCATCTCGGCTACCCGGACCTCGCCGGGTTCGGCCTCCGGACCATGGACATCACCTTCGACGATCTCTTCGGCGCCGTGCTGTACCAGCTCGGTGCCTTGGACGGGGTGGCGCACGCCGTCGGGGCCTCGGTGGACTACATCAAGCTGCACGGGGCGCTCTACGACCGGACAGTGCGCGACGCCGAGCAGGCCTCCGCCGTCGTCGCCGCCATCCAGGCCTACGATCCGGGACTTCCCGTGCTGGGATTCCCGGGCTCCGCCCTGCTCGGCATCGCCCAGGAAGCCGGGCACCCGGTCTTCGCCGAAGCCTTCGCCGACCGCGCCTACCTGCCCGACGGCACGCTCATGCCGCGCTCGCAGGACGGCGCCCAGCTGCAGGACGTCGGCCAGATCACCGAACGCGCCGTGCGCCTCGCGACGAAAGGCGAAGTCGAGGCCGTCGACGGCACCGTGCTCCGGATCGAACCGCAGTCGCTGTGCATCCACGGCGACGCTCCCGGCTCCGTCGCCACAGCCGCCGCGATCCGCGCGGCCCTCGAAAGCGCAGGTGTGGAGCTGGAGAGCTTCGCCTAAGCCCGGCCCGACCGGCCCCATGGCCGCTTCCCGCCCGCGGGGCTCCTGCCCAGTGCCGTAAGGCCCTATCGGGGCACAAGTACGGCCCATAGCTTGAGGGCATGACTGCCGGAGGCCCCGCGGGGTTAGATGGACCCGCCTCGGATGCAATGTTGAAGCTGGGCCGGTTTTTCACGAAATGGGACCAGACCGACGACGGCAGGGCGGTGTTCCGTGAGGGTGGCCGCAAAGGCGATATCTTCTACCGGGACCGGTGGAGCCACGACAAGGTGGTCCGCTCCACCCACGGGGTGAACTGCACCGGCTCGTGTTCCTGGAAGGTGTACGTCAAGGACGGCATCATCACCTGGGAATCCCAACAGACGGACTACCCCTCAGTGGGTCCGGACAGTCCGGAATACGAACCGAGAGGCTGCCCGCGCGGGGCGGCCTTTTCTTGGTACACCTACTCGCCCACGCGCGTCCGGTTCCCCTACGCGCGGGGCGTCCTCGTTCAGATGTACCGCGAGGCCAAGGCCCGGCTTGGGGACCCGGTGCTGGCCTTCGCCGACGTCGTGGGGGACCCGGAACGCCGCCGCCGCTACCAGCAGGCCCGCGGCAAAGGCGGCCTGGTGCGGGTGTCGTGGCAGGAAGCGACCGAGATCGCGGCCGCCGCGCACGTGAACACCATCAAGACCTACGGGCCGGACCGCTGCGCCGGCTTTTCGCCGATCCCCGCGATGTCCATGGTCTCGCACGCGGTCGGGACCCGCTTCATCCAGCTGATCGGCGGGGTGATGACGTCCTTCTACGACTGGTACGCGGACCTGCCCGTGGCCAGCCCGCAGGTCTTCGGGGACCAGACCGACGTCCCGGAATCCGGTGACTGGTGGGACGCCGGCTACCTCATGATGTGGGGTTCCAACGTCCCCGTCACCCGGACCCCGGATGCGCACTGGATGGCCGAGGTGCGGTACCGCGGCACCAAAGTGGTCACCGTCAGTCCGGACTACGCGGACAACACGAAGTTCGCCGACGAATGGCTCCCCGCCCAGGCCGGAACCGATGCCGCGCTGGCCATGGCCATGGGGCACGTCATGCTCAGGGAATTCTTCGTCGACCGCGAGGTCCCGTTCTTCTCCGACTACGTCCGCCAGTACACGGACCTGCCGTTCCTGGTCCGGCTGGAACGGCGCGACGACGGCTCCCTCACCCCGTCGAAGTTCCTCACCGCCAAGGACCTCCCCGCCGAGTCCCTGGCCGAGGACGCGGCTTTCCGCACCGTGCTGTTCGACAAAGAGGCCGGGCGCCCTGCCGTGCCCAACGGCTCCATGGGATTCCGCTATTCCGGCAGCGGCGAGGGCAAATGGAACCTGGACCTCGAAGGGATCGAACCGGCGCTGTCGCTGCGCGAGGTCTCCGCGGCGAGCGCCGAGATCCTGCTCCCGTGCTTCGAGCAGGCGGACGGCACCGGCAGCGTGCTCCGGCGCGGGGTGCCCGTCATTGAGGTGGAGGGCCAGTTGGTCACCACCGTGTTCGACCTCATGCTGGCCCAGTACGGTGTGGGACGTGCAGGGCTCCCGGGGGAGTGGGCCGCCGGCTATGACGACGCCGCGACGCCCTACACCCCGGCCTGGCAGGAGGAGATCACGTCCGTCCCCGCCCAGGCCTGCATCCGGGTGGCGCGGGAGTTCGCCCGGAACGCCGAGCAGTCCAAGGGCCGCTCCATGATCATCATGGGCGCCGGGATCTGTCAGTGGTTCCACGGCGACACCACCTACCGGGCGGTCCTGGCGCTCGTGATGCTGACCGGCTGCATGGGCCGCAACGGGGGCGGCTGGGCGCACTACGTGGGGCAGGAAAAGACCCGGCCGGCCACCGGCTGGGTGTCGCTGGCCAACGCGCTGGACTGGTCCCGCCCGCCGCGGACCATGATCGGCACGGGCTACTGGTACATGCACACGGACCAGTGGCGGCAGGACGGCTACTCCGCGGACGCGCTGAAGTCACCGCTGTCCACCGGAGCCCTGGACGGCATGCACACCGCGGACGCGCTGGCCCAGTCGGCCCGGCTCGGCTGGATGCCTTTCTACCCGCAGTTCGACCGCAACCCGCTGGACCTCGCCGACGAGGCGGAGGCGGCCGTCGCCGCCGGAACCGCGGAAGACACCCCCAGCTACATTGCGGACGCGCTCAAGAACCGCACCCTGAACCCGGCAATCGAGGACGTGGACGCCCCGGAAAACTGGCCGCGGACCCTCGTGCTGTGGCGCTCCAACCTGTTCGGCTCCTCGGCGAAGGGCAACGAGTACTTCCTCCGGAACCTGCTGGGCACCCACAACAACGTCCTGGGCAAGGACCACGCCGAGGGCCTCAAGCCCCGCGACGTGAAATGGCACGAGCAGGCGCCGGAAGGAAAACTGGACCTGCTGGTCTCCGCCGACTTCCGGATGACCTCCACCACGCTGCTCTCCGACGTCGTGTTCCCGGCCGCCACCTGGTACGAGAAGCACGACCTGTCCTCCACCGACATGCACCCGTTTGTGCACGCCTTCACGCCGGCGATCGACCCGCCGTGGGAGACCAAAACAGACTTCGACATGTTCCACCTGCTGGCCCAGGAGTTCTCCCGGCAGGCCAGGACCCACCTGGGCGTCCGCCGGGACCTGGTCAGCGTGCCGCTGCAGCATGACACCCCCGGCCAGCTCGCCCAGCCCGGCGGGATCGTGCGGGACTGGCGGGACACGTCCATCCCCGCGGTGCCGGGACAGAACATGCCCATCTTTTCCGTGGTGGAGCGGGACTACACCGCCATCGCGGACAAGCTGGCCGCCGTCGGGCCGCTCGCCGACAAGCTGGGCTTCACGGTCAAGAACGTCACCTACAAACTCGCCGGCCCGCTGGACCGGCTCAGCCGCTCCAACGGCGTGATGCTCGGCGGCGCGGCGGACGGCCGACCCGCAATCGACACCGACGCGAAAATGGCGGAGGCCATCCTGGCGTTCTCCGGCACCACCAACGGCGCGCTGTCCGTCCAGGGCTTCAAGGATCTGGAAGTCCGCACCGGCCGGAAGCTGGCGGACCTCTCCGAAGGGTCCGAGGAAAAGTTCATCACCTTCGCCCAGACCCAGGCCGGCCCGGTCCCCGTCATCACCTCGCCGGAGTGGTCCGGCTCCGAAACGGGCGGCCGGCGCTACGCCCCCTTCACCATCAACGTGGAGCGGCTTAAGCCGTGGCACACCCTGACCGGGCGGATGCACTTCTTCCTTGACCACGACTGGATGATCGACATCGGCGAGTCGCTGCCGATCTACCGGCCGCCGCTGGACATGCACCGGCTCTTCGGCGAACCCAAACTCGGCCGGGACGGCCAGCTGGAGGTGGTGGTCCGCTACCTGACGCCGCACTCCAAATGGTCCATCCACTCCGAATACCAGGACAACCTGCTTATGCTCTCGCTGTCCCGCGGCGGCCCGACGGTCTGGATGAGCCCCGCTGACGCCGAAGCCATCAAGGTCCGGGACAACGACTGGGTGGAATGCCTGAACACCAACGGCGTCCTGGTGGCCCGGGCGATCGTCAGCCACCGGATGCCGGCCGGCGTGGTCTACGTCCACCACGCCCAGGAACGCACCATCGACGTGCCGAAGTCCGAGGCGACCGGCCGGCGCGGCGGCATCCACAACTCCGTCACCCGGCTGCTGGTCAAACCCTCGCACCTGATCGGCGGCTACGCCCAGCTGGCCTACGCGTTCAACTACCTTGGCCCCACCGGAAACCAGCGCGACATGGTTGCCACCGTCCGCCGTCGTTCCCAGGAGGTGCAGTACTGATGCGCGTTATGGCTCAAATGGGCATGGTCATGAACCTGGACAAATGCATCGGCTGCCACACCTGTTCCGTGACCTGCAAGCAGGCCTGGACCAACCGTGCGGGCACCGAATACGTCTGGTTCAACAATGTCGAAACCCGCCCCGGGCAGGGGTATCCGCGCCGCTACGAGGACCAGGACAAGTGGCGGGGCGGCTGGGTGCTGAACAAGCGCGGCAAGCTGGTCCTCAAAGCCGGCGGCCGGGTCAAGAAGCTCTTCGGGATCTTCGCCAGCCCGGTGCAGCCCGAGCTCAAGGACTACTACGAGCCGTGGACCTACGATTACAAGACGCTCGTGGACGCGCCGCTGGGCGACGATTTCCCCGTGGCCCGGCCCAAGTCCCTGATTACCGGCGAGGACACGAAAATTACCTGGTCGGCGAACTGGGACGACGACCTGGGCGGCTCCACCGAGTACGGCCACCTGGACCCGATCGTGGAGAAGGTCCGGCGGGAATCCGAGGACAAGATCAAGTTCGCCTACGAACAGACCTTTATGTTCTACCTGCCGCGGATCTGCGAGCACTGCCTGAACCCGTCCTGCATGGCTTCCTGCCCCTCCGGTGCGATCTACAAGCGGGTGGAGGACGGGATTGTCCTGGTGGACCAGGACAAGTGCCGCGGCTGGCGGCAGTGCGTCACCGGCTGCCCCTACAAGAAGATTTACTTCAACCACAAGACCGGGAAGGCCGAGAAATGCACCTTCTGCTACCCGCGGGTGGAGGTGGGGCTGCCGACGGTCTGCTCGGAAACCTGCGTGGGCCGGCTGCGGTACCTGGGGCTGTTCCTGTACGACGCCGACGCCGTCACCGCGGCGGCGGCCGTCACCGACCCCCAGGAACTCTACGACGCCCAGATGGATGTGCTGCTGGACCCGAACGACCCCGCCGTCCAGGCCGAGGCCCGGGCCCAGGGCATCCCGGAGGACTGGATCGACGCCGCCCGGCGCTCGCCGGTCTACGCCCTGGCCAAGGTCTACAAGGTCGCACTGCCGTTGCACCCCGAATACCGGACGATGCCGATGGTCTGGTACGTGCCGCCGCTCTCACCCGTGGTGGACCTGCTGCGGGACCAGGGGCACGACGGCGAGGACGCAGGCAACCTGTTCGGCGCCATCGACGCGCTGCGCATCCCGGTGGAATACCTTGCAGAGCTTTTCACCGCCGGCGACGCGGACCGGGTCACCGCGGTGCTGAAGAAGCTCGCGGCGATGCGCTCCTACATGCGCGGCATCACGATGGGCAACGACCCCGACGATTCCATCCCCGAAGCCGTCGGCATGGACGGGCAGACCATGTACGAGATGTACCGGCTGATGGCGATCGCGAAGTACGAGGAGCGCTACGTCATCCCCAAAGCCCACGTGGAACAGGCCCATGACCTGGAGGAAATGGGCTGCTCGCTGGACTTCGAGGGCGGCCCGGGGATGCAGGATTCCTCACCCTTCGGCGAGGCCAGCGGCAGACCCGTCCCGGTGGCAGTGGAAACCTTCAACGCCCTCCGGGACCGGCAGACCTCCGGCGAGGCCCCGGGCGAAACAACCCTCCGGGGACGGGTGAACCTGCTGAACTGGGACGGCACCGGGGCGCCGTCGGGGTTGTTCCCGGAGAAGGCGGTCCTCCGGGAGACGCCCCCGCTCCCCACTCCCGGTCCAGTCAGCCGGACGGGGGAGCAGCCGTGAGCCGGCGCGAGCAGGTCATCTACCTCGCGGCGGCCTGGTGCCTGTCCTACCCCGACGAGGACCTGATCGAACGGGTGCCGCTCATGCGCGCCGCGCTCGGCGAGTTCCCCGGCGCCGTCGAGGACTTCCGGGAGGTGCTGGAGGCGCTGGAAGCAACGCCGCCGATGGACAGCCAGGCCCACTACGTGCGCGAGTTCGACCTCGGCAAACGCCACGCCCTGCACCTGTCCTACTGGACGGACGGGGACACGCGGCGCCGCGGCGAAGTCCTGGGCAACTTCAAAAAAACCTACCGGCAAAGCGAGATCCTGGTGGACACACACGGGGAACTGCCCGACTACCTGCCGATGGTCCTCGAATATGCTGCCCGGGTGGACCTCGCCGCCGGCCGCGAACTGCTGACCCGCTTCCGGGCGAGCCTGGAAATGCTCCGCTTCGGGCTGCTCCGGGACGCGCTTCCGCACGCCCGGATCCTGCAGGCGGTCTGCGCCACCCTGCCCGGGAAATCCCCGGCCGACGAGCAGGCCGTGATGCGGATGGCCGGCTACGGCCCACCCACCGAAGCAGTAGGCCTGGACCCTTACGATCCGCGCCTGCTGCCCGTGAAGGGGGCCTGACCATGCGCGCATCCGACGCCGAACCCGGATCCGCCGTCGACATCTCCGCACTGGACATCGTGCTCTGGGGCGTGCTGCCGTACGTGATGGTCGTCGTCCTGGTCGGCGGGCTTCTCTGGCGCTACAAATATGACCAGTTCGGCTGGACCACCAGATCCTCCCAGCTCTACGAATCCAGGCTGCTGCGGATCGCCTCACCGCTGTTCCACTTCGGCCTCCTCGCCGTGATCGCGGGCCACTTCTTCGGCCTGGTCATTCCGATGGCCTGGACCCAGGCGGTAGGGATGAGCCAGGAGTTCTACCACTTCAACGCGCTCTTT
>NZ_MQTS01000052.1 GCF_020532825.1 Arthrobacter sp. SO3
TGTGTCTGTTGTTTGAGAACTCAATAGTGTGCCAAGTTTGTTGATACCAATTTATTGTATTGAATTGGTTGAATTGACTGGATCCGCCACCCCGTGGTGTGGTCTGGTTTTTACAGCTGGTTTCAAATTTTGTGCATTGTGTGTATCCCGTTTTCCCGGGGGCGCATGGTGTGTCTGTTTTACTTCAACGGAGAGTTTGATCCTGGCTCAGGATGAACGCTGGCGGCGTGCTTAACACATGCAAGTCGAACGATGATGCCAGCTTGCTGGTGGATTAGTGGCGAACGGGTGAGTAACACGTGAGTAACCTGCCCTTAACTCTGGGATAAGCCTGGGAAACTGGGTCTAATACCGGATATGACTCCTCATCGCATGGTGGGGGGTGGAAAGCTTTATTGTGGTTTTGGATGGACTCGCGGCCTATCAGCTTGTTGGTGAGGTAATGGCTCACCAAGGCGACGACGGGTAGCCGGCCTGAGAGGGTGACCGGCCACACTGGGACTGAGACACGGCCCAGACTCCTACGGGAGGCAGCAGTGGGGAATATTGCACAATGGGCGAAAGCCTGATGCAGCGACGCCGCGTGAGGGATGACGGCCTTCGGGTTGTAAACCTCTTTCAGTAGGGAAGAAGCGAAAGTGACGGTACCTGCAGAAGAAGCGCCGGCTAACTACGTGCCAGCAGCCGCGGTAATACGTAGGGCGCAAGCGTTATCCGGAATTATTGGGCGTAAAGAGCTCGTAGGCGGTTTGTCGCGTCTGCCGTGAAAGTCCGGGGCTCAACTCCGGATCTGCGGTGGGTACGGGCAGACTAGAGTGATGTAGGGGAGACTGGAATTCCTGGTGTAGCGGTGAAATGCGCAGATATCAGGAGGAACACCGATGGCGAAGGCAGGTCTCTGGGCATTAACTGACGCTGAGGAGCGAAAGCATGGGGAGCGAACAGGATTAGATACCCTGGTAGTCCATGCCGTAAACGTTGGGCACTAGGTGTGGGGGACATTCCACGTTTTCCGCGCCGTAGCTAACGCATTAAGTGCCCCGCCTGGGGAGTACGGCCGCAAGGCTAAAACTCAAAGGAATTGACGGGGGCCCGCACAAGCGGCGGAGCATGCGGATTAATTCGATGCAACGCGAAGAACCTTACCAAGGCTTGACATGAACCGGAAATACCTGGAAACAGGTGCCCCGCTTGCGGTCGGTTTACAGGTGGTGCATGGTTGTCGTCAGCTCGTGTCGTGAGATGTTGGGTTAAGTCCCGCAACGAGCGCAACCCTCGTTCTATGTTGCCAGCGCGTGATGGCGGGGACTCATAGGAGACTGCCGGGGTCAACTCGGAGGAAGGTGGGGACGACGTCAAATCATCATGCCCCTTATGTCTTGGGCTTCACGCATGCTACAATGGCCGGTACAAAGGGTTGCGATACTGTGAGGTGGAGCTAATCCCAAAAAGCCGGTCTCAGTTCGGATTGGGGTCTGCAACTCGACCCCATGAAGTCGGAGTCGCTAGTAATCGCAGATCAGCAACGCTGCGGTGAATACGTTCCCGGGCCTTGTACACACCGCCCGTCAAGTCACGAAAGTTGGTAACACCCGAAGCCGGTGGCCTAACCCCTTGTGGGAGGGAGCTGTCGAAGGTGGGACTGGCGATTGGGACTAAGTCGTAACAAGGTAGCCGTACCGGAAGGTGCGGCTGGATCACCTCCTTTCTAAGGAGCACCTACAGTCACCTTGCCTCATGTATGTGAGTGTGGAGGGGTTGTCAGGAGTAGGCCCGTTGCGCAGACGCTAGTTCTGCGGCGGGTGCTCACGGGTGGAATATCAA
>NZ_MQTS01000053.1 GCF_020532825.1 Arthrobacter sp. SO3
ACATTGTGGAGGCGGTCGGAATCCTTCGTTACGCCATCTGATATTTAGCCCGGACCGGGTCCGGATTCATACCCGGGACCCGCCGCGGATTAGGGTTCTAGCTATGACGCACCAGATCCGGACAGCAACCGCGGACGACGCCGGCCGGCTGGCCGCGCTGGCGGCTGTCACGTTCCCGCTGGCCTGCCCGCCCGCCTCTTCCCCGGACGACATCGCCGCGCACCTCGCGAACACCCTCAGCGAGGCCAACTTCCGCAGTTACCTCGCCGACCCGGCCGCCACCGTCCTCGTGATCGACGCCGGCGGCGAGCTTCGCGGCTACAGCCTCCTGGCCGCCCGCCCCGCCCAGGACCCGGACGTGGCAGCGGTCCTGACCGTCCTGCCCTCCACCGAGCTCAGCAAATGCTACGTCCACCCGGACCACCACGGCCTGGGCGCCGCCGCCGAACTGATGCACGCCAGCCTCGGCGCGGCCGCAGCGGCCGGTGCCCGGGGGATCTGGCTCGGGGTGAACGACCAGAACGCCCGGGCCATCCGCTTTTACGAAAAATCCGGCTTCCGCAAGGTCGGCACCAAGTCCTTCAGGCTCGGCAGCACCGTGGAACACGACTTCGTCATGGAGCGCCCGGTCACGCCGTGACCAAGCCGACAGGCCGCCGGGGAATGGAGCCGGCACCTGCAGGGTTGTGGCGATCATGAAGATTGAAATCTGGTCCGACGTGGCCTGCCCCTGGTGCTACATCGGCAAACGCCGCTTTGAAACGGCCCTCGCGGCCTTCCCGCACCGGGATTCCGTGGAGGTCCAGTGGCGCAGCTACCAGCTGGATCCGACACTCCCGGACCACTACGACGGCACCGAACTGGACTATTTGAGCACCCGCAAGGGCATGGCCCCGGCGCAGGTCGCCGCAATGTTCGCGCACGTTGCCGAGCAGGCCAGCGGCGAGGGGCTCAACTACCGGTTCGACGACGTCGTGGTCGCCAACAGCTTCACCGCCCACCGTCTGATCCACCTCGCCGCCGCGCACGGGCAGCAGGACGCCGCGAAGGAACGCCTGCTCAGCGACCACTTCGAGCGGGGCTTGGACATCGGCAGCCGGGAGTACCTGACCTCGCTGGGCCTCGGCCTCGGGATCGGCGCCGCCGAGCTGGATGAACTGTTCACGACGGACAAATACGCCGACGACGTCCGGCAGGACTTCGAGGAAGGCCGCGCCCTGGGCATCACCGGCGTCCCGTTCTTCGTCATTGACCGTAAGTTCGGGCTTTCCGGCGCCCAGCCCGCCGAGACGTTCGCCGCGGCCCTCGAGCAGGCCTGGCAGGACAGCCGGCCGCTTGAGATGGTCAGCTCGGCCGCCGGCGGAGAGGCCAACGGAACCGCAGAGGCTTGCGGCCCGGATGGCTGCTCCGCCTGAGCGTCCGCCATCCCCGGCGGCCCGGGATTCCCGCTGGCCAGTCGCAAAACCGGGTTTTGCTGACAGATCGCGCTAAAGTGTCCGTATGCCTAGGATTTCGGCCGCGAGCAACGCCGCCCAACGAGCCGATACCCAGCACCGCATCCTGACCGCGTTCGGCGAGCTCCTGTTCACCCATGGGTTGCCCGGGCTGACGATGACGGACGTCGCGCGGCACGCCCGGATCGGCCGGACCGCTGTGTACAACTACTATGCGGACATCGAAGAGCTCCTGATCGCCTATGCGCTGGATGAGACCGAGCGTTTCCTGCTTGATTTGAGGGAATCCCTGGACTCGCTGGAGAACCCGGTGGACCGGCTGGCGCTGTACGTCCGCGCCCAGGTCGAGGACCTCAGCCGGCGGCACCTGCCGCCCGGTCCCGCGATGGGCGCCGTACTTTCCCCGGCGTCGTTCGCGAAGCTGGCGGACCATGTCGGGGAGCTGAGCGTTCTGCTGCAGGGCATCCTGCGGGACGGCATCGCCCAGGGCTACCTGCCGGACACCGACACCACCCAGCTGGCGCAGCTCATCCACGGCACCCTGTCCTCCAGTGCCGCCCGCGGTGACGGCGCCGGCGAGGACCCCGAGGCAGAGGCCCGGCTGGCCCGCACCGTGCGGTTTGTCCAGCTCGGCGCCGGAGCGCGGTTCGACGACAACGGGCTCCCGTTTCGCTTTAACCCCTGAACGCCTGTGAGCCGGCGGTCCGGACGAACGGGGTCAGTTGCCGGGCGTGGGCGGTACCTTCGGCGTCACGGGCAACTGCGTTTCGTCCACAATCCGCCGGTCCTCGCGCGGGCAGCTGAGCTGGCCCGGCGTCTGGTCGACCAGTTCCGGCTTTGCCAGGTCCTTGAAGTCTCCGGTGAGGATGACATCCACGCTCGGGTCCGTCCGGCCGTCCTGGAAATAGTCCGAGCCGGGCACGTTGCGCTGCACACTGAACGCTGCGGACTGGCCTGCCGCGCCGGAGACGACCAGGGCCACCCCGCGGTAGCTCGACGTCGTGTTGGCAACGGCCCCGACGATGAACTTGCGGGCCGCGAACTCCTCGGCCACGGATCGGGCCAAGCCCGGGCGGGACGTGGAATTGAACACGTTGAGGTTGATCGTTTCCGGCGGCGTGTAGTCGTAACGCGCCTCCGGGCAGACGGACGCGGCAGCCTGGCTCCGCTCCGCCGTCGGAATCTTAATCTGGCCGTTCATGATCGCCAGCGCCACCACGATCGCCGCGGCAATCAGCCCGACGAGCAGCACCAGGACGACACCGTGCAGGATGCGGCGCCGCAACCTGACGGGGTTCTCGTGCAGTTCGTCATCATCGACGAACGTGGCGCGCAAATCAGAGCCGGTGATGACGTGGTGCCCATGCAGGACGGTGACGTCCTTCGGCGCTCTAGCCATTGATCACCAGGACGCGCGCATGGATCGCCGTGCGCTGGTGCAACGCCGTACGGACGGCGCGGTGCAGGCCGTCCTCCAAGTACAGGACGCCGCGGTACTCCACGACGTGCGGAAACAGATCGCCGAAGAACGTCGAGTCCTCCGCCAGCAGCGCTTCAAGGTCGAGCGTGCGCTTGGTGGTCACCAAATCGTCCAGCCGGACCGGGCGCGGCGGCAGCGTCGCCCAGTCCTTGGGCGTGCTGTAACCATGGTCGGGGTACGGGCGTCCCTCGCCCACGGCTTTGAATATCACCATGCAAGCGTAAGGAACTTGGGCGGCCAAAGGAATCCACGACGCCCGAAGCCGGGAGGTTGTAGCCAAACGGTAACCATTTGTCATGCCGTGCGCCGCCGCCTGTCACAATTCACGCCTTGCTGCCTACCCCGGTCCACAACACATGCAAAGTCGCGTGCCGGCTGGGAGAATAGGTGCATGACAACTCCCGAGACCCCCGCCTCCCTCTCGCCGTTGGCGCCTCCGCTGGCACTACTGCTCGACGTCGACGGTCCCGTGGCGAGTCCCGTCACACGCACGGTGCAGCCTGCGATCATCGCGGACCTGCTGGCGCTGGCTGCGGCGGGGATCCCGGTCATCTTCAACACCGGCCGTTCGGCGGCCTTCATCCGTGAACAGGTTATGGAGCCGATGATTGCCGCCGGGATGCCAGCCGGCCTCCTCATCCACGCCATCTGCGAGAAGGGCGCCGTCTGGTTCAGCTACACCTCCACGGGTCCCGGTGCAGTCCACGTAGACCACGAACTGGCCATCCCGCGGGCCTTCGGCGACGACGTCCGGCGGCTCGTGGCCGAGGACTATTCCAGCCACATGTTCTTCGACGAAACCAAACTGGCGATGGTCTCCGTGGAGCAGCACATCGCAGTGGAGAACTCCGACTACCGGGCTGAGCAGGAACTCTTCGACGCCGATGCCATGGGCCTGATGGCCCGGCACGGTCTCGGGGTGGTGCGCCTGGACCACCACGCCCCCGACTCCGATGACCGCGTCGACTACCGGGTGGACCCGACCATCATCTCCACCGATATCGAATCGGTCCGGCTCGGCAAGGACCTCGGTGCGAGCCGGGCCGTGGAGCTGCTGGCGGCCCAGGGCATCGCCCCGCAGGCCTGGCGGACGGTGGGCGACTCCCGCACGGACTACGCCATGGCCGACTGGCTGCACCACAACGACCACCCGGTCAAGCACGTCGACGTCCGGCCGGCCGACGGCGTCCCGGTAAAACCGTACGAGGTACTCACCGCGGCGGATCTGGGGCTGGGTACGGACGTCATCCACGACGATGCCGGGGCGGCTTTCCTGCACAGCTGGCGTGCGGCCCTCCTGGGCTGAACCAGCGGACCGAACGACCCCCGGACACAGGGTTCCCGGGTGGAGGTGGGGCTCTCGCGGCCCATACTGGCGGCGTTTCAGCCGCGGATATTGGGGTCGATTTTGGGGCGGACGTTATTATGCAAGTAGGGACACATTCACGCAAACAATCACGGAGAATCGAAATTACAGACGCATTGGTCCAGGACGAGATCTACTACGGCAGCCAGGCATCGGTAGATGCCCATGATGAGGTCACTTCCGCGGCTGCCGTGGCGAGATTCCGGACCCGCCAGGACGTTGTGCGCCGGCGCGGCCGGTACGGGCTCATCAATGGGAACCGCACGCCGTACCAGGCCATGGTCGAGGATTTGATGTTCATCCGCTCGGTCCTTGACGGCGCCGGCCTCGACTACCTCCTGGTCCGCGGCAACAACCACAGGCCGGTCATCGCCGTGGACTGGAAGGACCGCAAGGATCTCCGAGACGCCCTCGTGGAGGCCTGCCACGATGAGCCGTTCTACTCGATGAGCGTCGACGCCAAGAAGAAGTCCTCGGTGCTGGTCGCCGACGGGGAGCTCTCTCCCAACCGGCAGTCCCGGATCTTCAGGCTGTACCGTCCCCGGGTCGAACCTGAGGGCGGCTTCGAGTTCGGCGCCTCGGCCGGCGTGCAGCTGGAACTGTGGAGTTTCGAGGGTGACCAGCTGATCCTCCCGATCGAGAACTCGCTGACCCGCCGGACCCTGCTGGCCCAGGACGCCATCCGCGGCACGGTGGAGCGGTACGGCCGCACCTGGCCCACGATCGAGAACATGTTTGCCGACCACGCCAGTGACATCAGCTTCGACATCGACCTCGTGTTCTCCTGGGTGGATGGCAGCTCCCCCGAGTACATCGCCGCGCGGCGTGCCCGGATGGCCGGCGTCGTGGTCGGCGAAGGCGACGACCACGAAGCCCGCTTCCGCCAGATCGACGAGCTCAAGTACGCGCTCCGCTCGGTCTACATGTTCGCGCCCTGGATCCGCCGCATCTTCATCGCCACGGACTCCCCCACGCCCTCCTGGCTGGCGGATCATCCGGGCGTGACGATCCTCCGCAGCGAGGAGTTCTTCGCGGACCCCTCTGTGCTGCCCACCCACAACTCGCAGGCAGTGGAATGCCAGCTCCACCACATTGAAGGCCTGTCCGAGCACTTCCTGTACTCGAATGACGACATGTTCTTTGGCCGCGCCGTCGGGCCGGACATGTTCTTCACCCCTGGCGGCATCACCAAGTTCATCGAGGCGGAAACCCGGATCGGGCTTGGGGACAACGACGCCGAGCGCAGCGGGTTTGAGAACGCAGCCCGGGTGAACCGGAAACTGCTCTGGGACCGCTTTGGCCGGATCACCACCCGGCACCTGGAACACACGGCTGCTCCGCTGCGGCGCAGCGTCGTGGCCCAGATGGAACAGGAGTTCCCGGCGGAATTCGCCAAGACGGCGGCCAGCACGTTCCGCGCGGCCGACAACATCTCGGTGACCAACTCGTTCTACCACTACTACGCGCTGCTCACCGGCCGGGCCGTCACCCAGACCGCAGCAAAGGTGCGCTACGTGGACACCACAGCCAGGGCCGGGCTGAACTATCTGCCCAAGCTTCTCGCCAAGCGGAACATGGACTTCTTCTGCCTCAATGACGGCAGTTTCCCTGAGGTCCCCGCCGAGGAACGGGCCGAACTCGTGACCGACTTCCTGGAGAAGTACTACCCGATCAAGGCCCCCTGGGAGAAGTAGGTCCCCGAGATCCGGGCGGAACCACCTGCCGGCTGCGCCCGCTGCCCCCCTCGCCGGGGCGGCGCTAGTTGCTGGCGGTCAGCCTTCGGCTTCCGGGAGTCCTGGCGGGCTCCTCGGGCCGTGCCTTGCCCGGGATGCGAATCCCGGCTGCTGCAATCCGCCGCTGGGCTTCCGCTGCCGAGACGAGCTCGCCCACCGGAGGGGTGTCTCCGAGCAGGACCACGGAGTGCACGATGGTGTGCTCGTAGACGTGGACGAGGTTGAACGCCTGCCCGCCGTCGCGTCCGCGGGTTCCACCCACCGGGACGTTGAGGTCCTGGGTGTAGCAGGTGGCTGACGCCACTGAGACGGGGATTCCGGCGAAGGTCGCCGTTGTCGAATAGTGCAGGTGGCCGCCCAGGATGGACCGGACGTCCGAGTTCCGCAGGACCGCGGCCAATGCCGTCTGGTCCCGGAGCTCCACCAGGACGGCGAGATCCAGGACGGAAGGCACCGGAGGGTGGTGCAGGGCCAGGATAGTTCCGTCCGGTGCCGGGGTGGAAAGTTCAGCCGCGAGCCACTCCAGCTGGTCAGGGCTCAGCTCACCGTGATGGAAGCCGGGCACGGAGGTGTCAAGGGTGATGATCCGCAGCCCGTTGATGAAATAGCTGTGGTCCACCGGGGCGTCGTCAGCCGGCTGGTCCAGCAGGCCGGTGCGGAAGTTGGCGCGGTTGTCGTGGTTTCCCATCGCCCAGATGACTTTCGCGCCCATGGCTTTGCACGCAGGTTCTACGATGGCCCGCAACTTGGCGTAGGCCTCGGGTTCGCCCCGGTCAGCGAGGTCGCCGGTGAAAATCACCGCTTCGGGGCGGGCTCCGGAATCGCGTACTTCGTCAAAGAGTTGCTGGAGCAGAGCGTCGCTATCGACTACACCAAGCAACGGAGCGGAACCTCCCAACAGGTGGGGGTCACTCAGATGGAGTAGAAAATGACGTGGCCGGGGGTGCTCGGCCTCGATGAGCTCCATTGCTACCTTCCTGGTTGGGTGGAGGCGGTTGCCTCCAACGTCCCTCTCAGTAATGTCTATCCAACCAGACATTCGGCCAACAATGTGCAAACTCCAGTAGGCATGTTCGAAAAATGGGAACAACGCGTAATCCGGCGGACACATACCTGCCCTGGTATGTGTCCGCCGGATCGGCCTTACTCAGGTACCTGAGGTCTAGCTCAAGTAGCCGTTCGGGTTCAGCACGTACTTCGTGGCGGCGCCCGCATCGAATTCCGCGTAACCCTTGGGCGCTTCCTCCAGCGTGATGGCCTTCGCGTTGACGTTCTTCGCGATGTGGACCTTGTCGTGCAGGATCGCCATCATAAGCCCGCGGTTGTACTTCATCACCGGGCACTGCCCGGTAGTGAAGCTCAGGGACTTGGCCCAGCCGGTTCCTAGGCTAAGCGAGAGAGCACCCTTCTTGGCCGCCTCGTCGATGCCGCCCGGGTCGCCGGTGACATAGAGCCCGGGGATGCCGAGCGCGCCGCCGGCCGCCGTCAGTTCCATCAGGGAGTTCAGCACCGTTGCCGGAGCTTCCTTGGCGTCGTGGCCGTGGCCCTTCGCCTCGAAGCCGACGGCGTCGACGCCGCAGTCAACTTCGGGCACGCCGAGGAGCTGCTCGATCTGCTCCGCGGGCCCGCCCTGGGACAGGTCAACGGTTTCGCAACCGAAGCTGCGTGCCTGCTTCAACCGGTCCGCGTTCATGTCCCCGACAATCACCACCGCGGCGCCCAGCAACTGGGCACTCGTGGCCGCCGCGAGGCCGACCGGCCCGGCACCGGCGATGTAGACCGTGGAACCGACACCGACGCCTGCACTGACGGCTCCGTGGAAGCCTGTCGGGAAGATGTCCGAGAGCATGGCCAGATCCAGGATCTTTTCGAGTGCCTGATCCTTGTCCGGGAACTTCAGCAGGTTCCAGTCCGCGTACGGAACGAGGACGTAGTTGGCCTGTCCGCCGACCCAGCCGCCCATGTCCACGTACCCGTAGGCGGCGCCCGGACGGGCGGGGTTGACGTTCAGGCAGATACCGGTCTTGCGCTCCTTGCAGTTCCGGCAGCGTCCACAGGCGATGTTGAAGGGGACGGAACAGATATCGCCCACTTTGATGAACTCGACGTCCGGGCCGACCTCTACGACCTCCCCGGTAATTTCGTGGCCGAGCACCAGGTCCGAGGGTGCTGTGGTGCGGCCGCGGACCATGTGCTGGTCCGAGCCGCATATGTTCGTGGCAACGGTTTTGAGGATCACGCCGTGGCGCACCGAACGGCCCACGTTTGCGGGGTTGACCCCCGGGCCGTCCTTGAGTTCGAAGCTGGGGTAGTCAATGTCGATCAGTTCGACTTTGCCCGGCCCCTTGTAGGCAACGGCTTTGTTCCCTGTCATCACTTTCCTCCTGGTTTCACGGACCCCCAATATGAGTGTCCAGTTGTGATTCACGAAGCGTGCTGATGCACCGCCCCCCGGGGGTGCGGCGGCTGTGCCGCCAGCTCACACCCGCGCGCGTCTGCGGCGTGGTTGTGCCCGGTTTGATGGGAAGGTTTGGCCAGTCTAAGCGGCAAGCATGCTTAGGGAAAGGGGCCGTTGTCCCCTTGTGCTCTGGGGGCAGACTCTCAGCTAAGAGCGGACTGGACAGCTTCAATGATCTCCGGTGAATCCGGCTCCACGGTGGGGGCGAAACGGGCCACCACGTCACCGTCGCGGTTCACCAGGAACTTCTCGAAGTTCCATTTCACGAGTCCCGGCAGAATGCTGTTCTTGAATTTGGTGAGCTCGGCGTAGAGCGGGTGCTGGTTCCTGCCGCGGACGTCGGCTTTGGCGGTGAGCGGGAAGGTCACGCCGAAGTTCCGTTCGCAGAATTCAGCAATTTCGGCGTCGGCGGCGGGTTCCTGGCCTGCGAACTGGTTGCAGGGAACACCGAGCACCTCGAAGCCCTGCTCGCGGAACTTGTTGTGCAGCGCTTCGAGTCCCGCGTACTGCGGCGTAAATCCGCACTGCGAAGCCACGTTGACCACCAGCACCACCTCCCCCTTGAAGCGGCCAAAGTCGGTGTCCGTGCCGTCAATGAGGGTAAGCGGAATACTGTGCAGAGCGGTCATCGGAGAGTTCCTCGCAAGTCGGTGACGAAGATCGTGTCCGGAACGGTGTCCCGGAATTGGTCACGACCGTCATTCGATACCAACGCGCGCGGGTATGGGTTAGTGCCTGCTACGGGGTGGGAGTCAGCGACGGGTCCGTGCTCGCCGGCGGCTCAATGGACGCAGTGGGCGCTGGCGCGGCAGGTTCCGAAGTGGGCTGCGGAGCCGGTTCCACGACCGGCGGCGGGGCCGGCGCAGGTTCCACGACCGGCGGCGGGGCCGGCGCAGGTTCCACGACCGGGGGCGGGGCCGGCGCAGGGTCCGCGACCGACGGCGCCGGCGCAGGGTCCGCGACCGACGGCGCCGGCGCGGGG
>NZ_MQTS01000054.1 GCF_020532825.1 Arthrobacter sp. SO3
GGTCCATCATGCCCCGGCCCTTGAAATCAGCCAGCACGGCCCGCGCATCCACCCCACCCCCCGGCGCCAGCCGGGACGCCTTAGCACCGGGGGCGGTGGTCTTACTGGTCGGGCCGCTCGTCGGGCCGCTGGTCGGGCCGCTGGTCGGGCCGCTCGTCGGGGCGCTGGTCACGCCGTCGGACGGGAGACCCACCGGGGCTCCGGCGGCCTGCTCGGAGGTGCAGGCCGTTGCAGAGAGCAGCAGCACGGCCAGGAGGGAAGGAAGAACGTGCCTGCGCAGGGTCAACATGTTCGGAAACCCGTCATTAGTCGGTTTCAGGTCGAAAGGTCAAAACGCTCGCCACCGACGCCGGCACGCCGCGGTCACCATTGAATCTGCGGATACCTCTATCAGTTTCGACCATTCTTGTGGATCCGGCTGTATCCGCAATAGCGCCTGCCTGTGAAAATGCTGTGCGAATTGGCCGGGAGGGATCCCCGGCGCCACAGCCGGTGGGGGAGTGGCGCCCTCCGGTCAGCCGCCGGCACCCGAGATGGCCGTTTGAACCCGGGCGAGCACTTCGGACGGCGGTCCGTCGGCAGGGATGCTGGTGAAACAGGGGAATTCGGGAAGTGACTGGTAGGCGTCGCGCAAGGACTCCAAGTCCTCGAGGCGCTCTGCGTCCGTGCCTCGCGCGAGGACCCTCGCGTGGGCCTCGCGGGGTTGAACGTCCAGGTGGATGATGTGGTCGGGCTGTGGGAGGGTGCGGATGAGGAACGGAAGGAAGCGTCCTCTGGGAAGTCCGTGCATCTCGCGAAGCGCGAGCTGGCAATGAAAGTGCCGGTCCATGACAACCAAGCCTCGAAACCGCCATGCACGGCGGTGTGAATTCAGGACGTTGAACGTGCGGACTGCCGTTTCAACGAAATCCGCCTGCCGCGGGGGCAGGAGCACGCCAAATCGGGCGCTGATCAGGGACATCCTTTGGCGACCAGCATAGTTTCCGAGCAGCAGGGCGCTGCGGGTGTCGGGCCGCTACCTCCCCAACGAGTGAAGGCGCCGGTTGATCCCCTTGGTTGATCCCCGGCAGGCCTGGACCAGCGGGCTAAATCGGATTCCACTGCCCCGGTGCCAGCAGTTCGTCGGGCGCCGCAAGCCTGACCAGACCTGCCACGGCCCGGGCAAGTCCGGCGTCGAGTGTCACGAAGGCGTCCGCCTGGAGTTGGGTCAGCGCGACGTACTCGGCGTCGAAGGTCTCATCCCATCCCAACTGGTCCGCGACCTTCCACGCAGCGCGTTGCAGCACCCGGTCTCCGAGGAGCCTGATCCGGAGGCCCCGCAGGTAATCAAGCCGGCTTTCCGCCTCGCTCCGGGCCAGCTCCCCGCGCCGGACCGCCTGGTAGAGAAGCGAGAGAACGTGCGAGCGAAACAGCGTTGGGGCCACCAATTGGTGCGTGTCCGCTATCCAGGCCCTGTCCCGGGCGAGCCTCAGGGCCACATCCGGGCCGATCACGTATCTGGTCATCGGTCAGAGGTTGTGCGCCAGCAGTTCGAGCCCGATGACCACCAGGCTCAACACTACTTCGGCGAACATGATGAGGGCTTTGTGGCGGAACGGCAGGTCGAGCCGCCGGATCGCGAGGTAGCCGACGACGAGGAGTGTCACCACAAGGATGACGGTTGCCCACTGCAGTGCCACAGCCGTTGACCAGAGTCCCAGGCCGGCCGCTGTGAGGAGCAGGAGCGGAGTCACCAGGACGCTGAGGGCCTCGGTGCTGACGGCGATCATGTGGTGGAGTTCGTGGCCGCTGGGGAGTTCGGCGTGGACTGTCAGGTGGCTCAGCAGGTCGGCGACGAAGATCCCGAGCAGGGAACCGACCACCACGATGCTGAGCGTTGCCGCCGCGGCGCCGGGCGTCGTCTCATCGGCGTGGCTGCTGAGGGCCAGCACCACGGCGAGGCTGGTGAAGCTGATGTAGACGCGCTCCTTCAGGCTCTCGGCGCGTTGGCGGGCTGTCGGTTCGCGCCGTCCGGTCGGTTCGGCCGCATTCATCGAGGGACTCCTCTCTGTGCGTGGAGCGTCTGTGCGTGTGCTGTGGGATCGTTAGGCGCCGGGTTCGCTGAACTTCTCAGTTTGCGCGGCATCATCCTTGCCTTTCGCTCGCTTCCGGGAGTGCGGATTACCCAAGGATGGCAGTCTGCTGCCGGGCCAGCAATGGGTTGTGAGAGTGAAAGAGTGACCGGGGCCGGGCCTGTCAGGTGCCGCGGCTCCCCAGATGTTGGATAAGCCCATCAAGGATGGGCAGTTGGCCGCCGACCAGCTCGGTGCGGGCTTCAGGCACACGGGTCCATTTGGCATCGTCAATCTCGGGGTAGCTACGGACCAGGCCGGAGCCCTTCGGCCATTCCAGTGCGAAGGTGTTGCTCACGATTCGTTCGGGGGCAAAGTCGGACTCGGCCGTGTAGACCGTGATGATCTTGCCGGAGGGTTGCCGGAAGTCGCCCAGCCGGATGTAGTCGGCGGACGGTGCCGCAGATCCCATTTCCTCGGCGAACTCGCGCAGAGCGGCGGCCAGCGGGTCCTCGTCCGGGGAGTATTCGCCCTTGGGAATCGACCAGGCACGGGCATCCTTACGTGCCCAGAATGGTCCGCCCATGTGGGCTATCCATACCTCCATTTCCGGTCCGGGCCCGCGCCGGTAGAGCAGAATTCCCGCGCTCCGAATGGTCATCCGGCCTCCACCGGTCCGGGGTGCCCGGAAACCCCGGTCCCGCCGTCCGCTCCGTCATCGAGGCCCGGGAGGAACTGGCGATTCCGGATCCGTGATTCGCCGAATTCGAGTGCTAGCGGCTCAATCTTCCAGGGTCCGGGGTCCCTCGTCTTGGGGCGTCCCACGGCAATGTGGGGTGTCCAGCGGGGGTACCTGAAGCCGAGTGCCCGTGAGCTGAGGATGAAGTCATCGACGCTGTCCACCAACAGCCCGGCCAGCAGCTCGTGCAGCGCCTTCACAAGGGAGACCTGATAGTCCCGCACATGTTGGGGCACCTCCACCTCCAGGCCGCTCACGCGCCCGCCGCCGAGCAGCACCAGCCTCTCGGACCTGGCGGAGAAGCCTCCCAGCACCGGCAGCCCCGCCAGCCAGGAAACCGCCGCGCTGGCCGCATCCTCCGCCGTCGTGATGCCCTTGGTCCACTCCGCGATGTCCTGGGCGAACTCCGCGAGGATGCCGATGTGCAGCAGGGTCAGATGGAGCCCCTTTTGCCTGCGGAGCGCATCGACATGGCTGCCCAGTTCCTCATAGTCGGAGGGCCCGGAGCCAACGCTGAGGACCGGCACCTCAACGGTGATGCGCGGTGGCGCGAGCATGCTGACCCCTTCCCATCCGTGCCGGGCTGTGGTCCTTCGAGCCATTATCCTCCCGGGCGGGCCGTGGTGGGGTGCCACGAGAAATGCCCGGCAGTTCGGGACCGGGAAGACGCCATGACACAATCGACGCACCGCCCTTGCCGGATTACCGCGGACGCCTCCGGAGAGCGCGGGGACTTGTCCCATGACTAAAAGGAGCCTCGTGAGCAGCCCGACCCAGCGTCAGAGCGAAACCGACCGGGATTTTTCTGCCACGATGGTCACCGCCCCGGCATTTCCGCAATTGCGGCTCGACATCGATGCCCTGGAAAACAACGTCCGTGTGATGGCAGCGTGGTGCCGGCAACGGGGCGTGGAGCTGGCCCCCCATGTCAAGACAACGATGTCGGCGCCAATCATCGAGCGCCAGATGGCGTCCGGCGCCGTCGGGGTCACCGTCGCCACCGTGGACCAGGTCGCGTCAGCACTGAAGTGGGGACATCAGCGTGTTCTCGTCGCCAATGAGATCGTCGACCGGTACGGCCTTCTGCGCCTGCGCGCCTGGCTGGCGGAAGACTCCGGGCGGGAAATCCGCTGTTTCGTTGATTCGGCCGCCGGGGTCGAGGCGGCGGCCCGGGTTTTTGCCGGGGCGGCCGTCACCCTCGAGGTGCTGATCGACGTCGGAACCCCGGACGGCCGCACCGGAATCAGGGATCTCCACGAGGGACTTCGCCTCGCTGAGCTGGTCCACGGCACACCCGGGCTGCGGCTCGCCGGTGTTGCGGGGTACGAGGGGGTTGTTCCCAACAGCCGGGCGGAGTCCACGATCGAAGCCGTCGACCGGCACTGCAGACTGGTGCGGGACGTGTATCTCGTGGTCGCAAAGTATTTTGAGACCGCCACACCGGTCTACTCCATGGGCGGGTCGGCATTTCCGGACCGCGTCGTGGAGCACCTGCCTGATGACAGCCAGGTGCCCGGAACCAGAAGGCTTCTCCGGTCGGGCTGCTATGTCACCCACGATCACGGCACCTACGCCGGGGTCAGTCCGGTTCCGGGCCTGGTTCCGGCGCTGTCGGTCCGGGCCGTCGTCCTGTCCGCCCCCGAGGCGGGAATGGCCGTCGTCGGTGCCGGTAAACGGGACCTGCCGTACGACGCCGGACTGCCGGTCTTCCTGTCGGCCCACACCGCGGACGGCGGCCCCGTAAAGGACGCAACCGCCGTTGTACGCAACCTTTACGACCATCACACCGTCCTCACCGGGGTGAGCCAGGTTGGCGTCGCGGATGTGGTCGACTTCGGGATATCGCACCCGTGCTCCGCCTTTGACCGCTGGCCGGAATACCTCGTCACCGACGGCAACGGACACGTCACCGATGTGTGGCGCACGGACTTCCACCGGGCGTCCCTGTCCACAACCCCGCTGCCGTGACCCCAAACCTCTTGGCGACCGCTATCGGCCCATTGCCCGGGACAGGAGAAGCCGTGCGGACTGGGCTGCGGCCTCCCGCCGGCATGGACCGTTCCAGATGATGAACTTGGCGGACCGGTGCGCCCCGCGGCGGCCGGCAATCCGGGCGGCCGCGGCCCTGACTGCCTGCAGATCCCCGACACCCAGGGGAAGGGGAGCCTCGTCAGCATGCCGGGTCGAGCCCAGCGGGAAGTCCCGGAACGGCCTGACGGACATTTCGATGTGCGCACCAAGGACAGCCCCGACCGGATGCGCCGCGGCATAGTCGCAAAGCGTGTTGAGCGACTCCTGAAAGGCCGGAAAGTCCTGTACATAGAGCCGGCCCGGGTACACCGTGTCGCCGGTCAGCAGGACACCGGCCGCCTCGTCGTAGATGGCGACGGCGGAGGGATGGTGCCCCGGCGCCGGGATCACCTCAAGGACACGTCCGCCAAGGTCAAACCGCGCCGTGTCCCGGGGCCAGCTGCCGATCCCAAAGAATGCGGCAACGTCTTCTGCCGAGTGTCCCACCACCCGGGTGTCGGGCCGGTCCGTGAACTGCCCGTCCCCGGCGACGTGGTCCCCGTGGGCGTGCGAGTGGGCGACGACGAGTTCGTAACCGTCTTTGGGGTGTCCGCTCAGCCACTCTTCGACGAGCGTGTCGATTGTTGTCCGAAGTGGAAATCTGGTGGCATCCGCCGTCGCGCCCGTATCGAGGAGCAGGGCGCGGTCGTCGCCGAACAGCAGGTAGAGGAAGGGTGCCTCGAAATTGTCCGCGATGCTCTGCCGGAGCAGGACCGTATTCGACGCGGCCCGGTGCACCTGGATCGGCTGGCCCTCGCTGTCCGGACGGGACCGCGTCCCGGCGAACCAGCGCACGTTTAAATCGAGCTCCGTCATGGCGCAGTTTTTGCGTCGACGGTTTCCTCGGATTTTTCGGCACCGCCAGGGTTCGCACCGTCAGGGTTAACGATTTCGCTGGCGTGCTCGGCGACCCAGGACACCAGCGGGAGCAGCACGGCCACGAGTTCGCGGCCGCGGTCCGTGAGGCTGTAATCGACTCTTGGCGGGATGACCGGCCGGGCATCGCGACGGAGGAATCCGTCCCCTTCCAGGATCTTGAGCGTCTGGGCGAGCATCTTCTCGCTGATCCCGTCGGCCCGGCGCCGCAGTTCGCTCCAGCGCTGCGGCCCGTCCCACAGCGCGACCAGGATCAGCACCCCCCATTTGCTGGAGACGTGATCCAGGACCGTGCGGCTGGCACATCCGGCCGGGAAGATTCCGGCCAGTTCCGGGGCGTCCGACAGGCCGGGGAGAGCGGTACTTACTTTCATGTAGGTACCTTACTTTAAGGTGCGTACTCTCTGCCGGGAAGTATTCGTAAGGCGGTGAAGTTGGCATGGGTGTCACTCATCCCTGTGGAAAGGACCACCATGACCATGGTCATCACCGGCGCCACCGGCCAGCTCGGCCGCCTTGTTGTTGAAGCGCTCCTCGAGCACAATGTTCCCGCCGCTCAGATTGTTGCCACCGGCCGGGATCTGGCCAGGATCGGCGACCTCGCCGACCGGGGCGTCCAGCTTCGGCGCGTCGACTATAGCGACCCGGAATCTCTTCGCCAGGCCTTTGCCGGCGCCGACAAGGTGCTGCTGATCTCCGGCAGCGAGGTGGGCCGGCGGCTTGAACAGCACCGGAATGCCATCGCGGCCGCCAAAGCTGCCGGCGTCCGGCTGATCGCCTACACCAGCATCGCCAACGCCGGCAGCACGGACATGCAACTGGCCGCTGAGCACGAGGCCACGGAAGCAGCCCTGGAAGAGTCCGGCCTTCCCCACACGCTGCTCCGCAACAGCTGGTACCTGGAGAACTACACGGACCGACTGGGCGGCTACCTCGAGCACGGCGCCGTGCTCGGCAGCGCCGGTGACGGCCGGGTCAGTGCCGCAACCCGCGCAGACTATGCCCAGGCCGCGGCAGCGGTGCTGCTTCGGGATGACCAGGCCGGGAGGGTTTACGAGTTCGGCGGCGACGTGCCGTTCAGCCTCAGCGAGCTGGCCGAGGAAGTCAGCGCCGCCACCGACCGGCCGGTGAAGTACCAGGACCTGCCCGCGGAGCAATACACGGAGGTCCTGGTGGGCGCCGGCCTGCCGGAGGGCTATGCGGCCATCCTGGCGGACAGCGACCTCGGCATCGCACGCGGTGAGCTGCTTGTGACCAGCGGTGACCTCAGTACTTTGATCGGCCGGCCGGCGACGACCATGCGTGAGGCGGTTCAGGCAGCCGCGCTTTCCCCGGCGGCCTGAACCAGCCCACTGGTGCAGGGTAGGACAGACTCGCCAAGAAGGGTGCACAAGGGGCCGACGACGGCTGGGGGGAGAGAACCCCGGTCTCAGAGGGCTCTCAAGCGTCGCCGGCCCCGTCCCGCGCCGGAGCCCACAGCTCCGGCAAGCAACGTAAAGCCAGCCTGTGCGGCGTTGTAGTCGCGCCGCCTCTACTACTATTCAACACCTTGGGTGCAAGTATCGGGGGAGATATCTGCGGCCCACGAGGCGCAGACGGCCGAAGAGTTTCATCCTTTCCGGGTGACGGCACCCGTCCGGGGCAGTCGTAGCGTTGGGGTACCCAGGAGTGGACCAATCCCCGCCGCCATTTGTCCAGGCAGGACGAAGTGTCGCCGCCGGCAGCCCTCCCTGACTCTTATGTCCCAGACCAGGCGAGTGAACGATGTCAGCCCAGAACAAACACGCTGCAGTCACCTCCGAATCCCGGGCGCTCGTCATCGGCAGCGCAGGATTCCTCATCCTTGGCGTCCTGGCGCTGCTGCTCGTGGGGCGACAACCGGTTCCACTGTCCGGACGCGGCTCGGTCGGCGACATCGCCGCGCTCGGGACGGCTGTTCTTGGTGCCGGAGCCGTGGTGAGCGGGTGCCTGCAGCGCAGCGGTCCCGAATCCCCACGAGCCTCCGGAGACGGCCGAACCCGCGATGTCATCGACATCGCCGCCCTCGCTCTCGCGCACGGCTGCATCTTCCTGCTTGGCTGGCTGGCGCTGTTCTCGCTCCTCCAGCAGGCCTTCGTCGGCGCAGTCCTGTACCCGCTGGCAGGGGCGATCATCGTCGCGATCACGGGAGCCATCAGTGCCTACAGCGCGTACCTGTCGGCAATCTCCATGAACGCCTATCGCCTCGCCGCGCTCCTCGCCGTCTTCCTCGTCATGGGAGTGCTGACGAGCATGCTCACTGCACAGAACCCTCAGTGGTGGCAGGAAAACCTCAGTGCCCTCGGCATGAGCTCCGCCGTCTCCGGGGTGGCGTTCAACGTCACGCTGATCATCGCCGGCGTCGTGGTCACGACCCTGGCCGGATACTCCACCAGGACGCTTGAATCGATGGCAAAAACCGCGTTATCGCGCCGGCGGGTGCGACTGCTCGAAGGCGGCATCATCCTGATCGGAATTCTCCTCGCCTGCGTGGGACTGTTCCCGGTCGATGAGCAATTCTGGCTCCACACCGCGGCCGCGTCCGGCATGGTGGTGGTGTTCGGGACCCTCATTGTCCGCATGCGGTCGCTGGTCCCATCGATCCCGGCGACGTTCAACGTGCTGGGGCTGGTGTTCCTGGCGGTCATCGCCTTCGCCGTCGTGATGTACTTTCCGTTCGGCTATTACAACCTCACCGCGGTCGAACTCATCTCCGCGTCGCTCGTCTTTGCCTGGCTGATCGTCCTGATCCGCAACCTGGCCGCAGTCGAGGCCGACCAGCCGGACGCGAAACAGTCGACGCGCCCGCAGTTCCATTGGACGGACGCCGGCGGCCACACCGCAGCACCCGGTCCGGATAGGACCGCCACGGATTTCTAATCGGGAATCGACGAGTAGGACGAGTCATGAAGAAATTGCAGCGGGGCCGCCCGACCGGGCTGCCCATTGCCGGCCAGCTCCGCTCCTATGACCGCGCCTGGCTGCGGAGCGATCTGATTGCCGGGGTGACCGTCGCTGCCCTGATCGTTCCCAAGAATCTGGGGTATGCCGGTATCGCGGGGATCCCACTGCAGAACGGCCTCTACGCGGCGGCGGCCGGCGCGATCGTGTACGGGATCTTCGGCTCCTGCCGGCAGATCTCGATGGGGCCCAGCTCCGGTCTGGCGGCGGTGGCTGCGAGCGCGGTGCTCGCGGCCGGCATCACCAAAGAGCAGGATGTCGCCTCATTTGTTGCGGGGATCACTCTGGCCTCAGGCATCCTGTTCCTGCTTCTTGCCGTCCTGAAGATGGGCTGGATTGCGCAATTCCTCTCGCGGGCCGTCGTCACCGGTTTCCTCTTCGGCGCGGCGATCGACGTCGTGATCGGGGAACTTCCGAAACTCACCGGCACAGAAGTTACCGGCTCCAACCCGATCCAGGAACTGCGGTCGTGGCTGGGGACCTGGGGTGAGGCGCAGCAGACCACCGTGGTCGTGGGAGTTGTCTCGCTGGCCGTGGTCTTTGGACTGAAGGCGATCGCGCCCAGAGTTCCCGGCGCCCTGGTCCTGGTGGTGGGTGGACTGCTAGCTGTACTCAGCCAGCAGGTTGGTTGCATCTGCTGATGGGTGGTCGTCCTCCGAGGGCTGCGTGGTTTCGGCGGTGGTTGTAGAAGTCTAGCCAGCCGGTGAGGGCCTCGGTGCGGTGGGTGCTGGAGTCGTAGGCGTTCTTGTAGGCCCAGCCTTCCTGGAGGGTGCGGTTGAACCGTTCGGCTTTGCCGTTTTGCCAGGGGCTGCGGGGTTTGGTGCGCCGGTGTTTGGCGCCGAGGTCAGCCATTACCTTGGCGAAGGCGGTGGACCGGATGTAGGCCAGGGCGTTGTCGGTCATGACTTCCTGCACGGGTGCCCCGTTCGCGGCCATGAAAGTCGCGGCGTTGGCCAGGAACGCCGCGCAGGTGGGGCCCTTTTCATCCGGGAGAACCTCGACGTAGGCCAGCCGGGAGTGGTCATCGACGGCAACGTGGACGTAGTCATAGCCCAGGCCGCGGCCTCTGACGGCTTCGGATCGGCCGTGGACCCGCCAGCCGCCGCCGTCCGGAATTTTCCCGAGCTTCTTCACGTCGATATGCAGCAGTTCTCCGGCGGTGTCGCGTTCGTAGCGGTGGTCGGTGGCCCGGCCGGCGCGGATGCGTTCGCCGCTGATCGGGTCCAG
>NZ_MQTS01000055.1 GCF_020532825.1 Arthrobacter sp. SO3
GCCCTCCCCGCCCCCGAGCTGGATGCCACCATCCATGCCCGGGCCACCGCGGAACTCCTGCTGGACCGGTACGGCGTGGTCACCCGCGGGTCGGTCATGGCCGAGAACATCCTGGGCGGCTTCGGCCTGATGTACAAGGTCCTGGCCCGGCTGGAGGAAGCCGGCCGGTGCCGGCGCGGCTACTTCATCGAACATCTTGGCGCGGCGCAGTTCGCCGTTCCCGCGACCGTGGACCGGCTGCGTTCCTACGCCGAGGACACCCAGCTCCACAAGGCTGAACCGGTGGCCCTGGCCCTCGCCGCGACGGATCCCGCCAACCCCTACGGCGCCGCCCTGCCGTGGCCCGCACTGAACGTCGAAGCGGGAACAGGCCACCGTCCGGGCCGGAAGGCCGGCGCCCTGGTGGTGCTGGTCGACGGATCCCTCGTCCTTTACGTGGAACGCGGCGGCAAGACCCTGCTGGCTTTCAGCGAGGACACGGAGGTCCTGGCTGCGGCCGGCGCGGCCCTGATCGGCGTGGTCACCCGCGGCGCGGTGGACAAACTGATCATGGAAAAGGTCAACGGCCACGGCATCCTCGACACCCCCATCGCTGCCGCCCTGGCCCATGCCGGGGCCTACTCCACGCCGAAGGGTCTGAGGATCCGTGCCTGAGGGCGATTCCGTTTTTCGCGCGGCGGCCCAGCTTCATGCCGCGCTGGCCGGCCAGCGGCTCATCTCCTCCGACTTCCGGGTGCCGCGGTTCGCCACGCTCAAACTGGCCGGCTGGACGGTGGCCGAGGTGGTGCCGCGGGGCAAACATCTGCTCATGCGGCTGGAGGGCCCGGCGCGGCCGGGTGACGGCAGCCCGGCGGAACCGGACCGGCTGACAATCCATTCACACCTCAAGATGGAAGGCACCTGGCAGGTCTACCCACCCGGTGGCCGCTGGCGGAAGCCGGGCTTCACCGCCCGCTGCGTGCTGCGCACCGCCGCGGCAGACGCCGTCGGGTTCTCGCTTGGCATCCTCGAAGTGGTCCGCACCTCCGAGGAGGACTCCGTCGTTGGCCACCTTGGGCCGGATCTGCTGGGTCCGGACTGGGACCTGGCCGAGGCGGAACGGCGGATCCGTGCCGCGCCGGAGGTCCCGATCGGCGTCGCCCTGCTGGACCAGCGGAACCTCGCGGGGATCGGCAACATCTACCGCTGCGAGGCTTGCTTCCTCTCCGGGGTGCACCCGGCGGCACCCGTCTCGTCCGTGCCTGACGTGGCCACCCTGATTAACGATGCCAAGGTGCTGCTGGAGGCCAACCTAGGGGCAGGCCGCCGGACCACCGTCCTGAACCCTCGCGGCGTCGCCGTGGGCCGGACCTCGGGGCTGCCCGGCTACTGGGTCTACCGGCGCGAACACCAGCCGTGCCTGAAGTGCGGAACACCGGTGCGGCGCGGAGTCCTCGCCCGGGCCACCGGCACGGAAGAGCGCGATATCTACTACTGCCCGATGTGCCAGCCGGAGCCGGGTGCGGGCACGGCCACGGGCTAAGTCCCGGGACGTCACTCCCGCGCGTCGTCGCGGGCCCCGGGCAGTCGCTCCACGGTTCCCCGAGCGGATCCTCGACACCACAAAAACCCTGCGTCGCGCTAATTACCGGAAGAACCGGATTTCCCGCGTCGATCGGCGATCGATGCGTCGCCAACGAATTTGCGAGTCGTCAGCGTGCGGCCGCTCCAAGTGGGGCTCAGCGCGCGGCAGCGGTTCAGGGCGCGGCGACGGCTGGATCAACTGACGACACCGGGACGGGCTTCTTCAGCTCCGGCACGGTGAATCGCGGCAGCAACAGTTGCACCAGCGGGCCGATCGCGAGGGCGTAAAGCACGGTCCCGATGCCGACGGACCCGCCGAGCAGCCAGCCCGCGCCCAGCACCACGATTTCAATGCCGGTGCGCGACGTCCGGACGGACCAGCCCGTCCGGCGGGCAAGTCCAGTCATCAGTCCGTCCCGGGCACCGGGTCCCAGCCGCGCCCCGATGTAACAGGCGGAGGCGATTCCGTTGAGCAGGATGGCGCCCGCGAGCATGCCGGCCTGCCCGCCGAGATGGGAGAACTCAGGGATCAGTGCCAGCCCGACGTCGGCGAAGACGCCCACCAGCACGGCGTTGCACAGCGTGCCGACGCCCGGCCACTGCCGCAGCGGGATCCACAGGAGCAGCACGAGGAAGCTGACGATCACCACGACCGTGCCGATGCTCAGCCCGGTCTTGACCGCGAGCCCCTGGTGGAACACGTCCCACGGGTCCAGGCCGAGACCGGCGCGGATGAACATGGCCAGGGATATGCCGTACATGGCGAGGCCAATAAGGAGCTGAAGGAGCCTGCGGGTCAACATGGTCTCCATCCTCCCGGACAACTGGCCTTGCATTCCATAGCCAGTTTGAAATACTGGCCACATGTCCGGATCCCTGAACCCCAGTTCGCTCGCCCGGCTTCTCGGCGAGTGGAACCTTGGTGCCGCCCCCGCTTACCGGGAGCTCGCCGACGTCGTCCGCCTTCTGGTTCTCGACGGCCGCGTCCCGCTTGAGGTTGCGCTACCCAGCGAACGGGCCCTGGCCGCGACGCTCGGCATCAGCCGGACCACCGTCACGGCCGCCTACTCGCTGCTGCGCGAACAGGGATTCCTCAGCAGCGGCCAGGGCAGCCGCGGCCGGACAGGTATCCCGCAGGCCAGTCCGCGGGGCAGCAGCGGCGGGGCGGACCTTAGCGGCGCTCCGGGTCTGGCCGTCCCGGACGGGATCCTCGACCTGGCCTATGCGTCGTTGCCGGCCAGCGGCGAAGTGGTGCACCGGGCGTTCGCCTCTGCCCTGACCGAACTGCCGGCGCTGCTGCCCGGATTCGGCTATGACGCGCTCGGTGTGAACGCCCTGCGGGAGGCCATTGCAGACCACTATGCGGCGGCCGGGGTACCCACCACTGCTCAGCAGATTCTTGTGACCTCCGGCGCGCAGCACGCACTGAACATCGTGCTGCGCACCCTGGCCGGCCGGTCCGACAAGGTTATGGTGGAGCATCCGAGCTATCCCAACGCCATCGACGCCATCCGCGCCGCGGGCTGCCGGCTGGTGCCGGTGGCCATGCCCGCCGCCCACCCGGACGCCCGGTCCGGGGCGCGTCCGGGCTGGGACCTGGAGGCGATTGAGATGGCACTGATGCAGCAGCGGCCCGTGATGGCCTACGTGGTCCCGGACTTCCACAATCCCACCGGGCGGCTGATGCCGGATTCCCAGCGGCGCCGGCTGGTCCGCGCCGCCGCTGCAGCCGGCACGGTTCTCGTCGTCGACGAGACGCTCCGGGAGTTGAACCTCGACGGCGTCGCCTCCTCGCCGCTGGCAGCCTTCAGCCCCGCCGTCGTCTCCCTCGGTTCCCTCAGCAAGTCCCACTGGGCCGGACTGCGGACCGGCTGGATCCGCGCCGACGAATCCCTGATCCAGCGTTTCGCCGCCGCCCGCACCACCATGGACCTCGGCGGCCCGGTGGTGGAACAGCTCGCGGCGGCCCACCTGGTCGGCGCGCTCACCGAGCCGCTGCCGCCGCGGCTGGCATCCCTGCGGGACAACCGCGACGCACTGCTGGACCTCATCGCCAGCAGGTTGCCGGGCTGGCAGAGCGAACGGCCCGTCGGCGGCCTGTCCGTATGGTGCCGGCTTCCGGCCCCGATCAGCACCGCACTTGCCGTGGTGGCACCGGAATTCGGCATCCGGCTCGCGGCCGGGCCCCGCTTCGGCACAGGCGGCGCCTTCGAACACCACCTCCGGGTGCCGTTCACCCTGCCCCCGGAACAGCTCGAAACCGCGGTTAGGGCGCTGCGTTCCGCCCAGGACAGGCTGGAGGCGTCCCCACAACTGCGGCGCAACCTCGGAACCCCGCCCGCCGCGGCCATCGCCTGATCCGGCTACGCTGCCAAACGGATGCGCCGGCCGGGCGACAATGGGCCCGGCGACGCGGGCCCGGCGACGCGGACAGTTCCCCACGAGGCGCAAAATTCCTGGCGCGACCGAATTCCGGCGTCGCCAGCGTCCCCGGGTGTCGCCAGCGATTTTGAGTGTCGGACGGCAGGCTGCGCCTCGCAGTATGGCGCGCCGGGAGTCCGCGGCGCCCGTCACCGGAACGGACAACGCCTCCGGCGCATGGGGACCGGCTATCGCGTTCTCTCCTTCCGGCCGGCGCATTCTCCCTACCGGCTATTGCATTCCCCCAAATAGCTTGGCTACGCGTACACCTTTTCGAGGAAGCCGGCCCAGGCCTTCGTCGTGGTTTCGGAATCCCCGATGCCGCTGAAGTCGTGGACCGTCATGCCGACCGTGGCACCGAAGGCATTGCGGCCGAAGAACCGGTACAGCGTGTCCGCAGTTCGCAGGCCGAGGAAGTTCTCGTTGGCAAAGTCCACCTCACCCGAGAGCCTCCCCACACCGTCGAGCTCCAGCTCCACAGTGCTCCCCGGCGTTGTCCCGTCAACGCCGAGTGCCTTCTTGAGCCGCGCGAAACCGTCGGATGCTGCCGAGGCACGAGGGGCCTGGACGTCGGTGAAGACGACCGGCCTGCCGTCAAAGTACGTCAGGTACTGGCCGAGCGTGTGCAGGTAGAACTCGGTGTGCTTGCTGGCGCCGTCATACTGCTGGTCCCAGTCTTCGGCGAAGATGCCGCTGTGGACGTAGTGCAGCCGGGCGCGGCCGCCGTCGAGCGGTTCGAGCACGTGTTCCAGCTGGTTAAACCAGCCGTCGGGACCGTCCATCCGGGACACCAAGTGGGCGGGGTACTCCTCCACGGTGCGCACCGCAGGCCACTCGTCCGTGGGGAACATCCACGCCGCGGTGCCCGCGGTGACCGCCGCCCAGACGCGCTCCGGGGTGGCGGGCAGTTCCGTGTCGACGGTAATTTCGAAGTCCCGCTTGTCAGTCATTGTCCTGCTCCTTAGCCGATGGGTTTGTGGGTTGTGCTTTAGGTGCTGTCTTGAGCGAAGGGTGAAGCGCGACGATAAGCCGGTGCTTGCGGCCGCTGCCCGCTGGGGTTCGCGGCCCCGGGCCTCCCGTCCCGCCGTCGTGGTACTTGTCCACGAGCCGGGTCACGGCGACGCCGAGGTCTTCGGCGAAGGCGGCCCGGTCCGCGGCGGTGCGGAAGGTGATCTCGCCGTCGATTGCAAAAGTGGCGAGTTTCTGTTGGGCCGCCGCCGCGCCAGCGATCAGCTGCCCCATTTCCCGGACCATGCGGGCGGCGAGCGCCAGCAGCCAGAAAGCCGAAAAGCGGTCCGAGAACCTGTGCGGATCCGGGGCTACCGAGGCCAGCGCTGCCGGAGAAATCAGGTAGGAGGCCGCGCTAGCCCGCAGGATCCGCTCCGTGACATTGCCCTTGCGGCGTTCCTCCACGAGTTCCACCAGCCCGTGCCGTTCCAGGGCCTTGAGGTGGTAGTTCACTTTCTGCCGGGGCAGGCCCATTTTCGCGGCGAGCTGCGTGGCCGACCCGGGCACGGCGAGTTCCATCAGGATGCGGGTCCGGATGGGGTCCAGGGACGCCTCCGCCGCGGCCGGGTCTTCGATCACTTCGATGTCCAACATGCTTCCAGTGTGTCCACCGACAGTTTTAGTTGTCAAGAATTTTTTTATCGTCGGCAGGTCGGGGGAGGGGGTTGCAGGGCCGAGCTCGCCCCCGCGGCCGGCAACCCTCTCCGCGCAAAAAACGGCGCGGCGAACCGGCAAAGTAGAATGGACCGGTGATGCAATCCCCCCTGCCCGTGCGCGACGGCGTCAACGCGACCCGTCTCCGCCTCCCGGACGAGGGCCCGTGGGACACTGCGATGGACTACATGATGCACCGCTGGGGCCACATCGACCCGCAGGGCATCGAGGACCGCTTCGACGCCGGCGAGATCGTGGGCGAGGCCGGCATCCCACTGGACCGGGCCACACCGCTGCGGAACCACACTTTCATCTGGTACTACCGCACGCTGCCGCCGGAGATCCGGATCCCGGTGGAACTGAACATCCTGCACCAGGACGAACACCTCCTCGTCGTGGACAAACCGCACTTCCTGCCCACCACCCCCGGCGGCACGTACATCCAGGAGTCCGCGCTGGTCCGGCTCCGGAACCAGCTGGAGCTGCCGGACCTCATTCCCATGCACCGGTTGGACCGTATGACCGCCGGAATCCTGCTGCTCTCCACGAACCCAGAGACCCGGGGCAAGTACCAGGTGCTGTTCGAGAAGCGCCAGGTCCAGAAGGAATACGAGTGTGTGGCCGCGGCCGAGCCTGCTCCCGGGCACCCCGCCGTCGGTTTCCCCGCGGTGGTCCGGAACCGGATGACCAAGTCCCGCAGCTACCTGCTCGCCGAGGTGATCGACGGCGAGCCCAACGCCGAAACCCGGATCGAGCGGCTGCGCACCTTTGACGGCCCCGACAACCCGGCCGAGGCCGCCGCCCGGCGCCGTGCGCTGTACCGGCTGGAGCCGCACTCGGGCAAGACCCACCAGCTCCGGGTGCACATGGCCTCGCTGGGGCTGGGGATCGTCAACGACGCCTTCTACCCTGACCTGCTGGACAAGGCGCCGGACGATTACTCGAAGCCGCTCCAGCTCCTGGCCCGCGGGATCCGCTTCGTGGACCCCATTTCCGGGGTTCCGGTGCAGTACCGCAGCGGACTGGAGCTCAGCGAGGCCCGCTAGGCTCCCACGCCGGCGGCCCTCCGGACCCGGAAGCCGCCAAACCCGCTTGACCCCCAGGGGACAGTCTCGCAGCCGGGCAGGCTCGAACCCCCGTCATGGAAGGGCGCCCGGACGGAAGTGCGGTACCTTGTGCCCATGGACTTCGGCAACGCGGAAAGCTGGGGGGACGCGATCTATTTATGGATCATCCCGGTGGTCATGGGCGACGCCATTTTCCCGCCCATCCCGTCCGAAATGGTCGTCATCTCCGGCGGCGCCCTGTCCGCCGTCGGGCGCGCCAACGCCCTCCTTGTGGTGCTTCTCGCCACGGCGGCGTCCTGGCTTGGCGACATTCTGGTGTTCCAGCTCTTCAAACGGCGCCTGAGCCATGCCCTGGACCGCTGGCGGTGGGGCCGGGCGTTCCATCGAGCAGTGCACACCGCGATCGGGAAGGCCGGCCGGTCCACCACCTACGGTGCGATCATCGGCGTCCGGTTCATCCCCGGCGGACGGCTGGCGACGACCGCCGGGGCAGGCATCGCCAACGTCTCCACCCGCGGTTTCAGCCTCTGCGCGGCGCTGGGCGGCCTCCTCTGGGCCGTCTGGTCCGTCGGTCTCGGCTACGCCACCGGCGCAGCCACCGGACTGCCGTTCTGGGCGAGCTCCCTGATCGGCGTCGGCGTCGGGATCCTGATCGGCGTCATCCTGGGCTTGATTGTCACGCGGAGGCGCGGCGACCGCTCCCCCGTTGTGGACGGTCCCGAGGAGGAACTGGACTTCTGAGCCAGCCGACCGGAACCTACACTGGCGCCCAGCGGCCGCGGTTGCGGCGGAGCACCATCAGGTGCCCGGTCACCGCAACGCGTTCGACGGCGTCACGCATCATCGCCGCCGACTCCAGCGCCTGGCGGTTCTCGCCGCTGTAGGACGTGGGCTCAACGAGGAAGCGCAGGTTCAGCTGCGGAACCCCGCCGGCGAGGTCGAGCTGGTTCGCCTCGACGTGGTGCCGCGTCTCCAGCGCCTCGACGGCCGCAGCCATCACGGCCTCCGGCGGGTTGCCCGGCTTGAGCCCGGTGATCTTCAGTCTGGTCTGGAACGACGGCATGCAACCACCCTATCGGGACGGGCCGACGGACCCCCGCCACGGTCAGCCGGTGTTGCGCAGGCCCGCCGCCACGCCGTTGACGGTGATAAGCATGGCACGCTGGAGGCGTTCGTCGATCTCTGCGTTGGGCATGCTCTCCCCGGCCGCGGCCTCGGAACGAATCCGGCGCAGCAGTTCCACCTGGAGGTAGCTGATCGGGTCGAGGTACTGGTCCCGGATCTCCAGGGAGCGCTTCAAGGTGGGTTGCGCGTCGAGCAGCAGGTCCTCGCCGGTCAGGTTCTGGATCTCGGCGACGGTCAGCTCGTATTCGGCCCTGATGGCACGGAACAAGTGGTGCAGTTCCCCGGGGACCAGCGTGGAGACGTAGTAGCCGGCGATGTCCATGTCCGTCTTCGCCAGCGTCATTTCCACATTGGAGAGCACGGAGCGGAAGAAGTGCCAGCCATCCATCATCTCCGCCAGCTGGGCCGAGTGACCGGCTTCGCGGGCGGCTTTGAGCCCGGAGCCGACACCGAACCAGCCCGGAACGATCTGCCGCGACTGCGTCCAGCCGAACACCCACGGGATCGCCCGCAGACCCTCGAGCCCCGCGCCGGAATCGGGGCGCTTGGACGGCCGGGAGCCGATATTCAGGGACCCCAGCTGTTCCACCGGGGTGGAGGCCATGAAATAGGCCGGCAGGTCCGGATCATCGATCAGGGTCCGGTACCGGGCGAAGGCGGCGTCGGAAATGGTCTCCATGACGTGGCCGTAGCGTTCGCGCTGGTCCTCCGAGGTGCGCGGGGTACGGTGCAGCGCGGAACCCTGCATGACCGCCGCGAGCGAGAGTTCGAGATTCTCCCGGGCGAGCTCGGGCAGCGAGTACTTGTCCGAAATGACCTCTCCCTGTTCGGTGAACTTGATTTCGCCTTCGAGCACCCCGTTGGGCTGGGCCATGATGGCGTCATAGGTCGGGCCGCCGCCGCGCCCCACGGAGCCGCCGCGGCCGTGGAACAGGCGCACCCGCACCCCGTGCTTGGCCGCGATATCCCGGAGTTTGCGCTGGGTCTTGTGGATTTCCCACTGGCTGGTCATGACGCCGGATTCCTTGTTGGAGTCCGAGTAGCCGAGCATGATCTCCTGCACGTCCCCGCGTAGCCGGACCAGCTCGCGGTAGGAGGAATCGGAGAGCAGCTGGTCCACGATTTCGGCCGAGGCCCGCAGCTCCTCCACGGTTTCCAGCAGCGGCGCGAAGCCGATCCTTGCACAGGGGGCCTCGCCGAACAGGTTGACCAGCCCCGCCTCGCGGGCCAGCACCGCCGCGGCCAGGACATCGTCCGCGCCGCGGGTCATCGAAATAATGTACGTCTCGATGACGTCCGGGCCGTACGTCCGCAGGGCCCGCCGGATCTCGCGGAAGACGTCATAGGTGCCGTCGGCGACGCCGTCGAGCTTGATCGGGTGGCCGGACAGCGGGCGGCGCGAGGCGAGCTCCGCCCCCAGCACCTCGAGCCGCTCGGAACGGTTGAGTTCCGCATACCGGAGGCCGGGGCCGCCGAGCCGGTCCATCAGCTGCCCGACGGCGTCATGGTGGTGGTCGGCGTGTTCTCGGATGTCTAGGGTGGCCAGGTGCAGGCCAAAGGAGGCGATGGCGCGGCGGACCCGGGCCAGGGAACCGTCGGCGGCGAGCGCGGCATGGTGGTTGCGCAGCGACCGTTCCAGCAGTCCCAGCTCCTCGATCAGCTCCGCGGTGGCGGTGTAGTCGCGGCCCGGCTGGTGCACCGATCCGGCCGAGACCCGCCGGGCGGTGTTCAGCAGCTTGGCCTTGATGCAGGTGAGCTTGAGCCGGTAGGGCTCCTGGGCGTTCAGTTCCAGGACCCGGCGGTCCAGTCCCGGCAGGTTCCCGAGGTCGACGTCGATCGAGTCCAGCAGCTCCTGGTCCGCCCCGGCGAGCGCCGTCGAGTTGGACAGGATGGAGATCAGCCCGTCGATCAGGCCGATGCTGATCCGGACGGCGTGCTGGTTCTGGATCTGCAGGATTTCGCGGGTGACGGCCGCGGTGACGTTGGGGTTGCCGTCCCGGTCCCCGCCGATCCAGGAGCCGAAGCGGATGGGGGCCTTCTCCGCCGGGAGGGTGACGCCGTGCTCGGCGAGCAGCTCCGAGAGGTCCGAGAGCATCTCCGGCATGGCGTCGCCCAGGATGCCGGTGAGGTAGTAGATGGCGTTCCGGGCCTCGTCCACCGGGGTGGGCCGGACCTGGCGGAGTTCATCCGTCTGCCACATCTGGTCGATCACCTCGGCGAGCTGGCGGTCCTGGCGGCGGCGTGCAGAGGTGCCCTCCGCCGTGCTCTGGGCCAGGATGTCGGAGAGCCGGCGGACCTTGTCCAGCACGGAGCGGCGGGAGGCCTCCGTGGGGTGTGCGGTGAAGATGGGGCGGACGTCGAGTTCATTGACGACCTCCTGCAGCACCGAGGGCCCGGCCTGGGCGGCGATGTCGGTGACGGCCTTGGCCAGCCAGCCGTCCTGTTCCTGCCGGGTGCGCAGCCCGCGGACCCGGTGCACCTGCTCGGCGGCGTTGGCCAGGTGGAAGTAGAAGGCGAAGGCGCGGACCAGGTCGGTGGCCTGCTCAAGGGGCAGGGAGCCGAGCAGTTCGCGGACCTGGGCGACGACGTCGTGCGAGCTCCACGGCCCGGTGGCATCCGCACCGCCGCGGGCGGCCTCCTTGGATTCCTTGGTCAGCAGGCGTACCTGCTCCACCAGGTCCAGGAGTTCGGGCCCATGCTGGCGGACCAGGGATTCGCCGAGAAGGGTGGATACCCGGCGGACGTCGGCGCGCAGTTCGGAGGCGAGATCGGTGCCGGGATTCGTTGCAGTGTCAGCCATGGAAACTATCTCTCGAGGGGGACTTGGCTCGTACACTGCGCTGGATACTGTGAGCCGGGTTACTTTCTTCCTACAGGATGCTACCCGGAGGCCGGGCAGCAGGGGAATCCGTCTCAGATAGTGTCCGGGCCCTTGACGTGGCGCTCCGGGGGTGACAGCGCGGGCAAGCGGATCCTGCCGCGTGGCTGGAGTTGGGTGGCGGAGGCATTACCGGGCGATTTTGAAGTTGAACGCCCCGGTGCCCAGCGCGCCCCAGATCCGCAGCCAGATCGGCAGGATCATTTCGGCGCCGCGCGCGGTGGTGATGTCGCCCAGATCGATGATGTCGCGGTGGCCCAATGCCTTGAGCAGGCCGGTGACAGTCTCCTTGGCGGCCGCGTCGTTTCCGGAAACGAAGACCGAGTGGTCTCCCCCGGCGACGCTCAGCGGGTCCGCCATCACACTGGCGGTCATCGTGTTGAGGGTCTTGACCACGCGGGCTTCCGGGAAGGTCCGCTGGATCTGCTCCCCGAGGCTGTCGGTGTTCACCGGGTCCAACGACGGCGGAAACCCGTGGGAGAAGTCCAGCGGGTTGGCGATGTCCATCAGCACCTTGCCGGCCAGGTTCCCTGCTCCCGCTGCGGTGAGCGCCCCGAGTGAGCTCGCGCCGTTGGTGGCATTGACGATGATGTCCGCACCGGCAGCGGCGTCCGCGAAAGTGGCGACGTCGATCCGGCCGTGCGCCGCATGCCACGCGGCAAAGGGTGGACCGCCCATCGCCCCGGGCTCGGTCCGGGCCAGCGTCACCCTGGGATCGCGCGTTCCGATCACCACGTCATGCCCCAGCTCCGACAGCGCCCCGGCGATCGTGGGGCCAACGGTCCCGCTTCCCATTACTGCAATCCTCATATTGTCCTCACTTCTCAACGGGGGTAGACAGGTTCGTCTGCGTGTGGCCCCGACGCTACCAGACAGATCTGTCTACGGCAAGGAAACGATGCGGCGCCGGCGGACATAGACAGACTTGTCTGTGTACCATAGAGCCATGACGCCGCCAGCAGCCACAGCAGCGCCGGCCGCCCGCACCCCCGCCGGACAGGCCAGGGAAAAGATTCTCGCCACGGCCTTCCGGCTGTTCTACGCCCAGGGGCTCCGGGCCGCCGGCATCGATACGATCATCGCCGAATCCGGCGTCGCCAAGGCGACGTTCTACAAGTACTTTCCCGCCAAGGATGATCTGATCCTGGCGTACCTCGAGAAAGTCGACGGCGTCTGGACCGGGCAGCTCCACGCCGCGGCCGAAGCCGCCGGCCCTGACCCCGCGGCCCAGCTCGTGGGGTTGTTTGATGCCCTGGCCAGCGCCTGCCGCCGCGACGGCTACCGCGGCTGCGCCTTCATCAACGCCGCGGCCGAGTCTGCTTCCGGAACCCGCATTCACGAACGGACGGTGGCGCACAAGGAGCACACCAGGGCCTGGATCCGCGGCCTGGCCGACCAGGCCGGCGTCCCGGATCCGGACCAGCTCGCCCGCAGCCTGACCCTCCTGCTCGACGGCGGCCTGGCCAGCGGCGTGCTCGACGCCGACCCGGCGGCGGCCACCGCCGCCCGGAACACGGCAGCACAACTGGTGTCCGCAAGCCTCGGGAGGAACACTGACCATGCCGCAAGCTGACCCTGAGGCCCAGCTCGCCCGCTGGCGGCGCTTCCGGACGAGCCGCAACGCGGCCCTGGCCAGCGAGTACGGCTGGCTGACCCTGACCTCCTTCCAGTGGCTGGACGGCCGGCCGGCCGCGGTCGAACTGGCCCCCGGCCTCTGGTCCACGGACGGCACGACGGCGTTCCTCACCGCTGCAGCTTCCGGCGGACTGACCCTCGTGGAGACCGGCGAGCCCGTGGAGGGCACCGTCAGCGCGGCGCTGGCCAACGAGGAATCGCTGCTGTGGGTCCAGTACGGCGGCGCGGACGGCCGCCAGGTCGTCGTGGAACTCGCCATGCGCGCCAACAAGTACGCCGTCCGGACCCGCGATTCGGAGTCGCCCGTATTCACCGAGTTCGACGGTGTCCCCACCTTCGGCTACCGGCCGGACCTTGTGGTCGAGGCCAGCTTCCACCCGTACCCGGAGCCCGTCGACGTGCCGATCGGCACCGCCAACCCCCTGGTCGACGGGGTCCACCGGTCCGTCGGCGAGCTCGTGTTCCGGCTCCCCGGCAAGGACCACGACTTCCACCTGCAGGCCGAGGAGGAAAAGCTCGGCGCCCTAACCGTCACGTTCCATGACGAGACCAACGGAGCAGCCCCGCCGGAACTGGCAACCGCCGAGTGGCGGAAGGTCTCCACCGCCCGGCCCCGCGTCGATGCCTTGGGGAACCGGACGGTCATCCTGGATTTCAACCGGGCGATCAATTACCCCAGCGCCTTCACCCCGTACGGCACCTGCCCCATGCCGGTGAAGAACAACAGCCTGGACTACCGGATCGAGGCCGGGGAGAAAGAGCCGGCGCTGTTCTAGACGATCGCGTTCTAGACGATCGCGGAAACCCCGGTCACGGCCCGGCCCACAATCAGCGTGTTGATCTCGAACGAGCCCTCATAGGTGTAGATCGCCTCGGCGTCCGCGAAGATCTTGGCCATCCGATAGTCGGTGATGATCCCGTTGCCGCCGAGCAGGGACCGGCCCATCGCTACGGTTTCACGCATCCGGGCGCTCACGTAGGACTTCGCCAGCGCCACCTGCGGCATGTCCGCGGCACCGCGCTCCTGCAGCTGCGCGATCCGGACCATCATCCCCATGCTAGCCACGGCATTGCCGAGCATCGTCACCAGCTGCTGCTGGACCAGCTGGAATTTCGCCAGCGGCCGGCCGAACTGCTGGCGTTCGACGGCGTACTGCCGGGCGACGTCGAAGGCGGCCAGCTGCTGGCCAACACCCTGCCAGGCCACCATGATCCGCGAACCGCGCAGCAGCTCGTTGGTGTCCTCGAAGCTGTTGATCCCGGCGAACCGGTCCGACTCGCCCACCTGCACGTCCGTGAAGACAATGTCCGCATTCTGCACGGTGCGCAGCGCGATCTTGTTCTCGATCCGGCTCCGGCTCACTCCCGGAAGGGCCGCGTCGACGATGAAGCCGCGGATGCCGCCGGCGGCCTCGTCACGGGCCCAAACGAGCAGGTAGTCGCAGAACGTCCCGTTGCCGATCCAGCGCTTGGCGCCGTTGAGCACCCAGGTGTCCCCGCCGTCGGGCGCCCCGCCGGAAACGCGCCGGGCGACGGTCTCCATCCCGCCGGCCACGTCGGAGCCATGCTCCGGTTCGGTCAGTGCGAACGCGCCGGTGGTCCGGAGGTTCGCGGCGTCGTCGAGCAGGCGCGCCTTCTGTTCCTCGGAGCCGAAGCCGTAGAGCGATTCGACAAAGAGGTCGTGGTGGACCAGGAAGAAGGTCGCCAGCGAGGTGTCCACCCGGGTCATCTCGGCGATGACCAGCCCGGCGAAAAGATGGCTGTAGCCGCGCTGGGCCGGCGCGCTGAGTTCAAGGGCCGCCAGCTTGGGCAGGATATGTGCGGGGAACTCGGCCTTGTTCCACCACTCGCCGGCAAAAGGTGCCACCTCGCGGGCCAGGAACTCCCGGAGTTCGGCCAGCTTTGCCTGTTCCGCGGCGTTGAGCATCGACTCGAAGTCGAAGAAATCGGCGGTCGGGAGCCCCGCGACGGAGTCGGCCGGCGCCGAGGAAGCGGCGAGCCCGGCACGCGTCATTTCGGCCCCATCCGGATGGCGCCGTCGAGGCGGATGGTCTCGCCGTTGAGCATGGCGTTCTCGACGATGTGCGCGGCGAGGTTGGCGTACTCGGCGGGGCGGCCCAGCCGGGACGGATGCGGCACCTGGTGCCCAAGGGAATCCTGGGCTTCCTGCGGCAGGCCGGCCATCATGGGTGTCTCGAAGATGCCCGGCGCGATGGTGACCACCCGGATCAGCGACCGGGCGAGCTCGCGCGCGATCGGCAGGGTCATCGCGTGCACCGCGCCCTTGGAGGCGGCATAGGCCGGCTGGCCGATCTGGCCGTCAAACGCGGCGACGGAGGCGGTGTTGATGATGACGCCGCGCTCCGGCCCGCCCAGCCCGGTGACGGCCGGCTCGGCCGCCGCCATCGCGGCCGCGGCGAGGCGGATGACGTTGAAGGTGCCCACGAGGTTGATCTGGATGACACGGCTGAAGTTCTCCAGCGGCAGCACGCCGTCGCGGCCCAGGACCTTGCCGGGGGTGGCGATCCCGGCGCAGTTGACCACGATCCGCAGCGGGCCGAGCGCGACGGCGGCGTCGACGGCCGCCTGCACCTCTGGCTCGCTGGTGACGTCGGCGGCGGCGAAGACCGCTTTGTTGGCCGGCTCCGCCGGGCTGCCGTCGCCGGGCGCCCCGGCCCGGACCCGGCCAGCGGCGTTCAGCTCGGCGGCGAAGGCCTCGCCGGCGGAGCCCGGCAGGTCCACCAGGACCACGGAGGCTCCGGCGTCGAACAGACGGCGCGCCGTGGCAGCACCCAACCCCGAGGCCCCGCCCGTAATCAGCGCAACTGTACCTTTGATGTCCATGCATCCTCCTTGATGTGGAACCGGAACCCGCCACGACACTGTGTGCAGCGTCACGGACTTGCAGGGAACATTAGTTAGTGAATGTTAACTGGAATACGGGCATTCCGCACCTTTCACCGCCCGGCCCCGCAACGATCCGGCCCCAAGGCTGCCGCCGCTAGGCTGGATCCATGAGCCCAGCAGAGATTTCCGCCGCCGCCGACTGGTCCTTCCGCGCGGATGAAGCGGCGCGCTCGGTGACCCGGGTGTTCGGGCAGCGGCTCTTCTTCCTGCCGGGAACCCACATCGCCGCGATCGTGCGCCCCTCGGGCCGGCTCAGGAACCTGGCCCGGCCCTGGCACTACTGGTGGCAGGCGCATTACGTGGACTGCCTGGTGGACACCGGGCGCCGCGAACTCGGCACCGAAGGCGGGCCCGGGCAACGGTTCGACGGCGGGAACCGTCCCAGCGCCGGCCGGCTCGCCTCCCGGCTGGTCACCGGGATCCGGCTGCGGAACTTCCTCACCATCGTCAACAACTACTACGACGACATGGCCTGGCTGGCGCTGTCCACGCTGCGGCTGGAGAACCTCGCCGAGCAAAGCCGGTACGCGGCGGGGCGGCGCCGCAACGCCCGGATCCTCAAGAGCCTCACCCTGCAGTTCGATTCCGCCTCCACGGACGATCTCGGCGGCGGCACGTTCTGGAGCAAGAAACGGGATTTCAAGAACACTCCGGCCACGGCCCCGGTGGCACTCTACTACGCCCGCACCGGCCAGGCGGCCAAGGCCCAGGCCCTGCTGGACTGGCTGGATGCCCGGCTGTTCGACCCGGAACAGGGGATGTACCGGGACGGCCTCCGGATCGGACCGGGCGGTGAGGTGGTCCTGGAAAGTGCCATCTACTCCTACAACCAGGGCCCCGTCCTGGGCGCCCTGCTGGAACTCGGCGGCGGGGCGAACCTGGCCCGCGCAGCCTCGCTCGTGGCGGCCGTGGCGCAGAACCTCACCCTTCCGGCCCCACTGACGGGCAGCAGCCCCGGGATGCTGCGCTGCGAGGGAAGCGGCGACGGCGGCCTCTTCACCGGGATCCTGGCCCGCTACCTCGCGCTGGCCGCTGTCGACGGACGGCTGCCGGCCGGGACCCGGGCGACGGCCACCGACCTGGTGCTCAACACTGCCGGGGCGTTGTGGGAGGGCCGCCGGACCGTGTCCGCCGGGGAGCAGCTTCCCGGCAAGGGCAGCCGGATTATCTTCTCCGCCCGCCCCGAACTGCCGGCGGACCGCAGCTACCCGGCGGGCGCCGCCGTCGAACTTTCCACCCAGCTCCAGGCCTGGATGGTGCTGGAAGCCGCGGCGGCGGTCACCGGCGGGGACGGCCCCCGGACGGCCGCGGCACCATCCCCGGAATCACC
>NZ_MQTS01000056.1:0-7683 GCF_020532825.1 Arthrobacter sp. SO3
GATGCGGTCATGCTGATCTCTACTTTCGGTAGACCCCCATTTTAAGAGGGCCCACTGTCCGAGATCTCCGCGGCAGCCCATACCGTCTGAGGCGAGCGGTCCGTCGCTGCCAGCTCAAGCAGATACTCCGTGGCAGGAGCGAACTCCTCGCCCGTCGCGTCGAGGACCGCGAACCCCGGAACGCCGGTGCGAGGAATCACCCGCCCGACGTTCGCGACAGTCAGTCCCTCCGCTCGATGCCCATCCCAACTGCGATCCGAGAGATCCATGACCAAAGCATGACGCTGACAGGGCTCGTCCCAGGCCGAGGACACGCGCGTTAACCATCGACTTAGTCCGGTAAACAGATCGCGGACGAGCTGCCGCATCACCGGTTTGGGGTCTTCCATAAGTTCGGAGAGCCGGCGCCGCACCTGCTCCAGGGTCGGCGGCGTGAATTCCGTCCGAATCCCTGCCCACGTTTGATCGTTGATGGGTTGGCCGTTCACCATTCTTCCGGGGTTTCGTTGGCGTCGCTGATGCTGTCCAGGAGCCACCGGGCGAGCGGGTTCCGGCGGGGAGTGGCGGTCCGGAAGTGTGAGTGGGTGCCGGGGCGGATTATCTGCCTCCACAGGCATTTCTACTGGTCAGCGCACTTCTCCGTTGGAAGGCACGTTAGTTGCGTCGGCCTGCGCTGGTCCAGCATCCCGGGAGTATCGACCCGGCCGCGTTGGCACGACACTCCGATCTGGCTGCCGAAGCGGCATTCAGGCATGTTGCCTCGCTGGCAGCGACGGCAGGAGTGGAGGTGTCCTTCAGCCAGCGCTCCGGACGGGTAGCAGCCGAAATCCTGGCCGAGGCCCGTGTAGTCAACGCCGTGCTGACAGTCGTGGCCCCGGTAGACCGCCCCGGCAGTGCAACGCCTTATATCGGGAGCCACACCCTGCGGGTTCTGGAGTTCTCGGGCGTCCCCGTCATGGTGGTACCGCTGCGTAGGGCAACCTGAGTTCCCCAACCTGTATCGCGATGGTTTGGTTTACGTCGGGCCTCTTGCCGGGGCACGTTCCCGGTGCCACACAATCATGAGTCGCAGGAAGGAGACGGAGGCCAGCGACACTCCGATGAGCAGCAGCGTGGCCTGGTCGTGGAGGATGAAATCAGGTGCCGCTCTGGGGTCGGTCGACCAGGACGGGGCAGGGGGCATGATGGGTGACTTGGCTAGAGGTCGATCCGAGCAGCAGCCCGGTAAATCCTCCGTGTCCCAGGGATCCCACGATGAGAAGGCCCGCATCTTTGGCGGCATCCAGAAACGCGGTGGCGGCGGAATCCCGAACGAGCATTCCCGTGACGTTCACGCCCTCAGTAGCGACGGCCTTCAGCGCGTGCTTCTGGACTTATTCGGCGAAGTGAAACGAGTCGCTACCGTGGAGGGCACAGGAGGATAGTGCCGGGCGGTGATAACCCTCATGTGCCCGTGGCGCAGGCGCGCTTCGTCCACGGCCCAGCGAACGGCGTCCAAGGATTGTTCGGAACCGTCGACACCGACCACGATCAGGAATGTACCGGAAGCGTTCATCCGGCGCTACACCCTCACATCCCGTACCGGAACCCATTCACCCGAAGCAGCCGGACGGAGGTCCAGACCGGCGGGTCCTTCAGGCGGCGTCCACACCATGGAGTTTCACGGTACCGGGCCCGAGGCGTCTCCGGTCGCCGGGTGCATGCGGAACAGCACTCGGCTATTTGGCACAGTGGTAGTTTGCGGTTATGGTCAATGCCTTCGCGTGGTTCTCACAGTCCGGTATCGTGCAGGGATTAATTCTCGGCGCCGTGCTGGCGTTCTTGACGGCGATCCTCATTATGAATGCCGTGGGCAGGGCGATCACAACGACTGCCAGCGGTTGGAGTGCCATCCGCCGATGCGGCCAGCCTGGCAACGGAGTCCTCGTGCGGGCCGCCTGCGCCAAAGCCCTGCCCGTCGTCAATGTGTTTGAAGAGGCCGCGTACTGGACGACCACTGTGGATGGGTCAGGGCAAACGTTGAGCGGCGGGCATGGATACGTCCTGCATTTTCCTGCCGGGAAACTCCCACCGAATGACGCCTTCTGGTCGCTCACTCCGACCGATGTCGTCGGGTATATGGTAACTAATCCAACTAATCGCTATAGCGTTGGTGACCGTTCACCGCTCGCGCGGAACGCCGACGGTTCAGTCGATATCTACCTCCAGCATCAGGCTCCGGGCACGCACGAGCAGAACTGGCTGTCAACTCCTTCCGGGAAGTTTAAGCTGATGTTCCGCGTGTATCTGCCTGGGGCGGCAATTCTCGACGGCACGTACCAATTGCCGCGCGTTGTCAGGGCGTGGTGACATGAACCGCCTCGTCCTGAAATACGGACGTCCCCTTACAGCCGTCATACTGGCGGTCTTCGCTTGGGTCATCTACCGGCGGATCGCCGGCGGGGACGAGATCATTCCAGTTGCCATAGCGGCAGCCATCGTATGGGGACTCGGCGCTCCGGCATTCATCTACCTCTGGCCGCGTCTCACGGTCAGCGGCTACAAGAGGGCGATTCTCAAGCATGGGTTCGGCGACGGCCCAGTCCCCGTCAACACGCTGCACGCCGTGCCCAACACCTCCTCCCCGTCGGCGTCGCGCGGGAGCCTTATGGCAACGGGAGCCGACGACCTGCTCTACGTCGGCGGGTGGCTCGACTTGAGGAAGGGGCCGCAAGTCCTTCACGTACCTAACATGGCGGGCCGTTACTTCAGCGTGCAGTTCACCGACCCGTCCAAGGGCGCCAATTTTGCCTACGTCGGCAAACGTACGACGGGAACCGGGGCCGGTGACTATGTTCTCAGCGCGCCCGGCTGGAAGGGAACCGTACCGAACGGCATGACGCAGATTTTTTCGCCGACCGATTCCGCGCTCGTCATTGGCCGTGTCTTAGTCGAGAGCGACGGCGATCTTCCGATCGCTTACGCGCTTGCGAAGCAAATACAGCTCGCGCCGCTGAAACACTAGCGGTCGACGGGAACCGGGATGCTGGCGGAGAGAAGCGCGTGATTTCGTCGTTCTCATTCATTTCGATCTGCAGGCGGGTCCTTGTCTGCGCGTCCTCCTGCGTTTGCTTAGGCCACGAATCGGTTGAGCTGTGTCTGAACCGGATGTTCCAGCGTCCCGGAGAGGCACGAAGCCTGCAATCCCGGTCCGTACTAGCCTCCTTCTTATGATGCCGAACCCTGCCCCAGGCCAGGCCAGGCCAGGCCAGGCCGGGCCGGGCAGCGGGCGCACGGAGGCGCATCCAGGCGGGTACGTGGCAGGCATGGCCGGGCGGGCCCGCAGGCCGGTGGCGATCAATAACTTATCGAATCCGATCCGGCTGCCGTCGGCGAGGTGGAGTTGCTTTGCGGGCAGCTCCAGTCCGGTCGCCGCTACGCCCGGGCGCCATGCGGCGCGGAGGTCCGGTGGCGTGGGAGCGATGTGTCCTCCAGGGGCGCCGACCAGGTCAGGACTTGTTTAGACAGCAGAAGCCGGTGGTTGGGTTCTTGCGGCTCCTGCCCGATGAGAGTCAGCGATCCGGTGAACGCCTCCTCGCGCAGCCGTTCCGCTGCGCGCAGCCCCGCCATTGATGCCCCCACGATGACGATCCGTCCGGTTCTCCTAAACGTCCCCGCGCTGTTCTCGACGGGAGCACCCGCCGCGGGTTGTACGTCAGGGCCTCGTCCCCCAGGCTCATGAAGACGTCCGGGGCGAGGAAGGCGCACTTGGCGTAGCCCTAGCATTGGGTGAGATCGGCGAGGATCCCCATGCCGCACTTCTTCCTCTAGCGGAAGAGGCCTGCGACCGGCCAGGGCCTGCAGCGGAACCCGGTCGCGAAGCCGGTCAGCGCCGTGGCGTAGCTTATTCGTAGCGGAGGGCGTCGATGGGGTTTTGCCGCGCTGCCCGCCAAGCCGGGAGGGTTCCGGCGATGAAGGCGATGGCCATGACCAGGAGGATGACGCCGGCCACGGAGCCGGGAGCGAAGGCCAGGATGTGCAGGCCCTCCAGATCGCTGAGGGGTCCGCGGGCGAGGGCGCCACTGACAGCGGTACCGAGCCCGATGGCGGCGGCGGAGCCGACCGCGCTGCCGAGGAACCCGATGAACGCCGCTTCGGTGCTGAAGAGCGCGAAGACGGATCCGCTGCCCATGCCCATGGCTTTCATGAGGCCGATTTCCCGGGTGCGCTCCTGAACGGACATCAGCAGCGTATTCACGATCCCGAAGCCCGCGGCGATCAGGGCGATGACGGCAAAGGCGTCCAGGACTCCGATGATGCCGTTGATGACGGTCTTGACCGTGCCGATCCTGTCATCGAGGGTCTGGGCGGTGTAGCCCGCGGCGGCGAGCCCGGCCTTCATCTCAGTAATCTGCGCGGCGGAGGACGGAGCGAAGGTGGCCGTTACGTTTGCCCATGCGGTCTTCGACGCGGCAGGGGCACCGGTACCTTGGGCATCGGCGAGGGCGGTCGAGAGGGCCTTGTTGATGAACGCGCCGCCGCCGCCGAGCAGGGCGCTTTGTTCAATGCCGGTGATGCGGGCGGTGAGGGGGTGCAGGGTTCCGGTTGCGTCGGTGATGCCGATCGTGGCGTCCTGGCCGACGGCCTGGTTGTTGTCCGCGAAGCCCAGCGGCGCCACGTAGCTGGAGGGAAGGATCAGCTGGGGTTCGGTTGTGGAATCGTCCAGGGCGGTGCCCGCGGCCAGCTGGGGCTGCGCCCCGGCGAGGGGGCTGACGGAGAGCTGGTATTTGTCGTGGTCGTTCCACTGGATGTAGTCCGGGTTGAGGCGGGTCACCGGGGTGACGCCGGTGATGCCCGGGACGGCGCCGATGGTGTCCAGATCGGTCTGGCCCAGGGCCGGCTGGGTTGAGCCCGGCCGGCCGCCGGCGGCCAGGACCCTGGTGCTTGCGTCGTATTTCTTTGGTCCCGAGGCGGGATTGCCGCTGGTGTCGGTTTTACCCACGGTGAAGGAGTTGCTGGAGCCGACGGCGGCGATCTGGCCGTCGATGTAGTTCGAGATGCCGGTGCCGAGGCCGTTGGTGATGGTCAGGGTGAACGCTCCGACGAAGATGGCCAGGATGGTGAGGAACGTGCGCAGTTTGCTGCGGAAGCTGTTCGCCATTGCGGTCTTCAGGATTTCGAGCGGTTTCATGCCGCGTGCTCCTCGTCGGTGGTGATCAGCAGACCGTCGCGGATATAGAGACGGCGGTTGAAGCGGGCGGCCAGGTCGTGGTCGTGCGTGACCGTGATCAGGGTGATGCCGTGGTTGATGTTGAGGTCGAACAGGATGTCCTCGACGATGCGCCCGGTGGCGGTGTCCAGGTTCCCGGTGGGCTCGTCCGCGAACAGCACTTGGGGGTTGTTGACCAGGGCCCGGGCAATCACGACCCGCTGTTTCTGGCCGCCCGACAGGTTGCCGGCCTTGTTGCGGGCTTTGTCGGCGAGTTCGAGCTGTTCCAGGACGGCCATTCCGCGGGCCCGCCGCTCGCGGGCGCTGACACCGGCGATCTTCAGGGGCAGCACGACGTTTTCCAGCACACTCGATGCCGAGTTGAGGAAGAACTGCTGGAACACGAAGCCGAACATCGTGTTCCGCAGCGTGTTGAGCCGCCGGCCGCTGAGCGTCTTCGCGTCAGTCCCGTCGACGCGGACCTGCCCGCCGCCGGGGGAGTCCAGCAGCGCGAGAAGGTGCATCAGCGTTGACTTGCCGGAGCCGCTCTTACCCACAATCGCCACGGAATCGCCCCGGCCGATCTCCAGGGAAACGCCTTTGAGCGCGTCGAAACGATCAGGCCCGCGCCCGTAAGTCTTGGAGAGGTCTTGGGCGGCCAGAATTGGCACAGACATGGAGGTCCAATCAGGTGTCGGGAAAACATCAGGGTCAAACGATCGTCACGGATGATTGGCGGCGGCGGGACTTTATGGGACGCCGCGCAATCGGCGAAGCTCCGGTCAAATAGCGGTTGACCGGAGCATCGGTCCATTAGTACTGGGTGGACCTTGACGTTCGCTGGGAAAGCCGGCCGCCGGACTGAGCTCCGCGCTAAGCCGTGAGGTCGTACTGCGCCTTGAGGACGTCATCGATCGAAGTTTGGCCTGCCACGACGGGAGAGGCGCCTGGCCGGTTCTCCGCTCGTCGCGCTGGCATGTCTCGACGAAACGAGCACCGCGTGGTGCGGCCTGAGCGGACACGCAGGTCCAAGGTCTAGAGGATGTCAATAACGGCCCCTGTCGGCTCCATCGCGGGGCCGGGGTGTCGGATCTATTTCGCCGTGCGGTTGGACTTATCCACCAGAATCAAGTTTTTCGGGGCAAAGAGGCGCCGCACCCTGTCAATGCGGGGTGTGGCTGTTTGGGGCGGCCTCTCGCCTGTGATCTGATGTTCCGGGTGTGCGGGTCCCGGAACGGCTTATTCGGTTGTGTAGGTGAGCGGCTCTACTGCAGATCGGGTGTCCCCCCATGGGTCTTTCCTGGGCGTTCCTCCTCGTTCGTCCTTCAGTGGCGTTTTCGCGGTCACCACCTCATGGTGGCTGGGGCCGCCTACAACATGAATTGCTGAGTATTCTTTAGATCGATATAGGGTGGCGGCCGGTCCAGAAATTTCCAGGTGAGGATCGTCAACGGCACAGACAGGCAGTTCCGGCAGCCCGGCGTCCCGGGCCACCGTCTGTACCGCCAGTAGCCCGCTCCGGGACACGAAGTTCGGCTCGTCGAACGTAGCTGACAACGCGGCGGGACTGTGGGAAGCATGCATCTTCAACAGCGATTTCATGACTGTCCCTGAAATGGCGGGCCTTGATTACACCAGAGCCGGTAGTGGGCCCCGGACACGAGGTCCCGCCCGTCCGCCCCCCTACAGCAAATACGCCCGCCGGGAATATTCACAGCCTCGTAAAGCCCGACGTCAACGTGGTGGGCGGGAAGAATTGGGGGTGCCTGAGGGGAGTCGACCAAAGGTCAGCGAACCACGAAACTAGGCTAGAATCAAACTTAATTACTCGGTTATTGTTTTGATTCTTAGCACTATAGGCGCCCACCTGCAGTCCGGGTCAGCGCTGGCTTGGGCTAACGCGGCTGTCAGGAGGCATGCGGGAATGACCGAAATCCGATGGCTTGAAGCGTTCGTTGCGGTTGCTGAGGAACTCCACTTCGGCCGCGCGGCGCTGCGCCTGCATACGGCGCAATCCCCGCTGAGCCAGACGATCCGGAAGCTCGAGACGGACCTGGGGACACGGCTCTTTGAGCGCAACACCCGGAGCGTGGCCCTGACGCCGGCTGGCCATGCCCTCCTGCCGCGGGCGTACCGGGTGCTCCAGGAGATGCGCCTGGCCCGGGAGGCAGCACAGGCGGACGTAGCGGGCATCCGGGGCAAGATTCGAATCGGATTTTCCGGAGCGGTGAACCACTTGACCCTCCCGCCCCTCACCCGCGCCTTGCGGCGGAAGCACCCGGACATCGAGCTGGACCTCACCAGCAGGGTACGCACCGCAGATGGACTGGCAAGCGTTGCTAACGGCACGCTGGACCTCGCCTTCGTCGGTATGCCGGAATCCCCGGTGCCCTCCGTTACGGCCCGGCTGATTGCCCGGGAAGAAATCGGGGCGGTGCTCCCACTGGATCATCGGCTGGCCCGGGAGAAGTCAATACCGCTGCAGAGCCTGGCGG
>NZ_MQTS01000056.1:7700-41621 GCF_020532825.1 Arthrobacter sp. SO3
TTCATTTCCCCGCCGATGGACGGCTCGTCCTCCATGACGGCAGTCTTGCTCGCGTCTTGCATGGCCGCCGGGTTCCGGCCGGGCGTTGTCCAGGAGCTTTCCGATCCGTACATGGTGCTCACCTTCGTGGCCGCCGGCGTGGGGGTCACCCTCATGAGCAGCGGGATAGCCGGGATCATACCCTCCGGCGCAACTTACGTGGCCCTGGATCCCCCGCAGCACTTCATGAATCACGCCGTCGCGTGGTCCGAGGAAAATGACTCCGCCGTGCTGGCGGCTGTGCTCGCCGTCGTCGAAGAGATCTTTCCAGAGATCCCCAGCTGACTTCCGACTCATATAGTCGAATTGAAGCATAGTGATAGATCATTTTAGTCGTGGACACACTAAGTGATCGCAGCCACACTGGATGGAGAAGCCGCATAGCGCGGCTAACCGTTTCGCCGCCGGCCCACGCCAAGAGCCCCCGAATCGGTCCCGTTACCTGAAGGGAACACCATGTCAGTGTCGACATCGGCGCCAGCACGCCCCAAGAACAATGCGAAGATCGCAGCAGTTTCAGGGTTCGTGGGCAGCGCACTTGAGTACTACGACTTCTTTATCTTCGGCTCGGCGGCGGCGCTGATTTTCGGCAAGCTGTTCTTCGCTCCAGGTCCTTCCGCGATGCTGTTGTCCTTCGCAACCGTCGGCGTCGCTTACATTGCCCGTCCGCTCGGCGCAGTGATCTGCGGACACCTTGGCGACAAATTCGGCCGGAAGCGGGTCCTGCTCCTCACCCTGCTGCTGATGGGGAGCTCGACCTTCCTTATCGGATGCCTTCCCACGTACAACGACATTGGAATGGCAGCGCCGATCCTCATTGTGGCCCTCCGACTTGTGCAGGGACTCTCCGCCGGCGGCGAATCTCCGGGGTCAAGTTCCCTCACGCTCGAGCACGCACCGGAGAGGAAGCGCGCCTTCTACACCAGCTGGACCATGAGCGGCATCATGTTCGGGATCGTGCTCTCCACGCTGGTGTTCATTCCCGTGGCGTCCATGCCCGAGGACCAGCTGCTGGCCTGGGGCTGGCGCATCCCGTTCCTCGCCAGCGCCGTGGTGACAATCATCGCCTTCGTGCTCCGCCGCCTGCTGGAAGAGCCCCCGGTATTCGCCGAGGTCAAAGAGCACGACGAAGTGGTAAAGGTTCCCCTCGTCACCCTGTTCCGACACCACTGGGTCACCGTTCTCCGCGTCACCGCCATGTCGCTGTTTACCATCATCAACACCATCATCAACGTCTTCGCCTTGTCCTACGCCACGTCCGTCGTTGGCCTTGAAAAGGGCCTAATGCTGACAGTCATCGCCGTCGCCAACCTCGCCGCGGCGGCCATGGGTCCATTGGCCGGCATCCTCGCGGACCGAATCGGCCGCAAACCCGTTTTCGTCACCGGCTTGGTGCTGCAGATCGGCATGATCTTTGTGTTCTTCACGGCTCTGTCGGCCGCGAACGTGCCCCTAATCTTCGTGACCGGCATCCTGCTCATCGGTGTTGCGTACACCGGATCGAACTCCATCTACCCCGCCTACTTCCCCGAGCAGTTCCCGGTGAAGATCCGCTACTCCGGTATGGCCATCAGCCTCATGTTCGGCCTGCTCTTGGCAGGATTCGCACCGGTCATTTCCGAGCTGCTGATCGGTGGCGACAAAGCCAACTGGGTTCCTGTCGCAACATTCGCCGCCGTGGCCTGCGCCATCTCCGCCATCGCAGCGGTGCTTGCACCCGAGACGTTCAAGACTCCAACGGCCCTGCTGGGACTGAAGAAATCCGACCTACGGCGCCACGCGGCGCTGTCCATCACCCCGGAGCCCGCAGTACGGCAGTCCAGCATGGCCGACGACGCTTCCCGCGCAGTTGCCGATAAGGCACGGGCATGAGCCAGCAGGCCCTGGCGGGGACCTGGGCGTCCCGGCCGCAGGACGCCGATATCAACCACCGGTTCCTGGTGGGCTTGCTCGGTTCCGGTATCGGCGGATCCCTCACCCCGGGCCTGCACGAAGCCGAAGCCGACAGGCTGGGCCTGGCCTACACCTACCGCGTCATCGATCTGGACGCCATCGGAAAACCTGCCGAAAGGTCCGCAGCGCTGGTGCGGCACGCAGCCGATCTCGGATTCGACGGACTGAACGTCACCCACCCTAGCAAGCAACTGGTCCAGGATGGCCTGGACGACCTTTCACCCGAAGCCCGGATCCTCGGTGCCGTCAACACCATCACCTTCCATGACGGCAAGGCCGTGGGGCACAACACGGACCACACCGGTTTCATCAGCGGCCTCAAGGCCGGCCTCCTATCGGCCGCGACCGACTCCGTGGTGCAGATCGGCGCGGGAGGAGCCGGTGCGGCGGTGGCCTTCGGGCTACTCAGCACCGGAACCCGGCACCTGGTCATCGCCGACATCGAACCGGCCCGAGCCGAGGCCCTGGCCGCCCGGCTGGCCCCGCACTTTCCGGACAGCCGACTGTCGGTGACCCGGGCGGATGCTGTCGCCGGAAGCATCCTGGAAGCCGACGGGTTGGTGAACTCAACGCCGATCGGTATGACAGGACACCCCGGTATGCCAGTGGATCCCGACCTGATCCACTCCGGGCTGTGGGTAGCGGACGTGATCTACCGGCCGCTCGAAACCGAGCTAATCAAGGCAGCCCGCGGCAAGGGCTGCGCCGTCCTCGACGGCGGACGCATGGTCGTAGGGCAGGCAGCCGCCGCCTTCGAGATCTTCACCGGCATCCCCGCCGATGCCGAGCGCATGCTGGCCACGCTTCGACAGGCAGCCAGCTAGATGGATTCCCGGGCACCGAGCACCATCGCCGAGTCCCGCTGCCTTGTGGTCGGAGCAGCCAGCGGCATCGGGCGCGCAACGGCAGCCCGCCTCAGGACGTCCGGCGCCACGGTGGTAGGTGCTGACCTGCCCTCGGGCACCTGGCACGAAGCACCGGGCAACTCATCGCTCGCCATGGACGTCACCGACCCGGCATCGGTTGCGGCGGCCGTCTCTGCAGCGGCCCTGGAGATGGGAGGGCTCGACGCCGTGGTGAACTGCGCCGGCATCCTGGGCCCCGTCGCCCCGGCAGCAGCCACATCGGTTGAAGACTTCGAACGCATCATGAAGATCAACCTGACAGGGGCGTTCATTGTCTCGCAGGCCGTCCTGCCGGGGATGGCCAAGGCAGGCTATGGACGGCTGCTCCATATCTCCTCGACGGCGGGCAAGGAAGGCGTGGTCAATATGCCCGCCTACTCTGCCAGCAAGGCCGGGATCCTGGGCCTGGTCAAGTCACTGGCCAAGGAGTTCGCATTGTCCGGCGTCACCGTCAATGCCCTCGCCCCCGGCAATGTGGTGACCCCGCTCTTCGCCGAAGTGCCGAAAGAACAGCAGGCAGCCCAGGCCGCCAAGATCCCGATGGGCAGGTTCGGGACACCCGCCGAAGCGGCCGCCCTCATCGAATTCATCGTTTCACCGGCGGCCTCCTACACCACCGGCTCCGTCTTTGATCTGTCCGGCGGCCGGGCCACCTACTAGCCCCACACCAGCCTCTGCCGGACCGCAGCACAATTTCCTACCAGCACCAGAAAGATGGCACCCGTTGATGATCACCCCATCACCTGTCACCTCCCGCCCCCTTCGCATCGGAATCGCTGGGTGCGGGGCGATCTCCCGCAACCACGTGGAGGCGTTCCGCGCCCTTGACGACGTCGTCATCGTGGGCGTCTGCGACATCGACCTCCAGCGCGCCCAGGAAACCGCCAAAGCCTGGGGAATCCCTGCAGCAGTCACCACCGTCCAGGAGCTCCTGGGCCTGGACCTGGACATCATCTCGGTCTGCACCCCGCACCCCACCCACGAGGATGTGGTGCTCCAGGCCGCTACCGCAGGAGTCCACGTGCTCTGCGAAAAGCCCATCTCCACTGAGCTGGCGTCCGCAGAGCGCATGGTGAAAGCCTGCGATGACGCCGGCGTGACGCTGGGTGTCCTCTTCCAGCGGCGGTTCTGGCCGGCAGCCCAGCGTATCCGCGCAGCGATCGACGATGGCACCCTGGGCCGGTCCATCATGGGCCAGTGCTCGGTGATGCTGCACCGCGAACCGGAGTACTTCTCCCGCGACGCCTGGCGCGGGACCTGGGCCAGCGACGGTGGCGGGGTGCTGATGACCCAGGCCATCCACTACATCGACCTGCTGCAGTGGTTTATGGGGGAGGTGGCCGAGGTCTACGGGAAGATCAACACCTACAAGCACGGCGCGAATATCGAGGTGGAAGACTCAGCGACCGCCGTCATCACCTTCACCTCCGGTGCCATGGCCACCCTGGAAGCGTCGACGGCGGTGTCTCCCAGCCTGGGCGTGCAGATCCGGGTCACGGGGGAGACCGGGGCCTCCGCTTCCCTGACCGAATTCCCGGAAGGCAGCGACGGCCGTGTGGACCTGTGGGCCGTGTCCGGGTCGATCAGCACCGAGCCTGCCCATCCCCAGGATATTGACCCGAACGTCAGCCTCACGACAATTAACGGCCAGCTTATCCCGCACCACACCGCGCAGGTCCGCGATTTTGTCCATTCCCTCAGGAACGGCCGGGAACCGGCGGTCACCGGTCAGGACGCGACGAAGGCCTTGCGCATACTGCTGGCGGTTTACGAATCGTCCCGAACAGGTCACCCGGTCCGCTTCGCCCCGCTGCCTGAAAGCACACGACTACCCGCAGAGATCGCGGTCTAAGGAACAGCAATGGAACAGAACACACGCTACGCTGCCCGGCCACTTACACTGGGCCGCAACGGCCGAACCCCAAAAACCCTCCGCAACCGGCTCGCGTCCGCACCGATGGAACGCAACTACGGCACTACGGACGGGTGCATCACGGAGCAGTACATCGACTATCTGGTGACCCGCGCCAAAGCCGGACTCGGCATGGTCACCACCGAGGCTACCTATGTCCGTGCTGACGGCAAGGGCCGCACTCAACAGCTGGGCCTGCACACAGATGAGATGATCCCCGGGCTCCGCAGGCTCACCGACGCCCTGCACCGCGAAGGTGCCCTCGCCGCCGTCGAACTTAACCATGGCGGCCGCACCGCGCAGACCGCCGTGTCCGGATTCAAGAACGTGGCGCCGTCGCCGGTTCCGTGCGGGGTGGCCGGCGGCGAAGTTCCCCGTGAGCTCACCGTCGAAGAATGCCACGAGCTGGTGAAGGCCTACGCCCAGGCTGCCCGCCGGGCCGTGGCCGCAGGCTTCGACGTGATCAACATCCACGGCGCCCACGGCTACCTGATCCACCAGTTCATGTCACCGATCTCCAACCACCGCACGGACGAGTTCGCCCCACCCGAACGCTTTATGAACCTCGTCATCGATGCCGTACGGGCGGCCGTCCCGGACACCATTGTGGGTATGCGTGTCTCCGTTGTGGAAGGCCCTGCGGAGGGCATCTCCGCCGAACAGCAGGTGGCCATCATCGAGAAGGCCCACCTTGAACACCTGGACTTCCTGGACATTTCTGCCGGCAGCTACGAGGCCGGCGAATGGATTGTGCAGTCGGGCGAATGGAAGCCCGGCATCCTCACCGACTACGCCAAGGCCTACCGGAAGTTCGGCCTGCCGCTCGGCATGGCCGGCCGACTGAACTCCCCGGAAATTATCGAGAACGTTCTTGGCGAAGGGAATTGTGACTTCGTCAGTCTCGCCCGGGCCATCCATGCCGACCCCGCCTTCGTGGGCGGCGTCCTGCGCGACGAACGCTACCGCCCCTGCATCGCTTGCAACGTCTGCATCGACAACCTAGGCCGTGGCCAGGTGACCTGCACCGTCAACCCCGCGGTTGGGCGCTCCCGCGTCCCGGTTCCCACCCCCACCGTCCGCGAAGGTTCCCGCGTCGTGGTGGTGGGTGCCGGACCCGCCGGCCTCACCGCCGCCCGCGAGCTTGCCGAAGCAGGAGCGAAAGTGACCGTGCTCGACGACGGCGCCCGGCCCGGCGGCCAGTTCGCCCTCGCTGAGCGGATGAAGTCCACCCCGGACTTCCACCGTTTCGCCGAATGGTCCGCCGAGGAGAATGCGCGGCTGGGCATCGATGTCCGGCTGGGTTCGCGGGTGGATATGGAAAGCCTTGACGGCCTGGTCCGTTCAATGGACGCGGACGCCGTCGTGCTTGCCACCGGCGGGCTCCGGCCCGGGGCCACGTTTACTGGCGGAGACGCTGCGAACGTCCTCGATGTGCGCGACTGGCTGGCCGGCCACCCGGGAGTTCTTGACGCCGGTGCCCGCGACGGCGTCAACCTGCCTGAGGCCGTGACGATCTGGGGTGCGGATTCCGTGGCGATGAGCGTCGCGGACACACTGGCCGACCGGGGGACCGCGGTCCTTTTGATCGGTCCGCAGGAGGTCATCGCCCCAGAGTCCGGCCGCCGCGCCAAAATCCTGGCCGTGCCCCGGCTTGAAGCCAGCCCTCGGGTCCGGATCCGGCTTGGCTCAGTCATTGAGGAATACGACGGTGGCCGGGTAAGGATCAGCGGTCCAGGTCTTGCCCCCGGAGGCGAATGGCTGGACGCGCCGGGACCGCTCCTGGTTTCGCGCTCCGTGGTTCCGCTGGACGGCACTGTCCCTGCGCGCGTCCGCGACGCGGACCTGAGCCGCGAAGCGGGGGTGCCCGTGACACTTGCCGGGACCGTGGCGGACCAGACGCCAGCCATCGCCTCCAACGCCGTCAAGAGCGGCTACGACGCAGCGCAGCGGATCGCCTTCCTACTGGTTGCCGAAGCTTCCTCCAACAACGAACTGAGCCTGAACGGAGCACAGTCATGACCCGAACCGCGCAAAGATCCGTCGGGCTGGCCCAGCTGTCGCTGCTGAACACCGCCCCGCCTGAACTGGTGGGAGTCGCTGCCGAAGCAGGCTTTGATTTCATCGGCGTCCGGGTGCGCCCCGTAACCCCCGGAGAACGGCCCTACGACCTCCAGCCAGGGTCTCCGATGCTCCGCGAAACCCTCTCCAGGATGCAGGACACCGGCGTCACCGTGCGGGACATCGAATTCCTGCTGCTGGACGGCAGCGACCGGCGCGAAGCATGGCTGCGAATGATGGAAGCAGGGCACGCACTGGGGGCAACCTCCCTCACGGTCGCGGGGGCCGATCCGGACAGTGCCCGGCTGGTCCACACCCTGACCCGGATGACCGAGGATGGCCGCGGATTTGGGATCACGCCTACCCTCGAAGCCATCTCCTATCAGCCAGTTGCTTCCATTGCCCAAGCTGCGGACATTGCCCGTCAGGCCGGCTGCCACATCGTGGTGGACACCCTGCATTTCAACCGGTTCAACGGTGCTGGCGCTGCCGGCCAGTGGGCCGGGCTGCACGCCAACGCAGATCTTGTGCCACTGCTCCAGCTGTGTGACGGCCCGCCGGAACGGCCTGCGACCCGCGAGGGACTAGTCGTCGAATCGCGCTCCGAGCGGGAGGTCCCGGGTGCGGGCGCGTTCAGGCTTGCGGAAACGGTGACCGCCCTTCCCAACGGCTTACCGGTGAGCGCGGAGACGCCGTCAGACCGGCGGGTGGCCGAACTCGGCGAGCTCGGGTGGGCGCGCCTGCTCAAATCCGGGGTGGACGCCGTGCTGGCAGCTGCCGGAAGTGTCCAGGCAACAGCAAATCTCGAAGGGACGGGGACCAGATGAGCAGCATCACGAAAGAGGTCACCACAGCACAGATCAGCCCCGGCGTCCGCATCCCGCTCATCGGCCTGGGAACGTGGCCACTGACCGGCGAGGACGCCGCAGCGGCGGTGACACAGGCCATTGGCAACGGCTACCGGCACATCGACACGGCCGAGAACTACGCCAACGAGGCCGCCGTGGGGGAGGGGATCCGCCGCAGCGGAATTGATCGCGGAGACCTTTTCCTCACCACCAAGTTCAACACCCCGTGGCAGAGTCTAGCCGGCGTCCGCGAAGCCTTCGGCCATGCCGTGCAGCGGCTCGGCACGGACTACCTGGACCTGTTCGTGGTCCACTGGCCCAACCCGGCCCAGGGGCGTTTCGTCGAAGCCTGCGAAGGACTGCAGCAACTGGTGGACGGCGGCTCCATCCGGGCCTGGGGCGTCTCAAACTTCAAGCCCGCCCATCTACGGCTCGTCCAGGACGCCGGCCTGGACGTCCCGCTGAACCAGGTGCAGATCGACCCCGAGCACGGACAGCCCGGGCAGCTCGCCTACCACCGCCACCATGGCATACTCACCGCCGCATACAGTCCGCTTGGGCGCAACGGCAATTTCCTCAATCATCCCGCCGTGACCGGCCCCGCCCAGGACCTGGGCAAGACACCGGCCCAGATCGTGCTGCGCTGGCACGTCCAGCACGGCCGTGTGGCCGTCCCCAAGTCCGCGGACTACGAACGTCAGCGCGAGAACCTGGACGTCTTCAGCTTCGAGCTGATGCCCTCACAACTCGACGCGATTGACGCACTTGAAACGGGTGCGCCGCCGCGCCTGAACTCCGACACCTACTTCCACTGAGAAAGCACTGAAATGACTGCACCGTTGCATACTTCATCCGCCCACCCGAGCTTGGACTGCGACGTCCTCGTCGTCGGATCCGGCGCCGGCGGCCTGTCTGCCGCGGTCACGGCCGCCTACCACGGACTGAAAGTTGTGGTTGTTGAAAAAGCAGACGTCTGCGGCGGCGCCACGTCGTGGTCCGGCGGCTGGGCGTGGACCCCGGGGAACCCGCTGGCAAAGGCCGACGGGGTCAAAGAGGATCGCGAACTGTTCCGCACCTACCTGCGCCACCGCCTAGGCCAGCACTACCAGGAAGACCGTGTGGATGCGTTCCTCGAGGCTGTCCCCCATATGGTGGGTTTTTTCCAGGACAAAACCAGCCTCCAGTTTGTGCCCGGAGCCAAGATCAAGGACATCTACGGGAACACCCCGGGTGCCGGCACAGGGCACCGCTCAGTGGGACCAAAACCGTTCAACGCACGCCGGATCAAACCGGAGCTGCGCGCAAAGATGCGTCACCAACTATACGAAACATCGTTCCTGGGCATGGGCATCATGGCCGGTCCGGACCTGACCAAGTTCCTCTCCGCATCCCAGGGCAACATCCAGGGCCTGTTCCACGCAGCCTGGCGGGTGGGCTTCCACGTGCTGGACCTGATCACGCACCGGCGCAACATGCAGCTGGTCAACGGCACCGCGCTCACCGGCCGGCTGCTCAAATCAGCCGATGACCTGGGCGTGGACATCCGCGTCTCCACCCCCGCCCGGCGCCTGATCACGGACGACAACGGTAAGGTGACCGGCGCCGTGGTGAGCTCCCCGGGGGGTGAGTTGCGGATCAACGCCAAGCGTGGCGTCGTGCTTGCCGCCGGCGGCTTCCCGAACGACGTCGCCCGCCGCGCCGAACTCTTCCCCAAGACCCCGACCGGCCGGGAGCACTGGACCCTGGCACCGAAGGAAACCACCGGCGACGGCATCACCATGGCCCAGGCCGTCGGGGCCCGCTTCGAGACCGACATGGAATCCCCGGCCGCATGGTGCCCCGTTTCGCTGGTCCCATACCGCAACGGACGCACCGGGACGTTCCCGCACATCATGGACCGGGCCAAGCCCGGAAGCATCGGCGTCCGCCGGGACGGGAAACGCTTCGTCAACGAGGCCAACGGATACTACGACTACGTCGAAGGCCTCATCAACGCCACACCGGAGGGCGAACCGGTCGAGGCCTGGCAGATCGCCGACGCCGCGTTCGTGCGGAAGTTCCCGCTGGGAATGGCCAAACCGCTTCCCGTGCCGCTCTTCCCGTACCTGCGCTCGGGGTACCTCAAGAAAGGCAACACCCTGGAGGAACTCGCCACCGCCTGCGGCATCGACCCGAAAGCCCTGGCCCGGACCGTGGCGGAATTCAACGAGAAAGCCCGCCAAGGCGTCGACCCGGACTTCGCCCGCGGTGCCAGCGAATTCAACCGCTACGGCGGAGACCCGAAAAATACCCCGAACCCGTCGCTGCGCCCGCTGGAAAAGGGGCCCTTCTACGCAGTGAAAATCGTCCCGGGATCCTTCGGTACCTTCGCCGGTCTCGCCGCCGATTCACGCTCACGCGTCCTGAATGAATCAGGAAAGCCCATCGGAGGCCTCTACGTCGCAGGTAACGACCAGGCCTCCGTCATGGGCGGGCACTACCCCGCCGGCGGCATCAACCTCGGGCCCGCCCTGACCTTCGGCTACATCGCCGGACGCGACCTCGCAAACGCCACACAATACGAAGACGACGGCACACCGGCCCCGGAAGAACCCGCCGGGAACAACAACCCCACGGTCAAGCAGCCCAGTTTGAAATAGCAAAGGTCGGCCCCGATCGACGGTGACTCCAAGGCCGCAGCCTAGGGTTCGAGCTGGAATTCGACCCGGCACCGGAAGAATCGAATGTTCTGGGCGACGGACAGCGGGCGGTGGATCTGCTGATCATCGCCATGGGTGATCATGACCCCCTCCACGCTCTGACCCGGCTCGAGCAGCACCTCCCGGACGGCGCCTCAGTAACTCTGGATCTGGCCGACCACGACCTCGCTGGCCCGTCCGTGTTTCAGTTCGATGACGAGCTGCCGGGTCCGGTCCTTGCAGATGGCGAGGATGTCCGTCGAGCCGGTGTCGGTGGCGACCTGCTGGCCGTCGATGCAGTCCATTTCATGAGCGTCACCCTCCCGAGCCGTGGGTGCCCCACTTCTGCAAGGGCGGCCAAGGAGTGTCGTTCATGCCGCTACGTACCGGTTTGCTGATGAGATGTTCGGAAAAGAGGAAAGAACAGTCATGACCCACACGGACTCCAGCCCGATCCGGGACCGGCCCTCGAAACGCCAACGTGGCCGGTACGCGTAGTTGGCATCGGCCACCTCTGCCGGGACGCTGCCGGGCAACCTGGCAGGTTAGCTGCGCGGCAGCTTCAAGCCGGTCTCGGTCATGACGTCCCGGAGCCGGTTCGGGTAGTCGGTGATTATTCCGTCGACGCCGTCCGCGATCAGGGCGCGCATGGTCGGCTTGTCGTCCGCTGTCCAGGGAATGACCTTCATGCCCGCGGCGTGTGCCCGGTCGACCATGTCTTTCGTGACGTACGGGACGTAGTCCGCGTCGTCGACGCTGCCGTTTTGCGGTGCACCGTGCACGGGGGAGATCGCGTCAAAGCCGAGGGAGGCTGCCGAGGCGACGATGTCGCCGCCGAAGTCGTCCGCATCAATGCCGCCAAGCCACGGGGATTTCCCCGGCTGACCGGCCTGCAGGAAGTCCTTGTTGGTCAGAGCCACGGTCGGGATCTGGGGTGCGTGCTGCTGGACGAGCCGCAAGGCGCCCCAGTCGAAGCTTTCGATGGATACCCGGTGCTGCATGTTGGCCTTGTTGATTTCGCGCAGGGCGACCTCTACGAACTGCTCCCGCGGGGCGGTCTCCTCGGGTGCCCCGGCTTCCACTTTGGTTTCGATGTTGAACTTCACCTGGCTCGCGTGGCGGGCGTCTGCCATGGCGAAGACCTCAGCCAGTGTCGGCATCTTCGCCCCAGGAGAGGCCTCCTGGCCCGGGAACTCCGGCAGGGTGAGCGAACCGCAGTCCAGGCTCCGGACCTGCGCGAATGTCAGGTCCTTGACGTACTTGCCCACATACGGGTAAAGGGGGTCGTCCGGTGTTACCGGGGCGGTATCGAGGCACTTCCTGCCACTGATTTTGCGGTCATGGGTGATGACCTCACGGCCGTCTTTGGTGATCTGGAGGTCGAGCTCGAGGGCTGACACTCCCGTGTCGATGCCCTTGGCGAAAGACGCCAGCGTTGACTCTACAGTGAGCCCAATGCCTCCACGGTGTGCCTGGAGGTTGAAGTGATTCTCCCCGCCGTTCGGGTTGGTGCCGGCAGCCATGGCCGGGGACTGGAGGGCGAGCAGCAGGGCTGCGCTGAGTACGGCAGCGCCCAGCTTCGTCGGGTTGAGCATGGGGTGTGTTCTCCACTCTGGTGGTGTGCAGGGGCACGTGCCACACTGTCCGCACGGTGTCAACAGCCGATCATCTCCGGTGGACGCACGCGTCAACGGCGGGTGAACTCTTCTCGGTGCTAATACCGTCCGGCAGGTCCCTCCCCGGCTTGTGGGGCCGGAAGGACGACTTCCTGGGCCGGGATCTCCGAGACCGCCGAATGCACGGCAGTCGTTACCGGAGCGGTGATTCGCGGTGCGCCTGCTCGCATCGCGGCGCTGTCTGCTTGCATGGAGGCATCACTGAGTAACCGCCGGCAGCAGTAACCGTAGACCTGGAACATCCGCGTCCTGGGCGACCTGACCGCCAAGTGGAGCGACTCGCCTTCCTTTACGACAGCACGCGGTTCCAACCCTCGGGCCTGGTCGGGGAGATCGTGCTGCCCCCGATCGGGGATCACCCGCAGCGCCAGTTCGCCCGCAGCCCGTACACCGCCAGCTTCACCCAGGCCGGGGTGGAGCTCGCCCAGTGGATGCATGACTGGGCGGTGTGGCCCGGCGACTGGAACTCCAACCTCATCGTGCTCGGCGAGTTCAACCTGGACCGGATCGGCGACCCGCTCTACGAAGCGTTCATCGCTAGGGTCTGTGGCCACCGGCGGAGCTGAACGCGGTCCCGCGGACCATCTTCGACGACGACAAGACGAAGCACTTCTACGACCAGCTCGCCTGGTTCTCCAAACCAGACGGCGCTTCCTTGCTGAAGGGGCTGGCCTACGGCCAGCCCGCCGGAACCTTCAACTTCATCCCGCATGTTTTCCGGGGCATGACCCGGAGCGAGGTGTCCTGGCGGATCTTCAACCACTACCCGCTTTGGTGCGAGTACCGGCTGGCTTAACGGAGAAGACCCCGCCCGCGACAACAGGTGCCGTGGGCGGGGTTTGACCGGGCCTAGTCTTTGCGGCCGGGCAAAACGAGGAGTGCGTCTCCGACCGGGCGTTCACCGGTTGCGTCGGAGGGGGAGTTTACGACCTGGCCGCCCTGGACCATGGTGGTTGATCCTCCGCCGTCGAGATTGATCGCGTTGACCATGCCCAGCGAGCGGGCGACGTCGGCGGCTTCTTTGATGCTCAGTCCGAGGGACGTCGTCTGGCGCCCGTCGGCTGTGACCAAAAGGGTACGGCCCTGGGCGTCAACGCCTGCAATGGTGCGCGGGTTGCGCTTGTGCACCCACCCGTAGAAGAAGGAGTTGCTGTCGTCGGTGCGGACCATGCCGTCGCGTTTGGCGGTCACGTTGAGCTCACCGTTTTGGACGAGTGTGGGTCCGCCGTTGACAACGTCGGTGGTGGCGCTGGTGTTGAGGGGCTTCCCGCGCTCGTTGAGGAGGTCTGTGTCTACCTTCAGCTTGGAGCCGGGCTTAGCCAGTGCGGCGAGCTTGTCGGCGTCCGTTCCGATGGCCTGCAGCGTGTGGCCGCCGGCCGGGATGGTGGTGCCCCGGGTGTTGTTGACGGCGGTGACCGTGTCGCGGGCGTCGAGGACGGCTTCCAGTCCGGGACCGGACGGCGTGGTGGCGCCGAACTCCGGGGTGAAGGCGACGATCTCGTTCGCGTCGGTGCAGGTGAAGTCGTGCAGCGGCAGGTTCGTTGGGGTGTCGTCGGTGCCGCCGCAGTTGCGGATGAGGCCCGGCACCCGGTTCAAGCCGTCCAGGGGGAGCTCTCCAGCGATGCCGGGGGCAGTTACTGTACCGTGCCAGTGCAGTCGCTGGATGGAGGTCTCGTTCTTGGCGCCGATGACGAGGGAGGGCCGGTCCCCGACCGGCTCGCTGAGGACCGTGCCGTCGTGTACTGCCGCGCCTGCGGCATCGCCCGGGGCCCCGGCGGCGGGGTCCATGACGAAGTATCCGCCGTTGGTCGCAGCCAGGGCGCCCGAGGCGTCCGCGAGCTGGCTGGTCTTTTCCCGGTCTTCGAGGTTGGGGCCGAAAGAGGAAGTGAGGTCGCCGCGGAATTCTTTGGGGTCGATAGTGAGGACCTCCAGCTTCCAGGGCCCGTGGTCGTTCTCGCTGGAGCCTTCGTCGCCGTCCCAGCCGGTGTAGATCACCGAGGATTTGTAGCCGGCCGCCTGGATCTGGGCGACAGTGGTGGAGCCGTCGGCTTTGGCCGTGAAGTGTCCGGCACGCACGCGGTAGCCGAGATCCCCTCCGGCGTCGGCCAGCTGCGGTGACTGGACATGTTCGACGCGGGCCACGGCGCCTGCGGCGTTGAGCTTGTCGGCGACCTTTTGGGCCTGCGACTGGGTGGACAGTGCTGACGCCGGCGCGTCCGGATCCGGGGAGGTGGACGGAACGGCAACCTCAGCGGTCCAGAAGAAGTCCTGGTTGGGGGTTCCCCGGGTGATGGACGTCCGGGTGAGGCCCGGGGCCAGGGTGGTGATGGCGCGGGACTCCGGGAGGCCGGCAGCGCCCAGGTCGAGTTTGTCGGATGGGTCCGGGGTGACGGCAGCAGCCTGGTGTGAGCTGTCCGGCGCCGCTGTGGAGGCGCCGGCGGGGGCAAGGAATGCAATCGGCAGGGCCGCGGCCACGGCGGCGATGGAAGCTCTGCGGAAACGATGACTGGGTGTGATCATGACCGCGACGCTACGGTGCCTGGGGACGCGGGTTCCCACCCACACGCCGTAGTTCACGGTGTCTTCGCCATCTGTTCACGGCGGATTCCATACTCGCTGCGGTGTCGTTGGCGTAACCGTTCCAGTCTCGCAAACTCTAGTTTGATGAGGACATGCCCGATCCGCGAAAACAAGTCTTTATGCGGCGAAAAGTGTCTCACCGAGTCGGTCTCACTGGGGGAGTCTCACAAGCCCTCGAGACAATGTGACACACCCCGGACCTGGCATGTGGTCCATGGGGCTTCCACTGGGATACGTCAGGGTTTCAACCACCGACCAACACGGCCAGAACTCAGACGCTCTGGCCACAGCGCACCAGACCAGGAATGTGTCCGTTCGGCCCTCGGCCCCGGTGATCCGCGGGTTGGAGGACAAGCCACGTCGGGTATCGCAACGGTGCTTGGAAACCCAGCGACGAGCCCAGACAAACCGCTGCAGCCCCAGTGCCAAGGGACGATTCAGTTAAGGACTCCATGCGACCGAGGACACGCGGCTTGATATGCACGACCGGACCGAGGGCAGATCGCAGGGCCAGCGCAAATACATTCCAGCATATGCGCTGTTATCGGCGTTCGGTCAGCGAATTCCCGGTGACAGTTGATGTCTCTCCCATCGCCCAAACCTTCGGAACAGAGGGTTGCCGGCCGGAGCCTGGCTCCTAGGAAAATCGCTAGCCGAGCTCGCGCTCAGGAATGAAGCTCCGTCGCTACCTTAAGATCGATGCCATCAACGTGACACAGCCTGCGAAGCCCGGAGCCGTAATTCCCTTAGAATAGCGGCCAGGGCACCGCCGACATCTCACCGCTCGGAGCCGGAAACCGCCCTGTCAAGCGCAACCGGGCGCAGCGCGCGGCGAGCGATGCGATTTCTTCGGCGCTGAGCAAGTCCGCCAGGTTTCGGCCCAGCCCACCGTGCAGTCCTTCGCTGACACGATCTATGCCGTCGCGTTCCTCGGCGGTCAAAGCGTCTCCCAGCCACCCCCACAGCACCGTGCGCAGCTTGTGGTCACGGTGAAAGGTGAGCCCATGGTCCACGCCGTACCGGTGTCCGTCCGTCATGGCAAGAATGTGGTCGCCTTTGCGGTCGGCGTTGTTGACGACCATGTCGAACACCGCCATGCGTCTGAGCGCTGGCGAGTCTTCGTGAACGAGGGCGACCATCCGTCCGTTCTCATCTCGTCCCTTGAGAACGTGTTTCCAGCCCGTCTCCGGCACGTGGTCCGTCGGGACCAGGGTCACGGCGCTTTGGGCGGGGTCTTGCTCCTGCCAGAGCTGCACCATTCCTTCGCCCATCGGACCATCGCGCAGCCAGGTGTGCGGCACGACGTCCCAGCCCAAGACCTGCGAGACCAGGTAGGCGGCCACCTCCCGGTGAGCCAGAGTGCCGTGGGGAAAATCCCACAGCGGACTTTCGCCTGCTATCGGCTTATAGACGACCACCACGTCGCCGATGCTGCCCAGAAAGGTAGCGTTTGAAGCCGTCGTGATGCGGCCGGTGAGCGTCAGCTCGGCGGTCACTAGGTCCGGCGCTGGCATCAGACCTCGGGAAGGGTGCAGATGTGCCCGTCGGCGTCCATGGGGTAACCGCAGATCGAGCACATCGGACGCCCGGCGCCCACGATCTCACGAGTGCGCTTGGCGAATGCGCGGGCGGTGCCGACCGGCATTCGCACCAACAGCATTTCGGACTCGTTAGCGCCGTCCTCATCAAGCGATTCGTCGTTGCCTTCAGCATCGACATCGGTGATGGGGTAGGCCTCTACCACGACCTGGGCCGTGGTTGGGTCCCAACCCAAGCTCATGGCGCCGGTGCGAAACTGCTCCTGAACGGCCTCGAGCTGGTCATTGTCGACAAGTTCAATGGGAGTACTCGTGGGAACGCTGAAGGGGTTGCCCTCGACGGTGATGAGCTGTTCGAGAATTTCGTCGATCTTCTCCGCAAGCAGAGCCGACTGCTGCTTCTCGAGGGCAATACTCACGATCTGCGTCCCTTCGCGCACCTGCAGGTAGAACGTGCGCGCCCCCGGAAGGCCAATGGTGCCAACGACGACCCGATCAGGCCAGGCAAACTCATAAACACGTGTAGGCATGTCAGTATTTTAGGCACATGAGGTTCATGGCGCCTTTTGCCCTGCACCGCCGCCCACCGGCGCATCGCCAGAGTGGATGCCGTTCGACAGCCACGAGAGATCACCCGCGTCGGTGTTGGTCGCGTAGACGCTCGGCCGACTAGCGCCGTAGCGCACGATCGATACGGAGGCGGGGCCCACGTTAATACGCTGGAACAGGTCAAGGTGCATGCCGAGCGCGTCGGCCAGGATTGACTTGATGATGTCACCGTGACTCACCGCCACCCACACGGCCCCTGGCCCGTACTCGGCTTCGAAGGCTGCATCGTGGCGTCGAATCGCTGCCACCGACCGTGCCTGCATCGCGGCCATGGATTCACCGCCGGGAAAGACGACGGCGGACGGTTGCGACTGCACAACCGGCCACAAATCCTCGGTCGCGAGATCACTGAGCGTGCGGCCCTGCCACTGGCCGTAATCGCACTCGGTGAGATCGAGATCGACCGGCGCGTAGGGCGAGCCAGCCTGGCGATTGAGGATGAGCTGGGCGGTCTGCCGACAACGCTCAATAGGGCTCGACACCACCCCGACTACGGGCACGGCCGCGAGCCGGTCTCCGGTCAGAGCTGCCTGGTCGCGCCCGATCTGGTCCAGGCTGACGCCGACGGCCCGACCGGCCAGCAGTCCAGTGGCATTGGCTGTGGTGCGGCCGTGCCGCACGAGAATAACTGTCGCCATCCACCCAGCCTAACCACCCGCTCGAGGACGGTGTGAACCGTACCGGGTCGCGCGCCGAACTGGGCAGATAAAGTGGCGGCACCCTTCCAGCACGCCGACGCGCTCAAAGCCGCCCAGACGGACACGGCACGCATTGACCAGCTCATGGCCGAGGCAGCAAAACCGGAAGAACCGGCACAGCCAGAACCCCCGGCCGAATCCGACCCCCGCATGGAGGACGTCCCGTACCCGCTCCGCGTCGGATCCAGTAATTCCCGCCCTCTCAGAGCGGGTCGTGTGCCAAGCCCTCATGGCCACCGGGGTCGGAGGACCGGCCGGAATGGCGCACTGGGTGCGACTGCCCACCGTTATACGATGCAGAGTTGCGGCAGGTCGCTGGTTATCCGGCTTATGGTCAAGATCTTCAACCCGCATGGGATATTAAACCCTAGGGGTTTTACCGTTTCTAAAAGTGATCGCTCGTACTTTCGCATGGCGAGTATGCCGCGGCGTAGGTTTTTGGTATTTGCGACGAACCCCGAGTATCTCGTGAAATCGCCCTCAGGTAGCCTAAGGCAGGTGAGATTAAGGGACTTTCCGGCCGCACTGGGAGTTGCTCCGGAGGACGCGCGTCTCGATTGGCAGGAGTGTGAGATGGTCGCGACCCGCCTGTTCCGAGACAGCGAATTGGATAAATGGGTCGAGTATCCCACCGGAATTGTGATCAGTGATTCCGAATTACAGCGATAGGCAGGATTCATTCCGGTTTACATAGGCCATTGCCCACAGGGCTGACTCAGCCGTGCTAGCACGCCCTCGATTCGGGAGCTCCGAACCGCAGCCATCGATATCGCTTCCAAGATAGTCAATGAGAATGACGCTAGCTAGGTTCAAACCCTAAAGAGGAAAGCCTGTGGAAAAGACGCTACCGGTTCACGTTAGAGCAACTAAGGTAACCAGGAAGCGTCGTTCCCTAATATTTGGTAGGACATATTTCTCTTACGACGTCCGATTTCGGGATGGTGAAGTTCAAACAACGTGAATCTCGATTCTGTACTGTACGGCGCCCGTTCCCAGCTGATTATCATTCGGTCAAGCGTGGTGCGCAGGCCGTGGCCGGTGATGGCGTCCCGGGCGAGTGGGTGGACTATCCGTGTGGGCGGCCGCTTCGTGAGGTGCTGCAGGCGTCAGACGTGCCGCTGGTGATTTTGGCGTTATGACTTGGCGTGGTCCGCGCGTTCAAGCAGTCGTGACACCGCGTAGCCGATGACGAGGCCCCAGAACGCCGGGTGGATGTTGATGAGATTCATGCCGGACATGGTCACGACGAATGTCACCAGGGACCCCAGGGTGAAGGTTGTGGCGAACGCGGTCACAAAAGCCTGCTGGAGAGCGCGCAGCATCGCAATGCCGCCCAGGGCCAGGATGAATTCCTTGGGTGTTGCGAGCATGAGCCGGGTAAGGGCCGGCGCGAGGAGGGCGCACGCCATGGCTAGGACGCCATACACCACGGCAGCAGTGTACTGGCGCTGCTTGGTTCCCGAGGACGTCATCAGGGCGTTGGTGGGACCGGTCACGCAGGCTGAGACGGCGCCGCATCCGGCATTGAGTAAGGAAAACGCCCCCGAAACGATGGCGAAGACGTTGATCGGCGGATTGTGTCCGGCGGCGCGGAGGACGGCGACGCCCTGGCCATTCTGAACGAACAGCACGGTGAGGGCCAGGGGAACTACCAGCTCGAGCTGGGCAGCCCAGGTGAACTCAGGAAGGGTGAAGACCGGGGTGGCCAGAATCGGTCCGCCTTCCCGGAGTGCAAATTGGCCACTTGCCGCCACAGCGAGGCAACCAACCACAAGGGTGCCGAGCACCGGAGGAAGGAACCTGCCCAGGGCGGGCACGGCCGTGAGGACCAGGAAAACGGCTACCATCGGGGCGACCACCACAGGGTTCGCCTGGGTTGAGGCGACGATGTCTGTGCCGAATTTCAGGAACACGGCTGCGACCATGGCCATGACAATGGGCATCGGGACCGCCGCCATGATCCGGCGCACCATTCCGGTGGCACCCAGGGCGAGGATGAGAATAGCGGACGTGAAGAACGCGCCGACTACCTCCGGAAAAGACAGGTGCTGCAGCGACGGGCCGAGGAGCACCGTGCCGGGAATGGACCAGGCGAAGCCCAGGGGCTGGCGGTAAAGGAGCGACATGAAGACGGTCGCGGCCCCGCCTGAAAAAAAGATGGCAAACACCCAGGATGCGAGTTGGCCCTGAGAAAGTCCGCCGGCCGTTCCAACGGCCAGCGTGACCGCTATCGGGCCGGAGCCGGCGAAGATGAGGCCGATCACCCCGTTGGATACGTAGGGTGCGCCCAGATCACGGAGGACCTGGCGCACTCCTGCGGGGCGAACCTCTGGTCGTTCCATCAGCGGTTGGGGCGCAGGAGCCACGGCGGCTCCCGTACGGGACGAGGCGGGTGGGACCCGAGGGGAAAGCGGCATTCTGACTCCTGGCAACGGCGGCATAAACCATAGGCGCCCCGGGGATGCCACCCCGGAGCGCCTTAGGTGCCGGAGCCGAGGCGCCGGCACCGGTTGTGATCGGCGGTTCTTACTTGTGCTGGCCTTCCTTGGCGAGGACGTAGTCATAGACCACTTCTTCGCCGGCTTGGCCGTCCGTGCGCGGCCGTGGTGCGAGCATCAGCTCGGGCTTGACGGCCGAGGCGATGTCATCGGCGTTGTGGGGATCGCCGGGGAAGTACAGCTGCTGGGTTACAGGCTGGAAGCCGGGGGCGGAGACCTTGATGTGGATGTGCGCCGGGCGCCAGGCGTGCCACCCGGCCGCGTTGATCAGCTGCCCGCAAGCTCCGTCCGTGGGAATCTGGTACGGCGCCGGGCGCATGGTGTTGATTTCGAAGCGGCCGTCGTCGTTCGCCTTGACCGTGGCACGGAAGAGCCATTCGGGGAGGCCCGGGGCGTACTGGGAGTAGAATCCGGCGCTGTCCGCATGCCAAATTTCCACCTGAGCACCCTGGATTGCATTGCCTTCGGTGTCAGTGAAGCGGCCAGTGAAGTGCAGCGGGGTGCCCTCCTCGTCCTCGCGCATTTCCACAGTGCCAGGGCTCTGGAGCACAGGGGAGCCGGGCACGTAGTAGGGTCCCTCGATGGTACCCACGGTACCTGGACGGTCCTGGGAGTTGACGTCCTCGACAGTGTGTTCCAGCCACACGTCCAGGAACAGCGGCCATTCCCCGTCTGTGCCTACCTTGATCAGCCAGGATTTGAGTGCGTTGTATTCCTCGTAGGTGACCTCGTGTTCGACAACGATGTCGTTGGCGGCCTTGATAAGGGCCCCTGCCAGCAGGCTCACCCTTTCCTTCGGCACATCCAGCTGCGCGAGCTTTCCTGAGGCGGTAAAGCGCTCGGTGGCCTTTGAGCCGGCCTCCACAGCAGTGCCCTCGTCCTCTTTGCGGGCGTCCGTTTGGGTGTCAGTCATGGTGTTCTCCATACTCTTCGTTGAACAGGGGAGGAATGGTTCCTGCACCCGGTGCGAGCCTCCGTGCGCAGGGTTTGATCCCGCGGTGAGGTGGCTACGCGTGATGTCTGTCTCATGATAGGCCCCGCGATAAGGACGGCACAAATATTGATTAGACCGTTTTTTAGTCATTAAATCTACATAATCTGACCCTTGGTCGAACCTAGGTATTTGCCTGATGTGAGTGCGGTCACCATGGGGCAAGATTGCCTGACAACGTCCCCCGTCGGCGCCCCAGGCCGGCCCGGACCTCCCGCCAAATTTGTCCAGCACTCTCCAATGAAGGAGCAGCCATGACCGAGAACCTGACCCACGTCCGTGAGGTCCTTTCCGACGCCGTGATCGACGACCGTGAGAACGGCGTCATCCGGGCCAAGCGCGAAATTTTCACCGATGAGGATATTTTCGAACTGGAGATGAAGCACATCTTCGAGGGCAACTGGGTTTATCTCGCCCATGAGTCCCAGATCCCCAATGTGGGAGACTACTTCACCACCAACATCGGCCGCACTCCAGTTGTGATCACCCGCGACAAGGACGAGAACCTGAACTGCATCGTCAACGCCTGCTCCCACCGCGGCGCGATGCTGTGCCGCCGCAAGACGGACAACCGCACCACTTTCACCTGCCCGTTTCATGGCTGGACCTTCAAGAACTCCGGTGAGTTGCTGAAGGTCAAGGACTCCCGCAACGCGGGCTACCCTGAGACTTTCAACAAAGAGGGCTCCCACGACCTCACCAAGGTCGCCCGCTTCGAGTCCTACCGCGGTTTCCTCTTTGGTTCCTTGAAGGCGGATGTGCTCCCGCTCGAAGAGCACCTGGGTGACGCCACCAAGGTGATTGACTCCATCGTGGACCAGTCCCCGGAGGGACTCGAAGTGCTGCGCGGCTCATCCACCTACACCTATGACGGCAACTGGAAGGTGCAGGCGGAGAACGGCGCCGACGGCTACCACGTCACCGCCGTGCACTGGAACTACGCTGCCACCACCGCCCGCCGCAGCGCAGGCGACTCCGCAAACAAGACCAAGGCCATGGACGCCGGCAAGTGGGGCAAGGTCAAGGGCGGCTTCTATTCCTACGACCACGGACACCTGCTGCTGTGGCAGGAGTGGACCAACCCCGAGGACCGCCCGCTGTGGGACCGCCGCGAGGAGCTTGTGGCGAAGTACGGCGAGGAGATGGCCAACTTCATGATCAACATCTCGCGGAACCTGTGCCTGTACCCGAATGTCTACATCATGGACCAGTTCTCCTCCCAGATCCGCCACTTCCGCCCCATCTCCGCGGACCAGACCGAGGTCACCATTTACTGCATCGCACCCAAGGGCGAGTCCCAGGAGAACCGCTCCAAGCGCATCCGCCAGTACGAGGACTTCTTCAACGCCACGGGCATGGCAACCCCCGACGACCTTGAAGAGTTCCGATCCTGCAACAAGACGTACTGGGCCACCTCGGCGCCTTGGAACGACATGACGCGCGGGTCCACCCACGAGATCACGGGCCCCGACGAGCAGGCCCGGGCGCTGGGCATGACCAAAGTGATCGCGTCCGGGGTGCGCACGGAGGACGAGGGGCTCTACCCGATCCAGCACGGGTACTGGAAGGAAGTCATGGACCGGGCCCTGGCGGAGGCGGAGCTCTCCGCCGTGGATGCCGTTCCCGTCACGGCCTGACCGCGTCCACGTCGAACCAGAGAAAGTGCGTACCCCATGACCAACCTGACAAAACCTGCTGCGGCGTTCAAGACCGCCGAGGAAATCGCCACGCTCGAAACCGTCCGTGCCTTCCTGTATCGGGAGGCCCGGCTGCTGGATGAGCGCCAATTCGATGACTGGCTCCGGTGCTACCACCCGGACTCCGAGTTCTGGATGCCTGCATGGGACGTCGACGACCGGCTGACCGAGGACCCGCAAAACGAGATCTCACTCATTTACTACGACAACCGCGGAGGCATTGAGGACCGGGTCTTCCGGATCAAGACGGACCGGTCCTCAGCCACCTCACTCCCGGAGCCCCGCACCGGGCACAACATCACAAACATCGAGATCGTGGAGCACGATGGCGACCAGGTGAAGGTGCGCTTCAACTGGTTCACCCTGTACTTCCGCTACAACACAACAGACACGTACTTCGGGACCAGCTTCTACACGATCGATTTGGCCGACGGGGAACCGGTAATCATGAACAAGAAGGTCGTCCTCAAGAACGACTACATCCACCACGTGGTGGACGTCTACATGATCTGACGGCCCCGTGCCGGTGCCGGGCATTTCCCCGGCACCGGCCTTGACCGTTTCAAAAACCGTGCCCGTCGGGCACATCCACACTTTCCCGGGTCGCGACGGCGCGATCCTCAGCCAGGAGGAAATCATGGGCCACAAAGTAGCCCTCAGCTTCGAGGACGGCGTCACCAAAGTCATCAAGGTCGGCGACTACGAGACGGTGATGGACGCCGCGTACAAGGCACGCATCAACATTCCGTCGGACTGTCGTGATGGTGCCTGCGGCACCTGCAAGGCCTTTTGCGATTCCGGTTCCTTCGATCCGGGTGACTACATTGACGACGCCATGACGGAGGAGGAGCTCGAAAAGGGCTACATGCTCACCTGCCAGGCAGTGCCGGAGTCCGATATGGCCATTCAGATCCCTGCCACGTCGGCATCGGCGAAAACGTCGGCCACCACCTTCACTTCCACCGTGAAGGAACTCAGCAAGCACACGGAAACCACGGTCTCCTTCACTTTGGAGGTGGAAAACCGGGAGGGTCTGGCCTTCCTTCCGGGCCAGTATGTCAACCTCAAGGTCCCGGGAACTGACGCGGAGCGCTCCTATTCATTCAGCAGCGGCCCCGAGGTGCACGATGCGTCGTTCATGGTGCGGGTGACACCCCAAGGTGCGATGTCCGAATACCTGCGCGACAGGGCAGCGGTGGGCGACACCATAGAATTCACCGGTCCCTACGGCTCCTTCTTCCTTCGTGAGCCCAAGCGCCCCCTGCTGCTGCTGGCAGGCGGTACCGGTCTGGCCCCGCTCCTGTCCATCCTTGAGAAGCTTTCCGAGAATCCGGCGTCGGTTCCCGTCCATCTGATCTACGGCTTGACCCGCGAGGCGGACATCGTTGGCCTGGACTGGCTGCGGGACTATGAGGCGAAGCTGCCCGGATTCACGTGGGACTACATTGCTTCAGAACCCGGCACTTCTGCTCCAAACACGGGCTACGTCACCCAGATCATTGAGCCCTCGCACCTGTTCGACGGCGATGTTGACATCTATCTTTGCGGGCCGCCTCCTATGGTCAATGCCGTGTCGAAGTGGCTGGACTCCGAGAGCATCAAGCCCGCCAACTTCTACTTCGAGCGTTTTGCGCCGAAGGAGACCACCGGCGGCGACGCGGAGACAGGTGCACCGGCACCCGTGGAGAAGATCGAGGCAGAAGGCGACACCATGAGCCGAAGCGAGGCCGTCTCCTCCCTGGAGACCGGCCGGCTGGATTTCCGCAAGGAGGACAGCTTTGCCCAGCTTGACGCGCGCATGGGCCTCGAGCTCGCAGTGAGCGAGCTGATGCTGGGCCGGCTCAGCCAGGAGCAGCTGCACCAGTTCCGCCGGCTTGCCGAGGCCACCACGCGCTCCGTAACCGGCGGCACCATCCAGGACCCGGATGAGTTCGCGCGGACCAACGAGGAGTTCCACGAATACCTCTTTATGGTCTGCGACAACCCCATGCTGCTCGAGTCCTACCGCAGGCTCGACGTCCACGCGCAGATGGCGGCGGCCTTCGAGGCGGGAACCAGCATCTTCATGCGGGTCACGCAGGACCATCTCGATATCGTTGACGCCTTCGAACGTCAGGACAAGGCGCGGGCGCGGGAGGTCATCATGGCCCATGCACACGACGCCAAGGACACCATGGCCACGGCGATCGATGCCAAGGCCGGCCACTGATGACGCAGCCGTATGCTGGACAGTTCATTACGCCGGGCCGCTATGCCGGCAAGGTAGCTCTTGTGACCGGCTCCGCCCAGGGCATTGGCCAGAAGGTAGCGGAGCGGATCGGGGCCGAGGGCGGCGCCGTTGTGCTGGTGGACCGGTCCGACCTGGTCCACGAGGTGGCGCAAGGGATCGAGGAAGCCGCCCAGGGTTCCGGTTCAGGAGGCTCCGCTACCTCGGTGACCGTTGACCTTGAGACCTTCGCAGGTGCGAAGCGGGCCGTGGAGGCCGCGCTGGCCGCCCACGGCCGGGTGGACGTACTGGTCAACAACGTCGGCGGCACGATTTGGGCCCGCCCGTACGAAGAGTACGACGAGGAGAAGATCGAGAAGGAGATCCGCCGCTCACTCTTTCCCACCCTCTGGACGTGCCGGGCTGTGCTGCCAGCGATGCTGGAACAGGGCTCCGGCACTATCGTCAACGTTTCCTCGGTGGCCACCCGCGGGCTGAACCGGGTGCCCTATGCGGCGGCGAAGGGCGGAGTCAACGCGTTAACGCAGTCGTTGGCAATGGAGGTCGGCGGACGCGGTATCCGCGTAGTCGCAACCGCCCCGGGGGGTACCGAGGCGCCGCCCCGCAAGGTCAAGCGGGGGCCGGAAGCCGAATCCTCCATGGAAAAGGCCTGGTACCAGGTGATCGTCGACCAAACCGTGGATTCTTCCTTCTTCAAGCGCTACGGGACCCTGGATGAACAGGCTGCGCCGATCGTATTCCTTGGATCAGATGAAGCGTCCTACCTCACCGGAACCATCCTTCCAGTTGCTGGCGGGGACCTGGGCTAAGGCCACCGGTGATGGATTCCCGCCGCCAAGGCCGTGCGGTCCGCTCCAGTAGGATTGCGGTCATGACGACGGGCTCCCTCAGCGGTGAAATGGCGGAGGACCTTCCGCTCGTTGGCCGGCGGGGGGTGTTCGAGGAGCTGCTGGAGATTCTCGGCACTGTCCGCAAGGGAAATGTGGGCGCAGTCGTCATCTCCGGGCCGGCGGGCTCCGGGAAGACCGCAGTGCTCGATTTGTTCCTTGAGCACTGCCGCACCGGGGTCCGTGGTGTCCGCGTGCTGTCCGCCATGGGCGACGACTGGGAGGCTCAGTTTGCCCTCGCCGGTTACTCCCAGCTTATGCTCACGACGCCGCTCCGCTCGGCAAAGGACTACGACGGCGGCCCGCCCCCTGGCCCCGTCGCGTCGCTTACGCCGGGCCAAGTGGTCAATTACGCTTTGACTCTCAGCACCCACCTCGAAGGACTGCAGTCGCACGGCACCGCAGTTGTCGCCGTCGACGACGTTCACAAACTCGATACCGAGAGCCTGCGCATCCTCACCTTCGTCATGCGCCGGCTGCACGGAAAGCGGATTCTGTTCCTGCTCACGATCAACCCCGATGACACAACACGGGTCCCCGTAGGTGCCCTGGACTTCCTTTCAGGTCATCAGGTCACCCGTATTCCGCTGGATCCGCTCACACCGCAGCAGGTCCAGCATCTTGCCCGGACGACGCTCGGCCTCGACCTTAGTGCCACGGCGGCCCACGGGCTGGTCCAGCACACCGGCGGAATTGCGCAACCGGTCGTAGAGCTGCTCCACGAGTTACCAGCAGAGACGTGGCAGGCGTGGTTTCCCTCCCTGCCCCCGACCTCCCGGGTGCGCGCCCGGGTGCGCAGCGTCCTGGCGGCGGCGTCTCCCGGGCTGGTTTCTGTGGCAGAGGCTGCATCCGTGCTCGGACGCAGCGCGGGGCTGCCAGAGGTTTCCCAGGTCAGCGGGCTGGAATCGGTCATGGAGGTACTCGACGAGGGGCACCGGGCGGGGTTGTTGGGGCTGACTGTGGATCAGGCCCGTTCTTCCGTTGTGTTCTTTGAACCAGGCACAGCCGAGGCCATCTACGAACAGATCGTCCCCAGCCGGCGCATCGCGCTGCACCGGCTGGCAGCTGAGGCCGTGCAGCCCGAGGGTGAACGTCTGGGCCACCGTGTCTCAGCAACTCCCGGTGCAGACGAGGCCCTTGCCGAGGAGCTGGAGGAGTACGCCCGGGGCCAGGCCCTGCTGGGAGTGTGGCAGGAGGCCTCGACGGCGCTGTTCTCCGCGTCCCGGCTTTCCCAGGAAATCCGATCCCGGAACGACAGGATGTTGAGAGCCGTGGATGCCCTGGTGGGTTCCGGCAACATAGCCCAGGCGCAGATGTGGAGCGCGGCAGTGGACGCCCTGCCATCCTCAACGCTCCGCTCCTCCGTCCTGGGATACCTCTCTACTGTGTCGGGACAAAATGACAGCGCGCAGACGCAGCTGGAGATGGCCTGGCGCACCTGCAACCCAGAGCGTGATCCGGCGGCCGCCGCGCAGGTGGCGCAGCGCTTCGTCCTGCACGGCGTAGCGTCCTGGGACGGCCCGCTGATTACCGGCTGGGCCGAACGGGCTATGGAACTTACGCAGCCGGGAACCCCCGCGCATGTTGAGTCAGAGGCAATCTACGGCTTGGGCCTGTATGCACAGGGCCGGCTTTCGGAGGCGGAGGCCTCCTATCACCGGGCCTTCGCACATGCTGCCGAGAACGCCCAGAAGCAGCGGGTCCAGATGGGTGCCGGCTGGCTGGCATTACGCCTTGACAACGTTGAGTCAGCGTTGGCGAACTTCGAGGCGGCTGCTCCCACTGAGTACCGTGGCGGCTCGATGCGGATTTCCCTGTGGGCCGAGGCGTGGCTGGCGCGGACCCACCTGGTGCTTGGAAACTGGGATGCGGCTGCCGACACCGTGGCGCGCGCATCCGTACGCCTCGAAACCTCGCGAATGCCGCTGATCCGGCCCCTGCTGTACTGGACTGCCGCGGAGCTTTGGTCCATGCGCGGGGACTGGGACCGGGCCCGCTACTACGTTTCGCAAGCAGCGGTGCAGCCGGGGACGTACCGGGCCATGCAGGTGCCGGCAAGCCTTGCCCGTGCCCGCTTCCACGAGGCGCGGGCCGACTACGAAAGTGCTTTGGCTGTGCTGCAGCCGCTGACGGAGCTGGACCCCTGGACTGAGAACCGGGTGTCCTTCTGGCCCTGGCAGGACACCTACGTCAACGCCCTTGTCATGACTGACCAGCTCGACGCTGCTGACTCATTCCTCACCGCTTTTGAACGTGTCCCGCGAGAGCGGGAAGTGGCATCGGATCTAGCGCGGATGGCGTGGGCGAGAGGCCGGCTCGTGGCCGCGCAGGGGGATCCTGACACTGCCAGGGAACACTTCGAGGCGGCCCTGGGCCACCTCCGCGGGCTTAACCGGCCGTACTTGCGGGCCCGGGTCAGCTTTGCCTTCGGCCAGAGCATGCGCCGGGCGGGCAAACGGCGCTTGGCGTCCTCGGTCCTGCGCGTGGCCCGCGACCTGTACGACTCCCTTGGGGCGGCCACCTACGTGGAACGGTGCGACCGTGAGCTCAAAGCAACAGGTCTCGACGTCGGTCACCTGCCCGATCTGGCAGACCCCGTGCTCATGGCGGCCAGCGACCACCGCATTCAGTTAACAGCGCAGGAACGGGCGGTGGCCGAGCTGGTAGCGGCCGGAGCCACCAACAAGGAGGCGGCCCGCGCTCTGTTCGTGGCGGAGAAGACGGTGCAGTATCACCTGACCCGGGTCTACCGGAAGATGGGAGTCCGCTCCCGCAGCGAACTTGCGGCTGCGTTCCGGGCCACGGACTGACCCGGGACACAGCTTGTCCTGATGCAGGCGGTGTAGCTTGACCCGGCGTTTACTTGACGTCGGACGGGTGCTTGGCGAGTGGCACCACCGAGATGTCCATGAAAGGGAACAACGGAAGGTTCTGCAGGATCTCATGAAGTTCGTCGTTCGAATCGACGTCGAAGATTGAGTAGTTGGCGTATTCCCCAACCACCCGCCAGATTTCCGGCCACTTTCCCGAGTGCTGTAACGCCTGCGAGTAGGCCTTCTCCTTGGTCTTGATCTCCGCGGCTTCAGCGGCGGGGAGGTCGGCGGGCAGGTTGACGTCCATGTGGACAAGATATTTCACGGATGTACTTTCGGAGGTTGGGATGTTATCGGTCTGAGCGGTACAGGGAGAGCTTGCCTTCATCAACAGCTGTGCCTACGCCCGGTCCCTCGGGAACACGGATGCGACCGCCGGTGATGGCCAGGGGCTCGGCCAGGAGGTCGTCGGCCATGTCCAGGTAATTGGACAGCTCCGCTGCACGCTTGGCCGTATGGGCGAAGGCGGCGCCGAAGACCACCGAGGCGGCCGTGCCGACCTGAGTGTCGATCTGGTTGCCCATATAGACGTCGATGCCCATACCCTTTGCCATCCCGACGATTTTGGCTGCCTCGGTAAAACCGGACCGTGCCGTCTTAACAGCCAGGAGGTTCGCGCCGCCGGTGAGGATTTCCCGTGCGGCCTCACCTAGATTGGCAGCAGACTCGTCCGCGGCGATGGGGATGGGGGAGTTCGCCACGAGGCGGCGGCGCCCGAGGACTTCGCGGGCGTCGTCGGGCTCCTCCAGGAACTGCAGGCCCAACTCCGCCGTGCGTCGCAGCACTTCGGCGGCCTCGTTGGCGGACCAGCCGCGGTTGGCGTCCATGTAAAGCTCAGCGTCCTCGCCAAGGCCATCCCGCAGTACCCGGGCGGCCTCGATGTCGAGGTGAAGGGGGCGGCGCCCGGTCTTGAGCTTGAACGTGTTGATGCCATAGGTCTCGCGGAACTCCAGCGCCAGTGCCAGCAACTCCTGGGCAGGCTTGAAGCCGAGCATGTGGGAGACCCGGAGCGAGTCGGTGTACCCGCCCAGCAGCTTTGTCACCGGCTGCCCGAGAGTCTTGCCAATGACGTCCCACAGGGCGATATCCACCGCCCCCTTGGCCGTCTGATTGTGGACGGTCCGGTTCAGGATTTCCTGGACTTTCTCGCGGTCAAAGATGTCGACGCCGATCAGCTGCGGTGCAAAAATGTCTTCTACTACCGCGACGATGGACTTCTGCGTCTCCCCATAGGTGTAGGGGCGCGGCGGTGTGTCGGCAGTGCCCACCACCCCGTCGTCGGTGCGGAGCCTGATGAGCACATGGTCCGCCACGTGCACGGATCCGGAGGCGAAGTGCAGGGGGTGGAGATAGGGGATCGAGTAGGGAATCGCCTCAATGGCTGCGATCTTCATGGGCGGGTCAGCCTTTCATCAGTGGGAATTGGCACGGGGCCGGGGTGCGGGGGCAGGCGCCCGGGCTCTGCGGTCGCGGTGTCAACGACTTCGAGGAAATTCTGCAGCAGGGCGGAGGGATGCCCGCGCATCCAGGCGACTGCGAGTTCCACCGCGGGGACGTTTTCAATTTCCCGGTAGACAACGCCTTCGAGTTGGATGGCGCGCACGCTGGACGGCATGACGGCCACCCCGCCCCCTGCGGCCACAAACGCGAGCATCGTGGACGTCTCTCCTACCACCTGGGCGATGCGTGGCCGGAAGCCGGCCTGGCGGCACAAATCTGACGTGGTGCGGTAGAGCACGGATTCCGGAGCATAGGCGATGAAGTCCTGGTCCTGCAGTTCGTGCATGCCCACGTTCCGGTCGACCGCCAGGGCGCTGAACGCGGGAAGCGCGACGACGAGCGGCTCCCTGGCCACAATCCGGTAGTCGATGTCCGGGGAAGCAACGGGGGGGCGCAGCAAGGCGGCGTCCAAAGTACCCTCCCGCAGCCCTGATTCCATGGAAGGTGTGAGCATTTCGCCATGCAGCGCAAGGGACAGTCCGGGTAGGACCTGCTTGGCAAGGCGGGCGATCTGCGGCATGACGCCGTAGGTTGCCGACCCTGAGAAGCCCACCCTCAGGACGCCGGTGGCGCCCTTACCCACTTGAGAGACATCGGCCTGAAGTGTCGCTAGCTCGTTAACGATCTGCCGGCCGCGATCCAGCAGGAGTTGGCCCGCCGCTGTGAGGTCCACCCTCCGCGTAGTGCGGTTGAGCAGGCGGACTCCCAACTGCTCTTCCAACTGGCGGATCTGCTGCGATAGAGGTGGCTGAGCCATGTGCAGGCGCTTGGCCGCGCGGCCGAAGTGCCGCTCCTCGGCAACCGCGATGAAATAGTTCAACTGCCGAATGTCCAACGTGGTGCCGTCCTTCCGCCCGACCGGCCCCGACGGTGCTGCCCTGGGCGCGTTATTGATTCAAATAATAACCATAAAGCGGCCTACTAGTATATTCAGAAGGCGTAATGATGTCAGGGTAGCATCCGTTCGGCCCCCGTGAGTTGCTCAGTGGGAACGCTGTCATTTGCCCGTTCTTCGGCGATCTCCTCGACTTTGTGCCCGGCTTCCTCCAGCTTTCGCTGACGGGGGACCAGGACGGTCACCACAGCGCCGAAAAGTGCCACTGCCCCGTAGATGTAGAAGGCCGTGGACCCGCCGATACCGGCGGCGGCAAGCCAGCCGCCGATGATCGGGCCCAGCACGCCGCCCAGCCGGCCCACGCTGGCGCACCACGCAACGCCGGCCGCCCGGGCATTGGTGGTGAAGTAGTTGGACTGGAACCCGTAAACCAGTACCTGGGTGCCCAGTGTTCCCACGCCCGCAAGGGCGATAAAGGCAAAAAGCAGCGGCAACGGAAAGCTGAAGGTCATGAGCGCCAAGGAAATGGTCGCCAGTGCGAAGGTCGCGGCGATGACCCGCTGGGGTCCGTTCTTATCCGCCAGGCGGGACGCGAGCAACCCGCCCGCCACCGCGCCGAGGTTCAGCGCGAGCGGGAAAAACAGGGAGTACGTCCGGCCGTAGCCGTAGCCCTCCATGATTTTGGGCAACCACGTGTTGAGTCCGTAGGTCAGCAGTAGGCCGGAGAAGGACATCAGGGCCAGCAGAACGGATGCTACGGCGAACTGGCGGGAAAATACGGCTGCAAAGCCGGACTTCTGGGGCGCGGCACCGACCTCCAGGATCACCCGCTCTTCGATGAGCGGGACGCCGGTGCGTTCGGCGGCGGCCAGGGCCTCCTCTTCACGGCCCCGGGTCCACAGCCAGCGCGGCGATTCCGGGAGTTTGCGCCAGGCAAAAGGCAGGAGAATGACCAGAGGCAGGGAACCGATGATGAACAGCCCACGCCAGCCGATGCTGTCGAGGAACAGGATGCCCATGACTGATGCCAGGACGCCGCCTGCCGGGACCCCTGAATACACAATTGCGTTGTAGAACTGCCGCCTTCCCGCGGGTGCGAATTCAGCCATGGTGGCGCCGGCAGTCGCGATAACCACTCCCAGGCCGAGACCGGTAATAAAGCGCAAGGCGCCGAAGGCCGGAACAGTGGTGGCAAAGGCAGTGGCGAACATGCCGACGGAGAACCAGGCGATGCCCAGGAGCATCAGCCGGCGCCGGCCGAAAAAGTCACCAACAGCGCCACAGACCAGTGAGCCCACGAGTACTCCGATGAGTGCCCAGGATCCAAGCAGGCCGGCGGCGACTGCATCAAATGCGCCGATCTGGCTCGGGTCCGCGAGCAGCCCCGGAAGGATGGTGCCGTAAATTACGAGGTCGTATCCGTCAAACAAGAGGGCCGTGCAGATGATGAAGGCGACCCAATTTGCCGTGCGCGCCTCTTTTTTCGGATTTTCGGCTATAACGGCATGCGGTTGTGTCATGGTCCCAAGTCCTCTCTGGGAGAAGTGAAGGCGGAGCTGCGCCGCGAAGGATCTTCGGGGCCGTCCTCCGATTGCTTTCAGCCTGACAGAGGTGTGATGCAAGCCATATGAGGGAAATACCCGGCTTTTCGCCCGGGGGATATTCATATGCTGTGGATCTCAAACGGCCTTTTTAGGGAGGTACGCCCTCGGCAGTCCTGACCGTCTCAGTGCATACGATCTGGATATGGAAGACCGGGGCGGGAACGCTGGTTCTACTACGGACGCATGGGTAGGCTGGCAAAATGATCAAGCCCGCACGCCTTCACTCAGACCTGTCCCGCCTCGGCAGGGAGTCGGACATGTTCCTGGCGACCGTTGAGTCCCTTGTCGACGACGAGATGACCGCTCCCTCGCTGTGCGAGGGGTGGACGCGCGCCGATGTTATCGCCCACGTCGCCTCCAGCGGCCGCGCTTTGGTAAAGCTCATCGACTGGGCCACCACAGGCGAGGAACGTCCCTTGTATGCCTCACGGGACGCCCGCTCCCAAGAGATCGCCGCCTTGGCCGCTCTCCCGCGGAAAGAGCTCGTCGGGGAACTGCGCGAGTCGGCCCGGAACTTTGCCGAGCAGGCACAGCGGCTGGGCGGGGAGCTTGTGGCCCCGGAGGTGCAGCTTAATGGCAAGGCGCTCCCTGCCACGTCCATCGTTGCGCTCCGGATTGCCGAGGTGGTGGTGCATCACCATGACCTAGACACGGCCTGGACTATCGAGGAGGCCGATCCGGACTCGTTGCTGAACGCCCTCGAAGCTGTGGTGCGTTCGCTCCGGGCCAAGGGGGCACCGGGAATGACATTGGTGACCGAGGAGCGTGACGAGTGGGTGATCGGCGACGGCGGTCTGCGCGTGGTGTCCGACCGCGAGGGTCTGCTTCAGTGGCTGGCCCGCGGGGACGCCGAACATATTGACGTGGACGGCCAGGTGCCGGTGCTGCCATCCTGGTGAGCTGACGGGCGCTGGGCACAAGGGCTGACTGGAGCGATCCAGGACGTGGTGGCGGACGGAGTCCAGGTGATGGCCCGGGGGTCCTAACCCGATTCAACGTTGCCTGCCGCTGGCTGGCTGAAATAGGGGTGTGCACATGGTGCACACCGTGGGCTTCGGATTGGTTCGTACTGATGCCGGACTGGGCCGGATTGCGGAGGTCTTCGGGCGAGCGGCGGATATTCAAGTGCTGGAAGCCGGTTCGAGTCCCACCACGGGCACGTGTTTTCCCTGTTCCAGGGCTTGTGGGCCTCTGAGTGTGCACAAACTCTTCACGTATGGGCCCCTGCGGGGGGCCTGGGCTGCCGCGGAGATCTCGGACAGTGGGCCCTCTTAAAATGGGGGTCTACCGAAAGTAGAGATCAGCATGACCGCAT
>NZ_MQTS01000057.1 GCF_020532825.1 Arthrobacter sp. SO3
GCCTCCCACTGCACCGTGCACAACTCACTGACATCAGCCCCCGAGATCTCAGTGGCCTTCACCAGCGACTCCGGACAGCCAAGCGCAAACCCCTAAGGTTCCAGTAAGCCCCAGCGTAGGATGCCGGCGTCATCCGCGCCGTGCACGGCGGCAGCGTCACAAGCAGCAACCCGCGGGGCGCCGAAGGAATAATCTCACACCCTCAATCGAGCGGACCTGTCCAGCCCAGGGGGAAGTGAAGGCGCCGACGGGACCTAGGCGCTGACAGCAGACCCTGTGGATCCGCACCTGGCCCCTGACTGTCCCTCAGGACCGACCGGATGTGGCCAGCGCAGCCAGCCGCATCCGGCAGGGATCGAGGTTTCAATCAGGCCACGGCTACCGCGGGAGCGGATCCGCCGGCAATACGACCCGGCGGGTCAGGAGCAGGTGCAGCGCCGCTCCACCGGAACGTCGGCCATCACCGATTCGACATGCTCGCCGCAGCCGGCCCAGGTGATCTTTCCACAGGTGTTGCAACGGACGGGACTGCACATTAGTACTCCTCAGATAGGTTGGCTACAACTACAATAATACCCCCTGGGGTATTGTTTGCCAAGCACTCTGGAGCCCTCTTGCATACCCCAAGGGGTATCTGACAGACTGTCAGGATGCCACCAATTCCCGGGTCCACAGGACCACGGCCCGCCGCATCCCTGGCCAGCCCCGCCGGCGGCGTCCCGTATCAACGCAAAGTAGTCTCCGTTCTCGTCGGGGGCCAGATTCTCGGCGGCATCGGCATGGGCGCCACGTTGTCCCTCGGCTCCCTGCTCGCGGCACAGCTTTCCGGATCGCCGGCATGGTCCGGCATGGCCGCCACGATGAGCACCCTCGGGGCTGCGGTCGCTGCCGTGCCCCTCGCCCGGCTCGCGGTTGCCCGGGGACGGCGGATATCGCTGTCCACCGGGGCGCTCATCGCCGGAACAGGTGCCGTCATTGCCATCACGTCGGCGTCGGTGTCGGTCTTTCCCCTGCTGCTGCTTGGACTGATGCTGCTCGGGGCGGGTTCCGCGGTCAACCTGCAGGCCAGGTTCGCCGCCACCGACCTTGCCCGGCCCGGCACCAGGGCGCGGGATCTCTCCATCGTCGTCTGGTCCACCACCATCGGTGCAGTGCTTGGCCCCAACCTCTTCGGTCCGGGCGAGGCCGTTGGTGCCGTGCTCGGCCTGCCGCCCCTGACGGGCGCCTTCGCCTTCTCTGTGGCCGCCCAGCTGGCGGCCGCCCTCGTGTACCTGACCGGGCTGCGCCCGGACCCGCTGCTTACTGTGATGTCGCTGCGCGACTCAAGCGTCGAGGCCCCCCGGCCGCGGAGTGGAACGCTGATACTGCGCAGCAACGCGAGTGCGCGCTACGCGGTGGCCGCCGTCGCACTCAGCCACGCCACCATGGTGGCGCTGATGTCCATGACACCGGTCCACCTGCGCGAACACGGAGCAAGCCTGGTTATCGTGGGCTTCACCATTAGTTTGCACATTGCGGGCATGTACGCCCTCTCCCCCGTGTTCGGGTGGTTGGCGGACAAAGTCGGGAGGCTGCCCGTCATAGTCCTGGGCCAGGCCATGCTCATGGCCTCCCTGATAATCGCAGGGTTCGGGGCGGACTCCCGTACCGGGGTCACGGTCAGCCTCATCCTGCTCGGACTCGGATGGTCAGCTTCGGTCGTGGCCGGTTCGGCCATGGTCGCGGAATCCGTCCACATCCAGGACCGGCCCGCCATCCAGGGCATCTCGGACCTCAGCATGAATGCCGCCGGCGCCCTCGGCGGGGCATTGGCGGGCCCGGTTCTTGCCTCAATGGGCTATTCGGGACTGGCTTTCCTCGCCATGGCCCTGGTGGCGGTCGTCCTCATCTGGACCGCACTGCACGCCCGCGGCACATCGGCGCCCCCACAACCCGTGCACAGCTAGGACCAGACATGGATACGGACAACGAGATCGAGGAAACAGTGGCGAGCGACAGTGGCCGAACAAAGGCCGGAGTAAGACATCAGCAGAGCGGTGACTTCGGTCTGCTGCGACGCTGGCGGCCGGTCCGCAGGGCCGGTGCAGGCATCGCCGCGGCCGCCGCCGCCGCCGTTGTCGTGTCGATGAACGGCATGATGAGCCCAACCGGTGCCGTGTGGTGGAATGCCGTCATTGTCGCCGCCGGCTCGGTTCTGGCCGGCCTGGTTGTCGGCAGCTACCTTGATGCACCCATCGGAGCCGGAGCCACCGTTTGCGACACCCGATGGCCCCTGATCGGCCTGACCGGACTGGTGATCGCAACATCCACCGGCCAAGGGACGCTGGCAGCCCATCTGTTCACCGGGGCCGCCCCCGTAGTTCTGGCCGGAGTGATCCAGCCTGCCTTCGCTTTCCTCTCACTTGCCCTTCTGGGATGGGCGCTGCGGGAGCGTCTCCAACTTGAGCGGACAGCCCTAACGCCCTCCACCGGCGGGGATTCCGGCGATGTGTGCACGACCTGCCGGCCGCTCTTTCCCATCAAAGCGGGCACCTCGAGAGGGCCTTCCACCTGACGTCACCGCGCATCACAGACGGACGTAGGCCCCCCCTTCCCACTGCCGCGTCCCCAGGTGCGCGATGGCAGCCGGGACCGAACCGACACCGGAGGACAACTCCCCCGGCGCCAGGCCCACACCGGGGCCCTGCACCACGACCTCGACTGGAACACCCGGAGGCAGTGCGGCCACCGCGTTGGCCGCGCTGCGCAGGGCGGCGGAGATTCCGGCGCTGTCGGCCGGTCCCGCGGAATGGACCAGGAGACCGCGTGCAGCTCCCGCGTCCCGGGCATTGTCTGAAGATCCGGTGTTCGGCATGAGAGCTCCTTTATCGACGGCGGGGCTTCAACACGGCCGAAACCTGCATCAGTTATTTCCCTTGCATGCTATGTGAAAGGCGGGAAAGCCCTGTGAATAAAACGAACCGCGTGACTTTGACAGCGGCGCTGTCCCAATGGCCGGCGCGCCGGTGGTTTGCTGCGGCAGCCGCCTCGGCCCTGACATATCTGGTGGTGGCGGTGCCCACCGATCTTATCGACACACCCTCGTTCAGCCGTGAAATCCCTCCCACGTGGTGGGCGTACCCCCCGCTGGGTATCACAGCGGTCCTTACCGGGCTGCTGGTGGCCACGTATGTGGCGCGTTCCCCGGTCGATGAGCTTCAGGGGGAGGGCATCGGAGGCCTTTCACGGTTCGGCGCTGCGGGTGCTGTTGTCTCGTTTTTCGCGGTGGGGTGCCCCGTCTGCAACAAGCTGGCACTACTGACGTTGGGCACCTCGGGCGCCCTGCAGTACTTCGCACCAATTCAGCCGTTCCTCGCTGCCGCCTCCGTCATCATGCTGGGTTGGGCCTTCCTCAAGCGGGCGGTTTCCGAGGACCGGTGCCCGGTGCCGTTGACCCGGTCCGCTCACTCCGCACCCGGGGGCTGATGCCGGCCGACGCGGCAGCGGGGCGCGTGTCGGCTCTGGCTGTTTGCCGCGTTCTGTGGGCCAAACTCCTGCAGACGTTGGTGATAGCAGGAGGCTGGTGGGGTGCCTCATCACCTGAGCATGGAGGCTGGCGGCCGGGCAAAGGGCGCGGTGGAGAACTGCGGTGCCGCGGCGTTCATCAGGCGTCCCCATTGGCCGCCGGCCATGTCGGCACCGTCAACGGCGGCATAGTACTTTCCGTTGATGGTGATGTTCTGGTTGACCCAGCGTGGTCCGATGCCCTGGTAGCTGCCGAACCATGATGCTGTGGAGATGCCCGAGGTGGCCCCGACGGTCCAGGTCATGGTGTTTCCGTCAGTGGTGCCGGTCTTGGCGAAGATGTCATAGCTCTTGTTGACCGGAATGTTGTAGCCGGAGCCTCGGGTCAGCACGTTTTTCAGGGCGTAGGTGACGCCGGCGGCGACATCAGGGTCCATGGCCTGCCGGCAGTCCGCACCGGGCACCGGGTAGGTGCGACCGTGCGGGCCGGTGACCGAGTCCAGGGCAACCGGGTCGCAATGCACTCCGTTTGCCGCGAATGTGGCGTAGGCGTTGGCCATGGACAGCGGTGCGACGTCCTGGGTACCGATCAGGTTCGCGATGCTGGACAGGTCGTAGGGCTGGTTGGTGTGTCCGTTCGCGACGCCTGCCGCCGTCGCCATTTTCTGGATGTTGCAGAAATCCACCTGGGCAGCGGACTGGAACGTGATGGTGTTGATCGACTGGTACAGGCCCTGCAGGACGCTCATCCGGTAGTAATGGTTGGGGTCATCGTTCGGCAGCGGGGTCTGGCCGAGTGCCGGGTCGTAGGATCCGGTGGTAACACCGCAGGAGTTCTTCCAGGGATATCCGGCTCTATAGACGCGGACCGATCCGTCCAGTTGGGTGGCCATTGATTTTCCGGAGTTGAGCCATTCCGCAAATATGAACGGCTTCATGGTGGAGCCGATCTGGAATCCGCCGGCGCCGTCGATCGGCTGGCCGGTGGCGTCTTTCTCGGGCAGGGCGAAGTTGCCCATGTAGTTTCCCGGCGCCGTGGCTGGGTTGTAGACGGTGTTCTGCGCCATGGTCAGAACCTTGCCGGTCCCGGGCTGGACGCTGACCAGCGAGGAGCCTCGCTGCAGGGGATCCGCGGCGGGCATGGAGGCGTTAACTTGCTCCTGAGCTACTTTTTAAAGCGCCGGGTCAAGTGTTGTGTGGATGGTGAGCCCGCCCAGATACAGGAGTTTCTTGCGGGCTGCTTCGTCGGCCCCGAAGGCGGGGTCGTTGAGGATCAGCCGCTGGACGTAGTCGCAGAAATACGGTGCCGTCACTGCGCCGAAGCAGCCCTGGCTGCTCGGATGGACGTTCAGTCCGATGGGCGCTTTCACGGCGGCGTCATGCTCGGGAGCGGTGATATGTCCTTGCTGGAGCATCTTGTCCAGGACTTCGTTCCTGCGGGCCACTACATGATCTGGTTCGGTGAGGGGATCATAGTAGACGGGACTGTTCACGACGCCGGCGAGGGCTGCGGCTTCAGACAGGGTCAGGGCGCTGGCAGGGACGTTGAAGTATTCTTCGGCCGCTGCCTCGATGCCGTAGGCGCCGTTGCCGAAATAGACGATGTTCAGGTAGCCCTGGAGGATCTGGTCCTTGGAGTACTTCGTCTCCAGGGCAATGGCGAGCTTCATTTCCCGCAGCTTGTCGCCGATGGTTTTGGAATAGCCGAGTTTGACCTGATCGATTTTGCCCTGGGTGACGAGGGATTCGATGATCATGTTGTTCACGTACTGTTGGGTGATGGTGGAGGCGCCCTGGCGCCCACCTTGGGCCGTCGCCACGAGTGCCCTGAGGATCCCGGTGGTGTCGATTCCGCCGTGCTGGTAGAATCGTGCGTCCTCGATGGAGACGATCCCGTCCCGGATGAACGGGGACATCTTGTCCAGGGAGACGGGTGCGCGGTTTTCCGCGTAAAAGGAAGCGATCACCGTCGCGTCGCTGGCCAGCACGGTAGAGGATTGGGGTGGTGCATTCAGGTCGAGGTCGTCGGGCAGCCGGTCAAACATGCCGATGGAATTGCTGAGGGCCGTTCCCGCCATGGCGGTCGCCGGGAGGAACAGTCCCGCCACCAGCACGCCGCAGAGAGCGCCGGCAACAACGAAGGAAAGTATCTTCCCCCATCGCGAGTCCTTACGTAGCATCCGTGTGATCCTTCGATGCGCGCCCGGACTCCGGCCCCGGGGCGGACGTCGGGGGTTGCCGGGCGGCGTCGACATCAGCGTCGGCGGCGAAGCCGGCGGAGGCAGCACCCGGGATTGCGACCGAGCGTCCGCGGCGGAACAACAGGACAAATCCGGCTGCGCCGGCCAGGAAGATCAGCGCCGCCACCCAGGTGTTCACCCGAAGCCCCAGGATCAGATTGGCGTAGTCCGAGCGCATCAATTCAAAGGCGAACCGCCCGGCCGTGTAGCCGGTGACATACAGAGCGAAAACGCTGCCGGCTCCGAGGCTGAAACGCCGGTCGAGTTGGAGAATGAGGAAGCCGACCGCCACGCACCAGAGGGACTCGTAAAGGAATGTGGGCTGGAAATAGCCGAGCACGACCGGAGCGCCGGAGGAATCGGTGAGCGCAGACCCGGTGGCGTAGTCCATCTGGTGGATCTGAAGTTTCCACGGCAACGTGGTCGGGTCCCCGTAGAGCTCGTTGTTGAACCAGTTTCCCCAACGGCCCAGGGCCTGGGCAAAGAGCACGCCCGGTGCCACCGCGTCCAGGAAGGCAACCAGGGAGACGTTTGCCCTGCGGCATCCTATCCACGCCCCCAAAACCCCAAATGCGACGGCGCCCCAGATGCCCAGGCCGCCGTCCCAGATGGCGAAGGCGTTCCAGGGGTTTCTGCCGGGAACGAAGTAGAGCTCCGGGTCTGTGATGACATGGTAGATCCGGCCGCCGATAATCCCCGCCGGGACCGCCCACAAACAGATGTCCATCACCTCCCCCGGACCGCCGCCACGTGCGGTCCAGCGCCGGGATCCCAGCCAGATGGCCACCAGAATGCCGGCCACGATGCAGAGGGCATAGAAGTGGATGGTCAGCGGGCCTCCGTGAATGGCACTGACGGTCGGGGACGGAATAAAGGAATCACTGGCAGTCATTATGGGTAAGGGTCCTGTCGGGAATGTCTGGGCCGGATGCTTGGAATTGAGGTCCCTCGGACCGGCCGGACGGAGAATGGTGCCACGGCCATCCGGAAGCCGAGTGCGGAGGGCGCCGTCCCTGCCGCCCCTCCACTAACGCCGGCGGCCGGGGAGTAGGCGCCGGCCCCGAGTGCTACGCCCAGCGGTGATCCCACAATTCTGGTCATGTTCGGCGACCCTCGGGAGAGCTGTGCTTCGACGCCCGCCATGCTGGACGTGAAAAAATTGTTTCCATCACAGAACTATTCTATATAGGGAATAGTAGCGCTAGGCTGGTCCCATGAACACGGCCGAGGTATCTGCACTTGAAACCGGGGCGGCCCAGACCGGCTCCGATGCCTGGTCCTTGACCGGCGCCATCACACGCTTGCGCCGGGTTCTGCGTTCGAGCGTGCGGCAGGAGTTTCCGTGGGAATCACTTCCCATGGCCCAGGTGGAAATGCTGCAGCGCCTGGCCGACGAACCAGGCCTTGGCGTCAGCGGACTGGCTGCACGCCAGCGACTGGCCACCAATACGGTCAGCAACCTGATCCAGCAGATGGTGACATCCGGACTCGTTGAACGCCTGACCCGCCCCGGCGATCGGCGCTCCGTAAGCCTCAACCTGAGCGCCAAGGGAACGGCCGTGCTCAGCGCCTGGCAGACAGCCAATGACCGCAGGCTCGGGCAGGCGCTTCAGCGTTTGCCCGGGACTTACCAGAAGGCGATCGAAGACGCTGTTCCCGCCCTTGCCGCCCTCGCTGCCTTGTTGGAAACCGACGAACAGATCCGGGACGGCGGTCGCACAGGTATAGACGCGGATCAATAACAGGCCAGGCGAGGAAGCCCCTGACCAACAAATACTGGCCCGTGCTCCTGCTCGACACAGCCGCGATCGCAGTCCTCATCATCCCGGCCTTGACGACGTCGTCGACCACGAACTCCATCGGCACGGGCAGACCGCGCAATTGGACATACCTCCGGGACGAGCCGGGACCGGAATATAGCCGGCGCGGATGTGGCCCAGAAAACCCGTTGGGGGTGGGCCATATCCCGTCGTTCCGACGACGGACCGCAGGCTTCTCGGGAGACCGACAGCGACCCCTCAGAGAACATCGGCGCGCACACCGTGGAGGCACCCGAAAGCGCACGAACGCCCGTCGAAAGGCAGATAGTCCGTCCCGACACCTCTTCGATCCCGTCCAGCCCGGGCAGGATTCCGGTCCTGCTCCAACAGTTCGCCGGCCGTGGTGGCCGTGGCATGAAACGTTTTGACACTCCCGCCGGAGTGAACCGCTGCAGTGCGCGGTAGGCTCACCTGGAGACGGGGGCCGCCGTGCGGCGCAGTCGTTGCCTCAAAATGAGCGCGCGGAGATGCTTCTCCAGCGGCCAAACCGAGGGGTGGGCATCACGGACTTCTGCTAAGTGCGGGGTGCGGGGGAATGAGTTTTGAATGGCAAAATACCAGCAGGAACTGACTCATATAGCTTTTCTGCTCGCTGACCTCGAGGTCAGCGAAGTCTGGTTAGGATACTTCGGCTCCGGGTGCAACCAGGATCTGTGGGCCGTCGACGCGTATCTAAACTCAACGATGCCGCTGCCCGCCCACGACTGCGATCTGCTTGCGGTGGTCCTCAATGAGCGCCTAACCGAACTCCACATGCCGCACCTCGCTTCCTACTGCCCTGGCTAAGGATGCGACACTCAACATCCAGTCCAGCCGCTTCATGTGTGTGCACTGAGCCGTCACGGGGCATGGCCCAGAGGACGTTCTGATCTCCGCTTTCCGGGGGCAGATTCGGGCATTCGGCCAGCATTCGGCAACTGGCTGGCCGTGGGGATCAGTTGTGCATATGAGCGCTTCGCAGGAAGGTGAAAATCCTGCGCGCGACGAGACGGGCCAGGCCGCCCAGTAGCGGCGTAATCGGCCTCTGTCTCAGGTAGCGGGCCTAGCCCGGCGGCTGGCTCATGGGACGGGCGGCCAGTTACGGCATGAGGGCGTGGATGTCTGGCCGGCCACCACGCCGGTCCCGGATCTTCCATCGCTCGATCGGGGATTCGACTGCTTCCTGGCTGCAGAAGCTGCCCATCCCGGTGTTCTGGCTATTGCCGACGTCGTAAGTTTCCCATCGCACCTAATGATCTGCTCCGGATCAGCTGCCAGGTCATGCCATTCCCCCGCACTCCTGCATGAACAGTTATCAGAGCGGAAATTCCGGACCGGCCGCAGCCCCAGGTCGTTCTAAAGAACAATCAGCAAATCATGTTGTACGCGGCCCTAGCCACCATGAAGTGGTGAACGCGAATACCCGACGGAAGGACGAATGAAGATGAACTCGAAGAAGAGACCCCGCAGGGCGGTACCCGGTCCGCTGTAGTCGGCCGCTCCCCCACACAACCAAATAGGTCTATCCGGGACCCCACACACCCAGAACATCAGGTCAGAGGCGAGAGTGTGCACAATGTGCACACGAAGAAATACAAAAAAACCCCTGACCTGCGGAGACACTGTGCCCGAGGTGGGACTCGAACCCTGTTCCAGCCCTTGAATTTCTGCGAATGCGGGAACTCGGCGTGGGGCCTCGGGCTTCTTTAAACGGATCACGCGCTGCTCCAGCATCGTGCGGCGGTCGTGGATCAGGGACCAAGTGATGGACGGATCTGAGGTCGGGGCATCGGTGGCCGGCACCTCATAGACACAGTCCAAGGTGAAGAGTTCGAGCCACTCCTCAAGGCGCCAGTCATCGAACATCGCAGCTTCGCGATAGAGGTAGTCTTCTATTTCGGCTCGCGAGACTGCGGTGCGCGCAGCCGCGGCGGCCAGTATCTGTTCATTCATGGTCTTCTCATCTGGAACGCATGAAAGAAGACCTCGCCTGGCAGATCGTCCAAAACCTGCGCCCGTCGCTGATCACGGACACGCAGAATGAAATCGAGGCGTTCACAATCCTCGTTCAGGCACAGGAGTCGCGGCTTGCCGAACTTCCCGCTAGCGAACAGGATTCCCTTCGGGAAGCCTCCGCCGTGCAGCGCAGGCTTCGCACCGCGATACCGACCGCCGTCGAAAAACCCTTCATACCAGTCGGAAGCTTGAGGATCCGACCAGGAACCAACGAGGACGACACATGAGTTCGAATCCGCCCAAAACAGCGGCCATGGTTCAACAACGAAGGAACGACAGCAAAGCCAAAAGACAAGCCGTCCTCGCCGCGATCGAGGCAATGGAACGGAACCGGACTCCCATCACGGTCGCGGAAGTCGCCCGTCGCGCCCATGTCAGCCCGTGGCTCGTCCGGCAGGAACCACTCCTCGCGGAAGTCAGAAACGCCCAGAAGCGGCTCTCCACCGGGGTGCACCACGGGGCCAGAGACTCAAACACTGGATCGATCCAGGTCGAGCGTGAGCTCCTGCGCCAGGAAGATCAGCGGCTCCACCACGAGACACGTATGCATAGGCAGCGCATCTCCGAACTGCTTGGGGACCAGATCGACGGCACGGACGCCGGGGGCCAACGCCTCCGCGTTCAGGAACTGACAGACCAAAACGCGGCTCTCCCCAAGCAGGCCAGCGAAGCAGCCCAGCAAGTCCATCAGTTGCAGCAGCAACTCGCAGCACTGTCCCCGGATCTGGATGCTGCCCACGCCGTTAACCGCTTCCTGATGGCAGAACTGAACCGATCAAGGAACCCGGTCCGTCGACCTGATCTTTAGCCTGGGATTCTCGCCTTTCCCGCCGGGGCCCGCTTGGCCCCCGGATCAGTGCTGGGGTGATGCCTGGGCCAGCAGCGCATCGCGGTGTGCTAGTGTTCCGTGTTAATGGTTTGTTTGCGTTTCATCTTGCCCAGGAGATACTCCGCTGATTTGGTCCAGGTGAATGGT
>NZ_MQTS01000058.1:0-12981 GCF_020532825.1 Arthrobacter sp. SO3
GAGTCGCCGGGACCGCAGGGGTTGCCGGGACGGCGGGCGTAACGGGGCTCACTTCAGCCTGCTGGGTGTTCGAAACCTGGGCCGCGTTGGCCAGGCCGATGCCGGAGAACCCTCCGACAGCGAGAATCGCGGCGCCGACAGCAATCTTGGTGGTCTTGCTAACACTCTTCATAAGAAACGTACATCCTTTGTTTTTGGGTGAAAGCCGGCTGCGGCCCGATGGAGGCTGGCAACAGCCCGCGCGTTCAGTGGAAGGTCGGCCGGAAATCCGATGGGGGGGTCCAGGCTCCGGCGGCGCTTACAAAGGAGTAATCGCTGGGGTGCCCCAAAAGGTTACGCACGGCTTGGAAGTTTCTTTTTCCACCGGACGAGCAACGGCGGCGGGCCACCCTTCCAGGTGACCCGCCGCCGTCGGGCGCCGCGATGAGCGCGTCAGTCAGTATCAGTCATTGATCAGGTCGTTGATCACGATCGTCTGGTCGCGGTCCGGGCCGACGCCGATCGCGGAGAACCGCGTGCCGGAGAGCTTCTCAAGGGCCAGCACGTAGTTCTTGGCGTTCTCCGGGAGGTCTTCCAGGGTGCGGGCGCCGGTGATGTCCTCGGTCCAGCCTTCGAAGTACTCGAAGATCGGCTTGGCGTGGTGGAACTCGGTCTGCGTCATCGGCATTTCATCGTGCCGGACGCCGTCGACGTCGTAGGCCACACAGACCGGGATCTGCTCGATGCCCGTGAGCACGTCCAGCTTGGTGACGAAGTAGTCCGTGAAGCCGTTGACCCGGGAGGCGTGGCGCGCCAGCACGGCGTCGTACCAGCCGCAGCGGCGCGGGCGGCCGGTGTTGACGCCGAACTCGCCGCCGGTCTTCTGTAGGTACATGCCCATCTCATCGAACAGTTCCGTGGGGAACGGGCCCGCGCCCACGCGGGTGGTGTACGCCTTGATGATGCCGATGGAGCGCGAGATCCGGGTGGGGCCGATGCCCGAGCCCACGGAGGCGCCGCCGGCGGTCGGGTTCGAGGAGGTCACGAAGGGGTATGTGCCGTGGTCAACGTCGAGGAACGTGGCCTGGCCGCCCTCCATGAGGACCACTTTGCCCTCGTCCAGCGCGGTGTTCAGGACATAGGTGCTGTCGATGACCAGCGGGCGGAGGCGCTCGGCGAAGGATAGGAAGTACTCCACGATCTCGTCCACCTCGATGTCGCGGCGGTTGTAGACCTTGACCAGCAGTTCGTTCTTCTGGCGCAGCGACCCTTCGACCTTCTGGCGCAGGATGGAGGCGTCAAAGACGTCCTGGACGCGGATGCCGAGGCGGGCCACCTTGTCCATGTAGGCCGGGCCGATACCGCGGCCGGTGGTGCCGATGGCGCGGCTGCCGAGGAACCGCTCGGTGACCTTGTCCAGGACCTGGTGGTAGGGCGCCACGAGGTGGGCGTTGGCGGAGACCCGCAGCTTGGAGGTGTCGGCGCCGCGGGCTTCCAGGCCGTCGATCTCCTGGAACAGCGCCTCAAGGTTCACCACGCAGCCGTTGCCGATAATCGGAACCGCGTTGGGGCTCAGGATGCCGGCCGGAAGGAGCTTGAGCTCATACTTCTCACCGCCTACGACGACGGTGTGCCCGGCATTGTTGCCGCCGTTGGGCTTGACGACGTAGTCGACTCGGCCACCAAGCAGGTCAGTGGCCTTACCTTTGCCTTCGTCGCCCCATTGGGCTCCGACGATCACGATTGCTGGCATGGGATCCTCCCCCATTCGTTCGGGCCGAAGTCCGTGTGATTCACCAGGGTGGTCACCGGAGCTCAGCGCCGTTCATGAGAACGCCCCGGATCTACCGCTGTGCTCTTACCATCAACGCCAGAGTTCGGGGCTCTTACCACCCAAGTTTAGCCGATCGCGGTGGCGGCGACTCATTTGACCATCCAATGGACTTCCCGCCGGCTTTGCGGGGACCGGGCAGGTCGGCTGCGCCGCGAACCGGTGTCCAGCCAGCGGAACTTCGTCGGATCGGCTTGCGCGGGGGCGCGCGGTCGAATTAAGTGGGAGGTGACCATCCCGAGCGGCCGAGGGACCTGGACCATTGACGCCGCAGCAACCTGCCCGGACACAGCATTGTGACGGCCAAGGGTGCTACCGCCAGGACCGATGGAAAGGAAGCGCCCCCGTGCAGCAGAACACCGACCATATCCGCGCCACCCATGCCGGCTCGTTGCCCCGCACCCCCGAGCTCATCGCGGCGAACGAGGCCAAGGAAAAAGACGGCATCACCCCCGAGTTCCTGGACCTGCTGGAAACTTCCGTGGTGGACATCGTCCGGCGCCAGAAGGACCTCGGCATCGATGTCCCCAACGACGGCGAATACGGGCACACCATGTCCAGCTCGGTGGACTACGGCGCATGGTGGAACTACTCCTTCAGCCGGCTCGGCGGCCTTGAGCCGACGGAGGTGGACCGCTGGGCTGACGCCGCAGTGCACCGCTCCACACCCGGGAACATCGTGCTGACCTCCTTCCCGGACCGGCGCGACCGGCAGAAGTTCAACGAGGCCTACAACGATCCGTCCTCCGGAATCCTGGCGCACCGCAAGAGTGTCACGCAGCCGAAGATCGCCGGCCCGCTGCGCTACACCGGGCAGGACCTCGTGGGCTCGGACATCGCCAACCTCAAGACCGGCCTGGCCGCCGCCGGCCTGTCCGAGGGCTTCGTCGCCTCGCTGTCCCCCGGCTCCTGCGCCCGCGTCGCCAACGAGTACTACAAGACGGATGAGGAACTCCTCTACGCCTGCGCCGACGCCATGCGGGAGGAGTACAAGGCCATCATCGACGCCGGGCTCACGGTCCAGCTGGACGACCCGTCGCTGGCCGAAAGCTGGGACCAGATCAACCCGGAACCGAGCCTGGCCGACTATCTCAAATTCATCCAGCTCAGGGTTGAGGCCACCAACTGGGCGCTCCGCGACCTGCCGCAGGACCAGATCCGGCTGCACGTCTGCTGGGGCTCCTGGCACGGCCCGCACACCACGGACATCCCGTTCGCGGACATTATCGGTTCCGTCCTGCAGATCAATGCGGGCGGCTACTCCTTCGAGGCCGCCAACGTCCGCCACGAGCATGAATGGCGCGTCTGGGAGGACACCAAGCTCCCCGACGGAAAAGTCATCATCCCCGGCGTCGTTTCCCACGCCACCAACGTCGTCGAGCACCCGGACCTGGTGGCCGACCGGATCGTACGCTTCGCCGAACTGGTGGGCCGCGAAAATGTGATTGCCTCCACAGATTGCGGTCTCGGCGGCCGGGTGCACCCCCAAATCGCCTTTGCCAAGCTGGAATCCTTGGGAGAGGGCGCCCGCCGCGCCACCGCGCGGCTCTGGTAGCGGTCCCTCCGCGGGAACGGCATTTCGCGGGGCTTGATAGACTAGTAAGGATCGACCAGGAATCGGTCCACACCACATTTTCAAACCACACCGTACTTAACGTGCCCCGGTGCTCGGCGTGCCCACGTACGGTCTGGCAGCTTCACCAAACCCGCAGGAGACTCAGCAATATATGACAGCCTTGGCCACTGAAAATTCCCGCGAACAGCTTCTGAGCCGCCGCTACGAACCTAGCGTCGCGGCAGTCAACGAGCTGTGCGACACGCTGCAGGCAACCAAAGCTGGCATGAATGTCCCCTATGTGGACCCGATGCACGACGTTGACGAGTGCCGCATCATCAGCCTCTTCTCCAACATCGGAACCGAGGACGAGTCGGGTTTCATCACCGCCGGGGACGAAGAAGCCGCCACCCGCCTGCTCGGCGTCCAGTGGAAGCTGGGCCTGCGCCCGGAGTTCGTGATGCCGTGGAACGTCCACCCCTGGTACGTCCCGGGCGAGCCGAACGGCAAGTTCACGCCGGACCAGATTTCCGCCGGCCTGAAGCCGCTGCTGAAGTTCCTCGCCGTCGTGCCCCGCGCTTCAGTGATCGTGGCCCACGGCACCGAGGCCAACCGCCTCGCTAACCTGCTCCTCAAGACCGAGGTGCCGATGATCTGGCGCCGCGGCCTCAAGACCTACAAGGTCCGCTCGCTCAGCGGCCGCGCCTTCGCCGGCACGCCTGCCCGCCAGGAGCAGTACCTCGACGAAATGGGCACCGTCTACGCGGACGCCATGGCGCGCACCGGCCTGGCCAAGACCAGCTAGTCCCCGCCCACCCGCATCAACGGCGGCGGGCGCCCACCTTCTGGTGGACGCCCGCCGTCGCACGTTAACAAGCAACGCGGGGTCACTTACGGTCCATCCCAGGGTGTGGAATGGGCCGTAAGTGACCCCGCGTTGTGGTTGGTTAGCGGTTCTCGGCTTCGATGGCTGCCTTGGCGGCGGGATCGGAGTCCTTGAGGAACTTCTGGATCCGCTCCGGCTCTTCGGCCTCGCCGATTGCCGCGGAGGCGCGGCCCAGCGAATACAAAGCGCGCAGGAAGCCGCGGTTGGGTTCGTGCTCCCACGGGATGGGCCCGACGCCGCGCCAGCCGTTGCGGCGCAGCGAGTCCAGGCCGCGGTGGTAGCCGACACGGGAGTAGGCGTAGGAGTCGATGGTCCGGCCCTCTTTCCAGGCTTCCTCGGCCAGCACGGCCCAGAGCAGCGAGGAGGTCGGGTGCTTTTCCACCAGGTCCAGGGCTTCCTGGCCCGCATCCAGCGCTGCGTAGACCTCGGTCTCGGCGGGCAGGAGCGTGGGCTCAGGGCCCATCAGGTTCTTGCGGAACTCGTCCGACATCCCTAGAACGTCTTGCCGGTGGAGCCGAGCTGCTGGGCAGCCTCGACGACGCGCGCCGCGAGGCCGGCCTCGGCGGAGGCGCCCCAGACGCGGGGATCGTAGAGCTTCTTGTTGCCGACCTCGCCGTCGACCTTCAGGACGCCGTCGTAGTTGCGGAACATGTGGTCCACCACCGGGCGGGTGTAGGCGTACTGGGTGTCGGTGTCGATGTTCATCTTGATCACGCCGTAGGAGACCGCGTCGGCAATCTCCTTTTCGGACGAGCCGGAGCCGCCGTGGAAGACGAGGTCGAACGGGTTGGCCTTGCCGATCTTGGCGCCGACCTGCTCCTGGATGTCCTTGAGGATTTCCGGGCGGAGCTTGACGCCGCCGGGCTTGTAGACGCCGTGCACGTTGCCGAAGGTCAGGGCCGTGATGTAGCGGCCGTTCTCGCCGGAGCCGAGCGCCTCGATGGTAGCCAGGGCGTCCTCGACGGTCGTGTAGAGCTTCTCGTTGATGGCGTTTTCGACGCCGTCTTCCTCGCCGCCCACGGTGCCGATCTCGACCTCGAGGATCATCCGGGCGGCAGCGGTGCGCTCCAGCAGTTCACGGGCAATGCGCAGGTTCTCGGTGAGGGTCTCTGCGGAACCGTCCCACATGTGGGAGTTGAAGAACGGGTTGCGGCCGGCCTTGACCTCGGCCTCGGAGGCTGCCAGCAGCGGCAGGACGAAGCCCTCGAGCTTGTCCTTGGGGCAGTGGTCCGTGTGCAGCGCGACGTTGACGCCGTAGTTCTTGGCGACTTCGCGGGCGAACGCGGCAAACCCGAGCGAGCCGGCAACCATGTCCTTGGTGGAGGCGCCGGACCAGTAGGCGGCACCGCCGGTGGAGACCTGGACGATGCCGTCGGATTCGGCTTCGGCGAAGCCGCGCAGGGCTGCGTTAAGGGTCTGGGAGGAGGTGACGTTAACGGCGGGGAACGCGAAGCCGCCCGTCTTAGCGCGGTCGATCATCTCGGAGTAGATCTCTGGGGTTGCAATGGGCATGCTGACTCCTAAAGTGAATTTCGTCTGCGGGCTGGTTGACCCTGGAGTGAACCTCGTCGGCTAGGAACCATCCTAGCCATTCCTGCGCCGGAGGCAGTGTTTCCGGTCACTCGGGCCTGTAATATCCGGCTTCGCCTTGGCGCCTGGAGGCTCCCGGCGCGTGTCCGCGCGGGTTTCCGGCGGGTTCCGGCGGCTTCCGGCGCGGCAGTGCTACCCCGGGAGCTGGCTGAAGACGTGCCGGCGGATCCAGGCGTGCATCGCGATGGCCGCGGCCGAGGCGGCGTTGATCGACCGGGTGGAGCCGAACTGCTCGATCGACAAGGTGTCCACCGCCGCTTCGTGGACCTCGGGGGACAGCCCCGGGCCCTCCTGGCCGAACACCAGCACGCAGTCCCTGGGCAGTTCGTAGGTCTCCAGCGGCACGGAGTCCGGGAAGATGTCGATCCCGATGATCGCCAGCCCCTCCCCCCGTGCCCAGGCCACGAAGTCCGCAACGGTGGGGTGGTGGCGGATGTGCTGGTAGCGGTCGGTGACCATGGCCCCGCGGCGGTTCCAGCGGCGTCGTCCGATGATGTGGACTTCCTTGGCGAGGAACGCATTGGCGGTGCGCACAACGGTGCCGATGTTCATGTCGTGCTGCCAGTTCTCAATCGCGATGTGAAAGTTATGGCGCCTGGAGTCGAGGTCGGCCACGATCGCCTCGTGCTTCCAGTAGCGGTACTTGTCCACCACGTTGCGCCGGTCGCCGTCCGCCAGGAGGTCCGGATCCCAGTGCTCCCCCTGCGGCAGTTCGCCTTCCCAGGGCCCGACGCCGACCTCCGCCTTGGGCTCCGCCTCGGCCTCCGTCCCGGCCGTCATCCCGCCCTCTTTTGCGGTCAAGCTGCCGGAAAGGGTTTCGCTGGGTATCTCGGGTTCAGTCACGACTCAACATTAGACTGGGACTGGCATCGGCACATTATCGGCGGAGGACAGCATGGCGGAGCAGCAGGCAGACCACAGGGACAACGCGGACCAAGTGCGTTCATCAAAATCGGTGTACCGCAGCGGCCAGGAGATTGAGTGCTGGCTGACGGACATGGACGGTGTCCTGGTCCACGAAAACCAGCCCATCCCGGGCGCCGCTGAACTCATCCAGCGCTGGGTGGACACCTCCAAGCGCTTCCTCGTCCTGACCAACAACTCCATCTTCACGCCGCGGGACCTCGCCGCACGGCTGAAGAGCTCGGGCCTGGAAATTCCCGAGGAAAATATCTGGACCTCCGCCCTGGCCACCGCCCAGTTCCTCAAGGACCAGGTCCGCGGCTCGGATTCGGGCAACCGCGCCTACACGATCGGCGAGGCGGGCCTCACGACGGCGCTGCACGAGGCCGGCTTTATCCTCACCGACCAGGACCCGGACTTTGTGGTGCTCGGCGAAACCCGGACCTACTCCTTTGAAGCCATCACCATGGCCATCCGGCTGATCCTGGGCGGCGCGAGGTTCATCGCGACCAACCCGGACGCCACCGGGCCCTCGAAGGACGGGCCGATGCCTGCCACCGGCGCCATCGCGGCGCTCATCACGAAGGCGACCGGGCGGGAGCCCTACATTGTGGGCAAGCCGAACCCGATGATGTTCCGCTCGGCCATGAACCAGATCGACGCGCATTCGGAAACCACCGCGATGATCGGTGACCGGATGGACACCGACATCATCGCCGGGATGGAAGCCGGGCTGCACACTGTGCTGGTGCTCAGCGGCATCACGCATAAGGACGACATCGCCGCGTACCCGTTCCGGCCCAACCAGATCCTGAACTCCGTGGCGGACCTGAAAAACCAGATCTAGGCCCCTACGCATCAGATGGCGGTTTTTTTGCCGCCGCCGGAGGGCAGCGGGAACAGTTCGTCCTCGAGTTCCTCGATGATCGGGCGGTAGACAAACGGACTCCAGCCCGGGCTGGCGTGCGCCGGCCGGGCGCCGTCGGTCCGCAGGGAGTCCGAGGCCATGTTGTCCTTGAAGGTCAGCGACCAGGAGTCCCGGGCGCTCTCGTAATCCACGGTCCGGTCGCGGGGGTTGCCGATGAAGGCCATCCGGGTCCCGCCCAGCTTCCCCGCGAAACGGGTTGCGTCGAAGTGGTAGATGTAGGCGGACTCGGACTGGATCAGCACACTGGAGGGGGCAATCGGCGAGAGCTGTTCCATCGTCTGGTCCAGGACCTGCCCCCAGCTGCGCTCGTCCTTGTTCAGCATCCGCTCGCCCAGTTCGTAGCCGCCGCGCAGCACCGAGGGGAACCGGAAGCCGCTCTCATACAGGAACACCACCCCCTCAAACCAGCTTTGGTCCAGCACGTCGTGCTTGCCGTAGGGGCTGGAATCCAGCAGGATGAAGGCCACCTCAATGCCATGGAGCTCGCGGAGCCGGGCGGCGGCCTGGGTTGCCACCATTCCGCCGAAGCTGTGGCCATAGAAGTAGAACTTGGTGAGCTGGTGGGCCCGGGCGTGCTCGACGATGGCGATCACGATCTGGTCGATGTCGATGCCCACATTGGAATATCCGACGGCGGCGAGCTGGCCGCGCTTGTTCAGCGCCCCGCGCAGCGCGTTCAGGATCCACTGGGCCTCCTCCCAGCTCGTCTTGTAGCCGGGAAAGAGGAACCAGCTCGCGTTGGGGAAGTACTTCTCGGCCGTCTGGTCCGGCACCGTGAGGATCTTGTGGACGCGCCGTTCGGCCTGCACCCGCCGGGTGAACAGCATGTCGGCCGCCAGCACCGAGGCGGCACCGGCGCCGGCCAGGAACCCCCGCCGGGAAAATCTCTTCAGTTCCGCGGCATGCCGCAGCATCCGGGCGTCGGCCTCGCCGGCCCCGCCCGCATCCTCAACTTCCGGCTCACGCGGCACATCACTACCGTAGCCACGGAGGAACACGGATAAGAAACGACGCCGGATAACAGCTCGGCCACAGTCTGGCGGCTGGGCGTTTGCCTACACCGGTTCCGGTTCCCGGTCCGCTTCGGGGCGGCTGATTGTGCGGCCGTTTGCGCGCGGGATGCTGCTGTTGCCGGCATCGTGGCGGCTGATTTCACGGCCGGTGTCGCGCGGGAGGCTGCTGTTGCCGGCGTCGCGGCGGCTGATTTCCAGGCCGATTTCGTCATAGGTCGCGAGGAGCTGGGAGCGGGCCATGTCCGCCGGGTTGTCCAGCAGCACGAAGACGGAGTCACTGGCGGCCAGCAGTTCGTCGTCGGAGTAGACGTTCAGCGGCCTCGTTCCTGAGGCGTCAATGGATGCGCTGAACTCCGTCGACAGATCCAGGGACGGCAGCGCGGCGGCGGTGTTTTCCACGAACGGGGTCAGTTCCAGGGAGACACCGGCCGAGCTGGGCAAGGCGCCGGCCGTGTCGACGAGTGCTGCGGCGCCGTCGATTGCGTTGAGGTCGTTGCGGAGCCCTGCGAGAGCGGCGGATTCCACGAAGGTCGCGCGGCCGAGATCCACCCGGATGTGCGATGTGATGCCCAGCCGGCGGACGCGGGAGACCAGCTGCATCAGGGTAGGGCGGGAGAGCTGCGTCAGGCTTCCCCGGACGTCGATCCGGACGACATCCGAGGCGATGTCCAGCTTAACTTGAGCGTTCAACGAGTTGTCCATAGGTACTCCAAAAAAGGGTGTCTATGGCCGACGGCTCAACCTCATTCAGGGTATAGGCCGCCGAAGGAGCGCACAAGTCATATGGCGCTACCGGTTCAGCCCGCTGCTCGCCGGCCGGGTTCCTCGAAATGGGTGCGGGTCGCGGTGCCGCCCACGGACTGGACCAGGGACGCGGCGATGTCACGCAACTTGACGTTGCCGTTGCTGGACGCGTCGGTGAGGATCCTGACCGCTGTCTCCTGGTCACAGCGGTTTTGTGCCATGACGATCCCGATCGCCATGTCGATCACCGTGCGGGATTCGAGCGTGGCCCGGAGGTTGGTGGCACTGTCCGTGTGCAGGGAGAAGCGGACGGCCAGCCGCAGCGCCTGGGAGATCTCCCGGGTGTAGCCGCGCGCCCGGGCGGCAACATCACCGTCGAATTTGCGCGGCACGTCCGAATACAGGTTCAGTGCCGCCTGGGCCTCGCCCTGCAGATGGAACGGCACGGAGAGTACCGAGCGAAGGCCGTGCGAAGCGACGGCACTGGCATAGTCCGGCCCCCAGCGGTCCTCATCAAACAGGTCCGGAACGTAAACTTCGCGTTCCTCCTGCGCCGCCGTCAGGCACGGGCCCTGCGAAAGCCGGTACTGGATCTCGTCCACTTCGCGGGCGGAGTCGCTGCTCCAGCCGATGGTCGCGGCCTTGCGGTCCCGCAGCAGCGTGATGCCGCACAGGGCGTCGTCGCCGGCCCCCGCCACCTGGTGGGCGGAAAACCGCGCGAGTTCATTGAGGAAGTCCTCGAAATCGGCGCTGTCCAGGATCAGGTTCTGGATCTGGTCAACGGTGCTGAGGGGTTCGAGGATCTTTTCGGGCAGGAGCATGGCGCATGGTCTCCGGGGTCTGGTGGCTACTAGAAAATGATAAATCACAGCCAATCCACCGTCCACACGCGTCCGCTGAGGGACGAACGGCCTAGCTGAGGCCGAGTTCGTCCTTGCCGAACGCGAAGAGGTAGGGTACACCGGCCTCTGCCTCGATCTTTTCCTTGGCACCGGTATCGCGGTCCACAATCACGGCGACGGCGACGACGTTGCCGCCGGCCTTGCGGACGCCTTCGACGGCGGTCAGCGCGGAGCCGCCGGTCGTGGACGTGTCCTCAAGCACCAGCACCTTGCGGCCCTCAACGGAGGGGCCTTCCACCTGGCGGCCCATGCCGTAGGACTTCTGCGCCTTGCGGACCACAAAGGCGTCCACGGGGCGCCCGGCGTCGACGGCGGTGTGCATCACTGCGGTCCCCACCGGGTCGGCGCCCATGGTGAGGCCGCCGGCGCACTCAAAGTCGATCCCGGCGTCGTCCAGCAGCGAGAGCATGACCTGGCCGACGAGTTTGGAAGCCTCATGGTGCAGGGTGATCCGGCGCAGGTCAATGTAGTAGTCGGCCTCGGCGCCGCTGGAGAGGACGACCTTGCCGCGGACGACGGCCAGCTCCTTGATCAGTTCAAGCAGGCGGGCACGGGCGGCAGCGGCGTCAGCTGCAGGGGCACTGTTGGCAGTCATGGCACCCAGTTTAGTGGCTGGGAGGCAACGGATCCCCCGCCGGCCGCTTAGATGTCGGGCCGACTGCCGGAGACCGCCGGGACGCACCCGCCGGGCCTTTATCCTCTAGGCACCTCTGCCGGGCGGGAGTCCGATGGAACCATGACGGCAGGAACGGAACCCTCGACCCGCTGGCCCACCATCCCCAAGGACGTCGGCAGCTTCCGGGTCCGGCCGAACCTGGTGGACTATGACGCGGCGTGTGCCGGCTTTTCCTGGGACGAAGCCCGCCACGAACTGTCCGGGCTGCCCGGGGGCCGCGGCGTCAACATCGCCTATGAGGCGGTGGACCGGCACGCCGCCGGGGGGCACGCCGGTCACGAGGCGCTGCGGTTCGTCCGGGCCGACGGCAGCAGCCATTCGTTGACTTTTGCCGAACTGGCAGAACAAACCAACCGCTTCGCCGGGGTGCTCCGCGGCCTCGGCATCGGCCGCGGCGAGCGGGTCTTCTCGCTCACCGGCCGCGGCCCGGCGCTTTACATCGCGGTGCTCGGCACCCTCAAGAACGCCAGCGTCTTCTGCCCGCTGTTCTCCGCCTTCGGCCCCGAGCCGGTGCGGCAGCGGCTGCAGCTGGGTTCCGGCCGCGCCCTGGTCACCACCCGGGCCCTCTACCGCAAGAAAATCGCCCAGCTCCGCGGCTCACTCCCGGAGCTCCGGCACGTCCTGCTGACCGACGCCGACGGCCACCCGGAGCCGGGAACACTGGACCTCGCCGCGCTGATGCGCGCCGCGCCGGCGGAGGCTGAAATCGCCGCGACGCAGGCCGAGGACATGGCCCTGCTGCACTTCACGTCCGGCACCACCGGAACCCCGAAGGGCGCCATCCACGTGCACGACGCCGTCACCGCCCACCACGCGACCGGCACCTCCGCGCTGGACCTGCACCCGGACGACGTCTACTGGTGCACGGCCGACCCCGGCTGGGTCACCGGAACCTCCTATGGCGTGATCGCGCCATTGACCCACGGGGTCACGACGATCGTGGACGAGGAGGAGATGGAAGCGGACCGCTGGTACCGGATCCTCGCCGAACAGCACGTCACCGTCTGGTACACCGCCCCGACGGCGCTGCGGATGCTGATGAAGGCCGGGGCGGACCGCGCCCAGGGCCACGACCTCTCCGCCCTGCGCTTCGTCGCCAGCGTCGGCGAACCGCTCAACCCGGAGGTTGTCGTCTGGGGCCAGCAGGCATTCGGCCAGCCCGTGCATGACAACTGGTGGCAGACCGAAACCGGGGGCATCATGATCTCCAACTACGCGGCCACCGAGATCCGCCCGGGCTCGATGGGCCGGCCGCTGCCCGGTGTCCAAGCGGGCATCGTGGCCCGTGACGCCCAGGACAAGCCGATCGTCCGCGACGGCGAGGCGGTCCTGGTGACGGACCCGGACACCGTCGGCGAACTGGCCCTGCGCCCGGGCTGGCCCTCCATGTTCCGCGGCTATCTGCATGAAGAGAAGCGCTACCGGCGCTGCTTTGTGGGCGGCTGGTACCTCACCGGCGACCTGGCCAGGCGCGACGCCGACGGGTACTACTGGTTCGTCGGCCGCGGCGACGACGTCATCAAGTCCTCGGGGCACCTGATCGGCCCGTTCGAGGTGGAGAGCTCCCTGATGGAACACGAGGCCGTGGCCGAAGCCGGGGTGATCGGGGTCCCGGACCCGGTGGCCGGTGAGGTGGTCAAGGCCTTCGTGGAGCTGCGTCCGGGCTGGGCGCCCTCCGAGGAGCTGCAGCTGGAAATCATCGGATTCGCCCGCAAGCGGCTCGGCCCGGCGGTGGCGCCCCGGCTGCTGGACTTCACCACGGCCCTGCCCCGGACCCGCAGCGGCAAGATCCTGCGGCGGCTGCTCAAGGCCCGGGAGCTCGGCCTGCCGGAGGGAGACACCTCCACGATCGAGACGCCTCCGGGGGCGCCGGAACCGGGGCCACCGGAACCGGGGGCCTCCCCTCCGGGGGCGCCAGAGGCGGACGGACAGCGGCCGGAGGCGCAGCCATGACCGGGCCGCTCGACCCGCCGG